>LIQL01000013.1 GCA_001418405.1 Streptomyces diastatochromogenes | reverse complement strand
CGGAGGTGTGTCCGGCCGGGTTGCCGAGGCCGCCGAGCTGCACCAGCACCCGGGGGCGGCCCGGGGCCCGGGCGGCGGTGCCTCCCGGCGGGCCCGCCGGGGCGGGGACCGTCTGCGTCGCGGCGGGGGGCCGGGCGACGATCCCGGAGACCGGGATCACGTCGCGCAGGCCGAGCCGGGCCAGGTGGGCGACGCTGCCGAAGAGGTCCTGCGCGAGGTAGGCGCGGACCCGGTGCAGCGGGCTGTCCGGCGGCACGTCGGCCGCCGTCCACATGAAGCCGAGGCTGTCGACGTAGTACGTGCGGGCGGCCAGGCGGTCCGTGCCGATCAGCTCGGGGGCCAGCACGTTGACCACGGCGTCCGCGGATCGCAGGGCCGGTGGGTCCTGTCCCGGCGGTGGGTCGTCCAACGGGCGGGCGGGGGCGTCCGGTTGCGCGGTGAAGAAGTCGAGCGCGGAGTCGGTGCCGTAGTACGCCACGTCCAGGTGGTGGTCCCGGGCCAGCACCTGGCCGATGCTGTACGCCTTCGAGGAGGGCCCGAAGCCGAAGGGGGTGGCCACCACCGCCACCCGGGCCCGCCCGCCGACGAGCGGTGAGCGCAGGGTCATGGGGCCTCCTTGGCGGGCTGCGGGCTGCGGGCGACGTCCTCGGGCGAGCGGTTGACGAAGTCCACCGAGACTCCGTCCGGGGCGATCCGGAAGCGCGAGAAGTGGCCGGTTTCCCAGCGCAGCGCGCGCACTCCGCGCAGGTCCGCGCCCAAGGCCCGCTCCAGCAGCCAGTGGTGCGGTCCGCCATGCCCCACCACCAGCACGCGCCGGCCGGGGTGGCGGGCGGCCAGGGTGGCGAAGAACTCCAGGACCCGGTCGCGGGCCTGTTCGTAGCTCTCCTCGCCGTCGACCGTGCACAGGTCGCTGTTGCCGGTCAGGACCCGGTCGGCTTCGGGGCCGAGGCGTCGTCGCACGTCGTCCAGGTCGACGCCGGCGAAGCCGTGGAAGACGCGTTCGCGCAGGGCGGCTTCCTGCTGCACCTCGACGTCGAGTGCGGCGGTGACCAGCGCGGCCGTTTCCCGGGCGCGCAGGAAGTCGGAGGCGTACACCGCGTCGGGTGCGAACCGTTCGACGGCTCCTCGGGCGGACCGCGCCTCGTCGCGTCCGCGGGCGGACAGTCCCATCGCGTACGGGTCGGGGTAGGTGTCGCTCGGGTAGTCCGGGGCGCCGTGCCGAAGGAACAGCACGTCCACGTCCTCGGTGGGCTCGGGCTCGGTCCCGGCTTCCTGCGCGGTGAGTTCGAGGAGGTCCAGGACGTCGTCCGCGACCTCCTCGGGTTGTTTGTCGTGGATGCCGAGCAGCAGGCCGGCGGGGCGGAACTGCTGGTGCAGCTCGCGGACCCGGTCCTCGTCCATGCGCGCCAGCGGGTCACGGGCGTTGTTGCGGTCCAGCAGGTCGGTCAGTGTGCCGTCCAGGGTGATCGTCACCAGGCGCATGCCCTTCCGTTGGAAGCGCAGTTCCTGGGCGGCCAGGAAGTCCACGTCCTCGAAGACGCCGTCGATCACGGGGGTGAAGCCGCTGTCGAGGTAGGACAGGGCCAGGTCGAGGCAGCCGAGCTCGGAGGCCACGAGGGTGAAGTCGCTGAAGTCCCGGGGCCGGGCCATGTACCGGACGGAGTCGTTGGAGATCCGGACGGCGGGGACCAGGGAGTCCCGCAGCAGGGCGGCGGTGGTGGTCTTGCCGGAGCCGGGCAGACCGCGCAGCAGCAGCGCGATGCGGTTCATTGGGGTGGTTACCTTTCCTGGACGAGATGGTGTCGGTGCGCCACGACGGCCTCGGCCACCTGGGAAACGGCTGCATCCGTCAGGTATTTCGAGGTCGGAACGCTGAGGATCCTGGGCGCCAGCGCCTCTGCCTTCTTCGGCCACGGGTGTGGTGCGCTCGGCAGCACGCGCCGGAACAATCCGTACTCAGGGTAGGTCTTCTTCCAGACCACGCGGGCGAGGACGCCGCGGGCCGCGAGCCCGGTGCAGAACTCCGCGGCGTCGGCGGTGCTGCGGGCCACGAACAGGGTGTGTGACGCCGCGTCCCCTTCCGGGCGCGAACTGTCCAGGACCGGTGTGTCGGCGCCGAGTTGCTCCCGCAGGCTGCTGCGCAGGCCCCGCTGCCGGGCCAGTGTCTGATGGAGCGTCAGGGCCTGGTCCATCACCAGGGCCGCCTGGAGTTCGGTCATCCGCAGGTTGTCCCCGACCAGGGCCCGTTCGTCGTCCCAGTCGGGCAGGCCGCCGTCGTGCCGGACGGCGCCCAGGTCCGCCATCCGGTACACCCGCTCCACGACCTCGGCGCCGCCGGCGACCAGTCCGCCCTCGCCGGAGGAGATCTGCTTGGACTGTTGGAAGCTGGTGACGGCGACGTCGGCGAGCTCGCCGGCCCGACCGTCCGCGGACGACGCCCCGAGTGCCTGGCAGACGTCCTCGATCAGCGGGACGCCCAAGCGGTCGCAGAGCTCCCGCAGCCGCCCCGCCGGCACGGCGTGCCCCTGCACGTGGACGACCATCACCGCGGCGACCGGTTCATCCGGCGTTTCCAGCGCGGCCGTGTCGGGGGTGAGGGCGGTGTCCATGTCCATGGGGACGGGCACCGCACCCACCGCGGAGACCGCCATCGCGCAGGCGATGAAGGAGTAGGCGCTGACCAGGACGCGGTCGCCGGGGCCGATGCCCAGGGCCCGCAGCGCCAGGCGCAGTCCGACGGTGCCGTTGGCCACCGCCGTGGCGGCCTCCTTGCGGAAGTACCCGGCGAAGTGACGTTCGATGAGCGTGTTCGCGGACTCGCGGTCCCCCTCGACGTAGCGGAAGAGCTGGCCGTCGGCGAGGGTGGCCCGGAAGTGGGTGAGGGACTGCTGGTCCTCCCGCGACAGGTCGAAGAACTGGTGCGGATTGATCACCGTCATGAGGGTCGTCCAATCTTGACGAGAAGGGGTTCCACGGGCCGCCGGGTGCCGGTCACCACGCGGGTGTCCCGGCCCCGGAACATCGGCAGGGCGGACGGCGGGCGCGGATGCATCCGTTGGGCGGCCCCCAGGGCGTCCGTCAGCTGCGCGAGGTGGCGGGGCGTTGCGGACCTTGCCGGGTAGAGCGGCACGCGGGTCCAACCGGCGCTGGAGCCGGGCAGCAGGCCGGGGAGGCGGAAGTGCCTGGCCAAGTCACCGCCGGTGAAGCGCTCAACCGCCGCCCTACGACTGGCGAGTTGGCGGTCCGCCTCGGCGACGGCGGCCGGGAGCAGGGGGTACAGGGGCGCCGGGAAGCGCGCGGGTGACGGGGGACGCGGCCGGTGCCGGTCCGACGTGTCGCCCCGTGCGACGGCACCGGACACCAGGTCTGCCGGGCCGAGGAGCGCACCGCCGGCGCCCAGTGCCACCGGTTTGGACGGCCCGAACGAGGTGACGGTGAGCGTGCCGGTGGAGCCGGCCGGCACGCCCCGGGTCGTCGAGCCCCAGGTCTGGGCCACGTCCTCGATGACCGCCACGCCGCGCGGGACGGCCGCGACGATGCCGGGCACGTCGCACGGCAGCCCGTACTGGTGCACCGCGATGACCGCGCGGGTCCGTGCGGAGCACGCCGCCGCCACGTCCGGCGGGTGCAGGGTCAAGCCCTCGCCGACGCCGACGAACACCGGCACCGCGCCGACGCGGACGACGGCCGCGGCGACGGAGTGGCAGCCGACGTCGGGCACCACGACCTCGGCGCCCGAGCCCACCTCCAGCACTTCCAGGGCCGCTTCGAGCGCCGCGCCGCCGGAGGCGCAGAACGCCGCGGCGGGCTGCCCCCAACGGTCCAGCAGGTCCCGGACCGCGGCGTCCACCACCGGGTCAGTCGAAGGCATGGCGCAGCCCCTTCCCCGCCTCGTGGGCGCTGGCCACCCGGGCGTCCAGGTCCGCGCGCTCACGTGCCCGGAGGGCGGCCCGGTCCGCGGCGCCGCACCACACGTCGGCCCGCGGCACGCGTTCGCTGTGGAGCAGGTCCTTCAGCGCGTCGGGGCTGCCGTGCAGGTCCACCGTGCGCACCCCGCGGCCCGCCCACTCCTGCCGCAGTCCCTCCGTCAGCAGGTACAGCCCGGGCGAGTAGCGCCGGTAGTTCTCGTCGTAGGACCACTTCAGGCTCGTCAGCCGGTCCCCGACCCGGGCGTCCAGGCGGAAGGCGACCGGCCGCTCGCCGTCGAGGAGCAGGGCGGCCGTGACCTCGCCGGTGTCGACCAGGTGTCCGTAGAGCGCGTCCTGTCCGCCGCGCAGCCGCATGCTCTGTCCCTGACGGGCCTTCCACGAGCGGTCGTCGACCGCGAGGACGTGCGCGAAGGCGCCCGCACCGGACGTTCCGGGCCGTAGCGTCAGGCCGTCGCGCTCCACCAGGCGTCGTTTCCGGCGCAGTTGGGAGGAGCCACGCGCCAGGGCGCGTTCCCACAGGTCGGCGCCGTCGCGGGACCAGTCGATCAGGGAGTTGGGCGGGCGGCGCCAGACCGTGCACCCGGCGCGGGCGCAGGACTCGGCGTGGGCCGCGGCCACCAGGGGCAGGTAGACGGACGCGCCGGTGGCCCGGTGGACGGCCGTCACCAGACGGGCGAGGCGCTCCGCCTGGCCGTGCTCGGTCAGCACGGGCTCGTCGTCGCAGACCGCCGTGAGCACCGCGCCCTCGTCGGTGAAGGCGGCGATGCCGTCGGGCGCGAGGGCGACGACGACCCGATGGCCGGCGGCGCGCACCGCGCGGGCGTACCCCGGGGACTGCTGCAACCGTGTGCCGTGCCGCCGGTACGCCGTGGTCCAGGCTCCTTCCTGGGCCGGGGTGAGGGCGTCGAGGTCGACGATCCTGAGGTCGTGGACCGGCCCGGGGGGCGGTGCGGCCCGGGCCGGCGCGGGGCGGTGCCGCGCCGCGGGGGCCGCCCTGGGCGGGTCGGTGCCGGGGTGGGGTTCGGTCGGCCGGTCGGTGGCGGTCATCCGAACTCCCCCGCTCCCGCGCCCGGCTCGGTCGAGCGGCGCCACCGCAGTTGCGGGTAGGCGCAGGCACGGGCGCCGAATCCGGTCATGAAGCGGTCGACGCCGGGCAGCACGCTGCCCTCGAAGTCGAACACGTCGGTGCCGGGCTGCCGGCCCGCCCACGCGATCGCCTCGTCCACCAGCAGGCTCGGCACCCCGCGGGCGCCCGCCCGGTCGAACCACGAGTGCATGAGGACCGCGGCGCCGTCGCAGAGCAGGACGAACACCTGGCCCCGGCAGGTCCCGTCGGGGTCCGTCGCGGCGAGGCACAGCGCCGGCTCGACACCGCCGACGCGCAGTCCCGACCTGCGCCGCGCGGCGACGGCGTCCGGCGGTTGGCCGACGACCGCGCGGGAGAAGTCGAACGCGTCGAGCGGGGCGGTCCGCACGGTGTGCTCCCGGGCCGCGGCCCGGATGTGGTTCCGGGCAGTGGCCACGTACCCCGTGCGGGGATCGCGGTCGGCGTGCAGTTCCAGGACGCGGGTGTGCCGGCAGAGGAGTTCGGCCCCCGCTTCGGCCAGGGCGGCCGCCTCTCCGAAGCGCGGGTCCATCGGGATCTCCGCCGACTCCACCCGGTCCATGAGTGCCTGGGTCATCGACAGGACCGCCCGGTGGCGGTCGACGGGGTGCAGTTCCGGGTCCACCCATGGTGAGGCGTAGGGCAGGAGTCGGAAGGGACGGCGGGCGGCCGTTCCGTCGTCGTCCAGGGGGACCACCCAGGCGCCCGCCGTGCGGCCGCCGCGGGTCCGGCAGACGAGGTTGAGGGTCTGTCCGTAGAGTTCGGCCGCCGTCGGCGCGTTCCACACCTGCACGGGCAGGCCGGCGACGGCCTTGTCGAGCTCGTCGGGGGAAACGGTGTCAGTGTGCATGGGCGCCCTTCCGGACGGGCGGGGCCGGCTTCCCGGCGCCGGCGGGACGGGGGCTCACATCGCGTCGAGCAGCGCGAAGGTCTCCTGAAGGCTGGTGGGCACCTGGCCGTTGGTGGCGGCCATGTCCCGGGCCATCCGCAGTTCGGACGTGGTCCGCTCGCGCACCACGGCCGGGGCGCCCTGGCCGGTGACGATCGCCTCGTCGAGGTCCGAGTAGTGCGCGAGTGCCCAACTGGAACCGGTCGACGAGGCCAGTGCGCCGCGCAGGACGTCGGGGTCGACGCCGAGCGCCCGTCCGGTGCCGAGCGCCTGGAGCGCGGCGTGCCGGTTGCTGTAGAGGAGCCAGTTGTTGCAGAGCTTGACGGTCATCCCGGCACCGGTGGGCCCGGCGTGGACCACGTTGTCGGCGTAGCGGTCCAGGACGGGCCCCACGGCGGCGACCTCCTCGGCCGTCCCGCCCACGAACAGGGACAGCGAACCCTCGCGGATCAGACCGTTGCGCCGGCTGAGGGCGGCGTCCAGCAGGACGTGCCCCTGCCGCCGCACCTCCTCGGCCAGTTCGCGGACGGTCTGCGGGGTGAGGGTGGTGTGCAGCACCACGTGGGAGCCGGCGGGCGCCGCGGCGCACAGCCCGTCGGCGCCGAAGAGCAGGGCGCGCACGTCGTCCGGCCGCTTCACGACGACGAGGTGGACCGCGGCCGCACGGGCCGCCTCCGCCGCCGTCGAGCAGCGGTGGAAGTTCCCCGCCGCCAACGTCACGTCGGACACCGGGTCGTACGCGTGCAGTGCGACACCGCGGGACACCAGGCACCGCGCGATGTCCGCGCCCATTTCGCCGAGACCGTACAAGGCAAGGTTGGCCACGTCGTGGTTCCTTTCGTGAATTCCATCGGGTTTCGGCAGGCCGGTCCGGGGGTGGGAACCGGAGGCACCATGGCGTCAAACGGGGGCCTCGACGCGGGGCGGCGGTGCCTCGGCCCGGGCTCGGGCCAGCATCAGCACCAGCCCCGAGCCCAGGCCCAGCACCACCACGGTGCCGAGGTAGACCGTCCCCACGGACAGGCAGGTCAACAGTGCGGCGACGGCGAGGGACCCGACCAGTTGCGCGGGCCCCTGCACCGCGCCGAAGACGGCGAACGCCTGGGACGAGCCGGCCGGGCGCCAGCGGTCCTGGACTTCGCTCTGCAGCGCCGCGTCGCCCCCGCTGAGCAGGCCCACCACGGCGTAGAGCCCGATCGCCCACACCGGGTGCGCGACGCTCAGGCCGAACACGATCTGGACGCAGAAGCCGACGAGGACGACCTGCGGTGCCCGGGCCCTGGTCCACTGGCCCAGGGCGCCGCCGGAGACCAGCACCCCGCTGATCATCGCCGCGAGGGCGAAGCAGGCGTTCGCCGTGCCGGCGATCCAGGAACGGTCGGCGGCACCGCCGGTCAGCAGCGGGACGAACATGCTGAAGCCGAGGGTGTGGGTGAGTTCCATCAGCAGCAGTGCGGCGGTGAACAGCCCCAGGCGCCGCGGTGAGAACACGTCCCGCCACACGCCGGTGGCGGCGGAGGCCCGGTCCGCGGCGGCGGCGTGCGGCTCCGCCGTCCCGGACGCGACCGTCCCCGGCGCGCCCGCGGGCTTGCGGAACGACGCCCCGTTGATCACCACGAACACCACGAACTGCAACACCAGGCCGACCGCATACGACAGGGCGCACAGCCCCAGCGACCCCTCGATGCCGATCGACGACGCCAGCACTCCGCCGAGGGCCCAACCGACCACCACGGCCGCCTGGGTGGCGACGGCCAGCATCGCGTTGAGCCAGGTCAACTGCTCCAGGCCGGTCGTCTGGCCGGCGACCCAGCCGCGCATCGCGGGCAGGTAGAAGGCCCCGAAGGCGGCGAAGAGGAACATGCCGGCGTAGATCTGCCAGGTGTGCACGCCGCCGGCGCGCACCAGCTGCCAGAGCGTCAGGGCGACCACGAAGGCGCCGGCGTCGGACAGCAGCATCACCCAGCGGTGGTCGACGAGTTGGTTGACGATCCGGACGGCCCGGACGAGCAGCAGCGCGGGCAGCGCGCCGACCGCCACGACCAGGGGCGCGCTCGCCGGCGAACCCGTCACCCGCAGCGCGAGCAGGGAGAGCAGGAGGAGCAGCAGGGCGGAGGTGCTCTGGCTCTGCAAGGTCGACACGATGACCGTGCCCACCTCGCGCCGTTCGGTGGCTTCGAACCCCTGCCAGATCTCGGATCGGGAACGGGTGCGCACCGACGTGTGTCCCACTCAACCCACCTCCCCAATTCCGATTTCTTTTCGATTCGCAGCACTGCACGGCGGGACGCTTAACGGCAGCAGGCCGTCCAGGACGCCAACACCCCTTCGGTCACGGCACGGAGAAACAGGCATGCAGCGATTCCCGAAAACCCAAGCATGATTTCTCGGAAACGGTCAACCAAGTCCAGTCCGGACCAAGGGTTTTGGCTGAAACGCCGGCATCCGGACCCCCACTCATCACACCATCGGAAACAATGCCCTGCCACCGCCGCGGGTTCCCGCCCCGCGCGCCCTCCGCCTTGAATTGCCGGCCCGGAGAACTCCGGACGACACCCGCGTAAAGCCACCGTGACACTTCGCCGAGAAGCCGGATTCACGGCCGGTCGCGGCCGCCTCAACGGCGCCCCTCCGGCGCGCCGGGACGATCGAATCAGGTCAGCATGCCCCCCGAGGGCAACCTATGACGGGATATTCATACGCTCACGAGAAGGGCGGAGATATCGCGCCTTCCCGAGCCGGAGGAAAAATTTCGGAGGTTCGTACGGCACCCCTTGATCCGCCCCACCAAGGGCTTCGAAACCGACCTCGGCGACCAATAAAAAGGCGTCCCGGCACTGGCTGATTTCCCTCGGCGTACGCCGGAGCCGTAAAGGGCGGCGGGTAGCTCAAAGGCCGGTGGGTAGCATGACGCCGACTTTTCCCGGCCCCCGTCCCATGCCGCCGGCACGCCAGCAGGCCGGCGCGGGACCGGACGACGACCCACCGGACGCGCGCCCGACCCGACGTCGCGGGAGCTCTCGACCTCGCACCGGTCCGCCCGTCCGGACGGCGCCCCCACCGACCGCCCCACACCACGAGGAGCCCGGCACCGTGACACCCGCCCAGTGGGAGGCCCTGCTCTACGACTGGCACAACGCCCACCGACTGCGCCGGCAACGCGACGACACGGCCTACTGGACCCGCCTGACCGAGCCGCACGACTCCGTGCTGGTCCTCGGAGCCGGCACCGGCCGCGTGGCGGGCGCCCTGGCCCGGAGCGCGGAGCGCCGGGTGACCGCCGTGGACCTCAGCCGGGAACGGCTCGCGCGCATTCCCCGCACTCCCGGCCTGCACCCGGTCTGCGGGGACATGCGCAGACTCCCGCTCCAAGGACTGCACTCCGCCGCCGTCATCCCCTATTCGACGCTCCAGTTGCTCTTGACGCCCGAGGACCGGGAGCGGGCCCTGAGGGAAACCGCCCGCGTCCTCGCGCCGGACGGTTCGGTCCACATCGACGTCAGCGAGAGTTTTGACTCCCGTTCCGAAACCGACTGGCAGCTGAGTCTCGCCGAGCCCTGCCCGGAGGCCGGCGGGCCGGTGGAAGAATGGGAGCGTAGCCGCCCGCACGCCGACCACGTGGCCATCGAGAAGCAATTCCGCCGGGCCGGTCGGGTCCTCACCGAGGTGACGGAACGCTGGGTCTACCACCGCGCCCTCGACCTCGCCGAAGTTCTCGCCCGCACGGGTTTCGAACTCCTGGGAATCGACCGCGGATACGGCCGGGACAGCTCCCCCCACCGCCTCGTCTACCATGCCCGACGAAGGCACTGACCCCCTGCACCGACGCCCGTCGGCCTTTCACGCCTCCGCCACGGCGCATCCCTTCTCCGCACCCCTCCCCCACCTTTGGCTAATGCCTCGCGGAATGCTTGCCGTGCTGCGCGGCCACACCCCACACGGCCACGCGAATACGAACCGGCAATCACCCACCCGCAGTTCCGGCAAACTCCGGAGCGGAGCGCCCGCCCAACGAGGCCGGGGCCACTTCCATCCGCCCAGCCATCGAAACGGATGGAGCCTCAAGGTGACGTCGACGGTGCAGGACCTGACCGGGCGCGCACCGCGGACGTTCGACGCGTTCCTGGCGGGCCGGTAATCGGGGCTCGACCGGAGCACGCCAGAACGAGGACGTCCGGGCCGACCCCGGCGGGTCGACCCGGACGTCACCGGACGGTCGGAGATCAGGCGAGGTCGAACCGGTCGAGGTCCATGACCTTGGCCCACGCCGCGACGAAGTCGGTCACGAACTTCTCCTGCGCGTCGTCGCTCGCGTAGACCTCGGCGACGGCCCGCAGTTCGGAGTTCGAGCCGAAGACCAGGTCGGCCCGGGTGCCGGTCCACTTGACCGCGCCACTGGCGTCGCGGCCCTCGAACGCGTCCTGCGCCGAGGACGTCGACGTCCACGTGGTGTCCAGGTCCAGCAGGTTGACGAAGAAGTCGTTCGTCAGGGTGCCCGGACGGTCGGTGAGGACGCCGTGCTTCGACTGGCCGTGGTTGGCGCCCAGGACCCGCAGGCCGCCGACGAGGGCGGTCATCTCCGGGGCGCTCAGCGTCAGCAGGTTCGCCCGGTCGAGCAGCAGGTACTCGGCCGGCAGACGGTTGCCCTTGCCGACGTAGTTGCGGAAGCCGTCGGCGGCCGGCTCCAGCGCGTCGAACGACTCGACGTCCGTCTGGTCCTGGGCGGCGTCCACCCGGCCCGGCGCGAAGGGCACCTCGACGTCGAAGCCGGCGTCCTTGGCCGCCTTCTCGACGGCCGCGCCGCCCGCCAGCACGATCAGGTCGGCCAGCGAAATCTGCCTGCCGCCCGCGGAGTTGAAGGAACCCTGGATGCCCTCAAGCGTGCGCAGCACCTGTGCCAGCTCGTCGGGGTCGTTGACCTCCCAGTTGCGCTGCGGCTCCAGCCGGACGCGGGCGCCGTTGGCACCGCCGCGCTTGTCGCCGCCGCGGAAGGTGGAGGCGGAGGCCCAGGCGGTCGACACCAACTGGGCGACCGTGAGGCCGGAGCCGAGGACCTGCTCCTTGAGGGCGGCGACGTCCGCCGCGTCGAGCGGCTCACCGGTGCGCTCCGGGAGCGGGTCCTGCCACAGCAGTACCTCGGAGGGGACCTCCGGCCCGAGGTAGCGCACGACCGGGCCCATGTCGCGGTGGGTCAGCTTGTACCAGGCGCGGGCGAAGGCGTCCGCGAACTCCTGCGGGTTCTCGTAGAAGCGGCGCGAGATCGGCTCGTAGATCGGGTCGAAGCGCAGCGACAGGTCGGTGGTCAGCATCGTCGGCAGGCGCTTCTTCGACGGGTCGTGCGCGTCCGGGATGATCGCCTCGGCGTCCTTCGCCACCCACTGGTTGGCGCCGGCCGGGCTCTGGGTGAGCTCGTACTCGTACTCGAAGAGGTTCGTGAAGAACCCGTTGCCCCACTGGGTCGGGGTGGTGGTCCAGGTGACCTCCAGGCCGCTGGTGATCGCGTCGGGGCCCGCGCCGGTGCCGTACGAGCTCTTCCAGCCGAGGCCCATCTGCTCCATCGGGGCGCCCTCGGGGTCGGCGCCGACGTTGTCCGCCGGGCCGGCGCCGTGGGTCTTGCCGAAGGTGTGGCCACCGGCGATCAGGGCGACGGTCTCCTCGTCGTTCATCGCCATCCGGCGGAACGTCTCACGGATGTCGCGGGCCGCGGCGAGCGGGTCCGGGTTGCCGTTGGGGCCCTCGGGGTTCACGTAGATGAGGCCCATCTGGACCGCGCCGAGCGGGTTCTCCAGCTCCCGGTCGCCGGTGTAGCGCTCGTCACCGAGCCAGGTGGTCTCGGGGCCCCAGTAGACGTCCTCCTCGGCCTCCCAGACGTCCTCGCGACCGCCGGCGAAGCCGAAGGTCGTGAAGCCCATCGTCTCCAGCGCGACGTTGCCGGTGAGGACCAGCAGGTCGGCCCACGAGATGCTCTTGCCGTACTTCTTCTTGACCGGCCACAGCAGACGGCGGGCCTTGTCGAGGCTGGCGTTGTCCGGCCAGCTGTTGAGCGGCGCGAACCGCTGCTGGCCGGCGCCGGCGCCACCGCGGCCGTCGCTGATCCGGTACGTGCCGGCGCTGTGCCAGGCCATCCGGATCATGAGCGGGCCGTAGTTGCCGAAGTCGGCGGGCCACCAGTCCTGCGAGGTGGTCAGCACCTCGGCGATGTCCCGCTTCACGGCCGGGAGGTCCAGGCTCTCGAACGCCTCGGCGTAGTCGAACTCCTCGCCCATCGGGTTCGCCACCGCGGGGTTCTTGGCGAGGATCTTCAGGTTGAGCCGCTCCGGCCACCACTGGCGGTTTCCACCGCCCTGGGTCGGGTGGGCGGCGCGCCCGTGCGCGACCGGACAGCCGCCTTCGCCGTCTACGGCCTGTGCGTCGTGGATCTCAGACATGGGAATCCTTCCGGATGAGGCGGATCACCGTGCTCAGCAACCGCCAGCAGTGGAACACTCGGGGCGCATGCCCCAGTTGGACGACCTCGGCCTCGGTGACCGGGAAGCCGTTGTGGGCGGACGCGGTCGGGCCCGGGGCCCCACCGGCCGTGCGGTCGCCACCGCCGGCCGGCTGGATGCTGCGTGGGGCTCCCGCCATGGTGAACGGAGCGGGGCGGGCCCGGTCACGGTGTGCGGGGAGACGCGACCCACCCGACCGCACGCCCCGGGGGTGAGCGCCGCGACGCGGACGTGGTCACCGTCCGGGCGCCGGCGCCGCACGCGTGGACGACGCACCCGGGCTGACGCCCGCCCACGGGCTGCGGTGGCTGTCCGCTACCGACACGACAGGATTCGGTGGTGAGCGGAGCCGTCTGGTGAACCGTCACGTGCTTTTCCCTGCGATTGTCTCGTCCCTTGGCTATCGCAGGAACAGATCCTACGATGGACCAGGTCCAAGTCAATACAGCAACCAGATCCATACGAGTTCATGAGCCAGACAATGCATTGTGAGGCCGGTGACCATGAGCGACCTGCTGGAACGGCTTCGCGGACGCGGCTGGCGGATGACCGCCCAGCGCCGGGTCGTCGCCGAGGTGCTCGACGGCGAACACATCCACCTCACTGCGGACGAGGTGCTCGCGCGCGCCACCACCCGGCTGCCGGAGATCTCCCGCGCGACCGTCTACAACACCCTCGGCGAACTCGTGTCGCTCGGTGAGGTGACCGAGGTGACCACCGACGGCCGCGCCAAGCGCTACGACCCGAACGCCCACCGTCCGCACCACCACTTGGTCTGCTCGCGCTGCGGCGCGATCCGCGACGTCCACCCCGACGGCGACCCGCTGGCCGACCTGCCCGCTTCCGAGCGGTTCGGCTTCGCCGTCTCCGGCGTCGAGATGACGTACCGGGGCGTGTGCCCCGACTGCGCCTGATCCCGTCACCGGCTGGCTACGGACCGTCCGCGCAGCGCGGCGGACTGCCGCGTGCCGGCTCCGTCCGCCGTCCTGTGCACGGCGTCGACCGCCGGCCCGGCCACGACTGGCAAGCCCCCTCCGGCGCGGGGATGCTTGTGGTGTGCGACAGCGCGACGGAGCGGGAGCCGGGACGTGAGGGGCTCGCGCGCGGGGCGCCCGGCCCTCGGGCGCTGGTGCCTGCGCCACCTCCAGTTGCTTCCCGTCGTCCTGCTCGTGGTCGGCGCCCTCTTCGACTACGCCACGTCTCCGCACATCAGCGCGGAAGCCTTCTACACGGCAGCCCCGATGACGGCCGCCGCCCTGCTGTCGCTCCGCGCGACCGTCCTCGCCGGCATCGGAGCCTGCGCCACCGACATCGCGCTGCTCACGCACTTCGGACTCATCACGGACTCCGGTGGGTGGAGCGAACTGGCGGCCGTGGTGACGGTCTCGGCCCTCGCCGTGGTCGTCAACCGCCTCATGTACTACAGCCACGTGCGGCTCCAGTCCGCGCGCCGGATCGCCCTCGCCGCGCAGCGCGCCGTACTGCCGCAGCCGCCGTCCGCGATCGGGCCGTTGCGGATCGCGGTGCGCTACCAGGCGGCGGTCAAGGACGCCCAGATCGGCGGCGACCTGTACAGCGCGCAGGACACCCCGTACGGCGTGCGCTGTCTGGTCGGCGACGTGCGGGGCAAGGGCCTGGAGGCCGTCAAGGTGGTGGCCGTCGCCATGGGGGCGTTCCGGGAGGCCGCCGAGGAGGAGGCCACGCTCGTCGGGGTGGCGACGCGGGTGGAGCGGGCGTTGCTGCGGGAACGGGGGCGGCGCACCGGCCCCGAGCGCATCGAGGGGTTCGTGACCGGAATCCTCGTCGAGATCCCGTACCGCGACGGTGAACTGCGGCTGGTCAACCGCGGCCACCCGGCGCCGCTGCTGCTGCACGCCGGCGAGGTGCGGAGCCCCGAGCCGCCCGAACCCGCCCCGCCGCTGGGCCTGGCGGAGCTGGGCACCGTCCAGGAGCGGGCCGACACGGTGCCCTTCCCCGCGGGGTCCACCCTGCTGCTGTTCACCGACGGCCTGAACGAGGCCCGCAACCGCACGGGAGACTTCTACGACCCCGCGACCGGGCTGTCCGGGACGGACTTCCCCGGGCCCGAGGCGCTGCTCGACGGCCTGCTCGCACGGGTCAACCGGCACACCGGCGGCCGCATCACCGACGACATGGCGCTGCTCGCGGCCACCCGGGCAACGGCCGCACCGCATCCGGGGGTCGGCACTCGCCCTCGTGGGCACCCGTGACGAACGCGCGGCCTGCACCGAACAGTTGACAACGGGGCTGAACGCGGACCGGCCGCGAGCGGTGCGGGTGCGCGTCAGTCCGCGCGCCCCGTGGCCGCCACCGTCACGCCCAGGCCGATCAGCGCGAGGCCGCCCGCCCCGCCGACCCCGGACAGGCGGCGCTCCGAGCGGGTGAGCCAGGAGCGGGCCGCCGCGGCGCCCAAGCCCCACAGGGTGTCCGTGATCAGGCCGATGACGACCGGGACCAGGCCCAACGCCATCATCTGGACGGTGAGGTGGCCGGCCGCGTGGTTCACGAACTGCGGCAGCACCGCGGCGAAGAACACCAGGACCGTCGCGAGCGCCGTCCGGCGGCCGTGCGCGAGGGCCCGGCCGACCACGAACAGCACGCTCGGCCCCGGAATCACGGGTTCGCGCCGCGTTCGCGACCGGACCACGAAGTCAAACTTAGGCTAGGCTAACTTCACTTGACCTTGAGGGAAGGCTCTACGGAACACGATCGAGGAGCACACGATGGGAAACCTCAGCGGAAAGGTCGCCTTGGTCACCGGCAGCAGCCGGGGCATCGGGCGGGGCATCGCCGAGCGCCTGGCCAGGGACGGCGCGCTGGTCGCCGTGCACTACGGCCGCAACGAGGCGGCGGCCGCGGAGACCGCGGCGGCCATCGCCGAGGCCGGGGGCCGGGCGTTCGTCGTGGGGGCCGAACTGGGCGTCCCCGGCGACGTGGACACGCTCGTGGCCGGGTTGGAGGCCGGACTGCACGCGCACGGGGAAGCGGCGATCGACATCCTGGTGCACAACGCGGGGATCAACTTCATGGGGCGGCCGATCGAGGTCCTCACCCCCGAGGAGTTCGACCAGATGGTCGCGGTCAACGTCAAGGCGCCGTTCTTCCTCACCCAGCGGCTGCTGCCCCGCCTCCGCGACGGCGGCCGGATCATCAACATCTCGTCCGTCTCCACCCGCATCGCCTCGGCCCACGGCATCGGCTACCCGCTCGCCAAAGGAGCGTTGGAGGTCTTCAGCCAGACCCTGGCGAAGTACCTCGGCCCCCGCAGGATCACCGTCAACGCCGTCTCCGTCGGCTTCACGCACACCGACATGACCGCCGAGGTGCTGGCCGACCCGGCCAACCAGGAGCGCAACATCGGCCTGACCGCCCTCGGCCGGATCGGCCAGGTCCGGGACATCGCCGACGCGGTCGCCTTCCTGGCCTCCGACGACGCGCGCTGGGTCACCGGCACCAAGCTCGACGTCACGGGGGGCGTCAACTTGTAGCCCGACGCGACGGGCACGCCGACCCCGCGGTCGGCCGGCGGCCGTCGCTACTCGTCGGAGAGCGTGAGCTTCGGGACCCGCCAGGCCGCGATCAGGAAGGCAACCAGCGTCACCGCGGCGCCGGTGAGGAAGACCAGGCGCATCGAGGACACGTACCCCTGGAGGAAGGGCAGCGCCGCACCGGGGTCGAGGGCCCGCAGGAAGGCGGAGTCCTGGAGTTCGACGCCGCCGCCCGGGCGCAGGACCCCCGCCAGGGCGTGCGCGTTGTCGGGCCGGGCGAGCAGTCGGCCGTACGCGGGGTCGTGCCGGGCCGCGGCGAGCCGGTCGGCGATGTGGCCGGCCGCCGTGCTGAACAGGATCGACAGGAAGGCCGCGGTGCCGATCGTGCCGCCGTTGGAGCGGAAGAAGTTCACCGACGCCGTGGCCGCACCCATGTCGGTGCGGGGTATCTCGCACTGCGCCAGCGTGGTGAGCGTCTGCATCGACGCGCCGAGCCCCGCGCCCATCAGGGCCATGCCCACCATCGCCTGCCACAGCGGACTGTCCTCCCGCAGGGTGGCGAAGACGAGCATCGCGGCGGTCAACGAGCCGGCACCCGCGACGAGATGGACCTTGAACCGGCCGGTGCGGGCGATCAGCCGACCCACCAGCAGCGTGATCGCGAGGTTGGCGGCGACCGTGGGGAGGGTGGCCAGACCGGCCGCCATGGGCGTCATGCCACGGACGAGCTGGAGGTAGAGCGGCAGCGTCGTCATCGCGCCGAACATGCCGATGCCGACGACGAAGTGCAGCCCGACGCCGAGCCGGAAGGTGCGGATGCGGAACAGGCGCAGCGGTATCAGTGCGGCGTCCCCCATCCGTCGCTCCACCACGACGAAGGCGGCGAGGCCCAACCCGCCTATCGCGTAGGCCAGCAGCGCCGGGGGCGCGTCCCACCCCCAGGTGCGGCCCTGCTCGGCGACGGTCAGCAGCGGCACCAGGCCGACGGCGAGGGCGAGCGCGCCGGGGTAGTCGAGCCGGTGCCGCACGGGTCGGTGGGGGAAGCGCAGCACGCGGACGATCGCGATGGCGGCCGCGACGGCGAGCGGCACGTTGATCAGGAAGATCCAGCGCCAGCCGGCGATGCCCAGCAGCGTGGCCCGGTCCGCGAAGGCGCCGCCCACCAGCGGGCCGACGATGCTGGCGCCGCCGAAGACGGCCATGAAGTAGCCCTGGTAGCGGCCCCGTTCGCGCGGGGTGGTGATGTCGGCGACTATCGTCATCGCCAGGGATATCAAGCCCCCGCCGCCGATGCCCTGGACCGCGCGGAACGCCGCGAGTTCGTAGATCGATCCGGCCGTGCCGCACAGCAGTGAGCCGGCCGTGAACAGCGCGATCGCGGCCAGGTACACGGGCCGACGGCCGTGGATGTCGGAGAGCTTGCCGTACAGCGGGGTCGCGAGGGTGGCGGTGATGAGGTACGCGGTGGTCACCCATGCCTGGGACGTCAGTCCGTGCAGGTCGTCGGCGATGGTCCGAAGCGCGGAGGAGACCACCGTCTGGTCCAGTGCCCCGAGGAACATGCTGAGCACCAACCCGGACATGACGGCGGTGATCTGCCGGTGGCTGAGGCGCGCGGGTGCGTCCCCGGCCGTGCCCTGTTGTCGGGCGTCGGAGAAGGTCACGTGTGGTCCTTGGGGGTGGGCGGTTGGGGTTTCGAAGGGGCCGGGTGACGGGGCGTGGCTCCCGTCACCCGGCCCAGTGGGCTGACTACCGGCTACCGGCGAGCCCTTCCATGTCACCGACGGCGTGCTCGACGCCCGGCAGCGTCAGCATCGCCAGTTGCGCCGACCGGGCGCGCGCCCGGGGTGCGGGGTCGGCGAGGAGCTTGCGGCAGGTGTCGGCGATGCCGGCCGCGCTGCGGTCGGTGAGGTGGCGGCCCAGGCCCAGTTCCTCCACGCGGTCCGCGTTGGCGTACTGGTCCCCGAAGTGCGGCAGGACCGCCAGCGGCGTGGCGGTGCGCATCGCCTCGCGGATGCTGTTGAAGCCGCCGTGGGTGAGGAAGAGGTCGACGGACTCCAGCAGCAGCGGCTGCGGGACCCGTTCGACGACGCGCACGTGGTCGGGCAGCCCCGTGGTGTCCAGCGCCATCCCGGACGTCGACACGACGACCGTGCAGTCGTCGAACTCCGTCAACGCCTCCGCTATCGTGCGCAGGCTCTCGCTGCCGTCCGGCATCTCGACGGGCAGCGGCACGGACCGGCCCCCGGTGCGTGCGTGCAGGACCGGGAGGGCGGTGCCGATGGCGGCGTACACCAGCGGGCGGTCCGTGGGCAGTTGGGCCGCCCACTCGGGCAGCACGCCGCGGCGTTCGACGTCCACCGTCTGCCGGTAGGCCCACGTCTGGGGCAGGTGCTGGGCGAAGGAGAAGGCGGACGGTACGTAGTCGACGCGGCCGTGCGGGACGACGGACAGCGGGTCGTCGTGCACGGGCAGGTCCAGCTCCGCGCGCCGCTCGTTGAGCTGGGGCAGCACCTGGACGGGGTCCAGGATGTTGCTGAAGCCGGAGGGCGTCGGCAGCTGCGGGACGCCCAGCAGTTCCGCGGTGAGCACGGCACCCATGTCCATGCCGTCCCGCAGGATCAGATCGGGGCGGAAGTCGCGGGCGAGCGGCAGCAGGACGTCCAGGTGCGGTTGGACACCGGGACCGGCCACGCTGCGCAGCATCAGCCGGTTCAGCTCCGCCATCCGCTCCGCCTCGTCGGTGGCGGCCTGGAGGTCGGCGAGGTAGGGCGCCAGTCCGGCGGTCGGGTCGAATTCCGGTAGGACGGCCTGTACTTGGACGTCGTCGTCGCGGAAGACGGGGGCGAGGACCTCGGTGGTGACCACCACCACCTGATGTCCGGCCTCGGCGAGGGCGCGCAGGAGGGGCAGCTGGGCACGCCCGTGGGAGGGGCTGCCGAGCGTGGTGCACAGAACCCGCATGGCGGGAGCCTTTCTCTAGGGATTTCTTCGATGCTGGGGACGGGGAAGGGGGACGGCCGGGCGACGGGAACGGTCAGCGGACCCGTCCGCGCGCGAGCGGAACGCCGGCCGCCCCATGTTTCACGCCACCCGGGCCGGCGCCGCCGTGCGTCCGATGCCCTGCCAGCTCAACCCGGCCCGGGCTAGCCGGTCGGCGTCGAGCAGGTTGCGGAAGTCGTGGACCTCGTGGCCGGCCATCCGCGCGGCGATCGCGGCCCAGTCGAGGTCGCGCAGCTCCGGCCACTCGGTGAGGACGACGCAGACCGCGGCCCCGTCTGCCGCCCGCACCGGATCGCCGACGAGGTCGACCAGGTCGCTCAGGTCGGGCCGCTCCTCGCGCAACGCCGGGTCGTACCCGGTGAGTTCGGCGCCGCGCTCGCGCAGCAGTCGGGCGACGGCGAGCGCGGGCGAGTCGCGCAGGTCGGAGGTGCCGGCCTTGAACGTCAGGCCGTACAGGGCGATCCGTACGCCGCGCAGCGAGCCGTCGGCGCTGCCGCACGCGGCGGTGACGCGCTCGACGAGCTGACGCTGGTGGGTGACGTTGGTCTCGATGGTGGCGCTCAACAGGGGGAAGTCGACGCCGGCCTGGTCGCACGCGGTCAGCAGGGCGTGGGTGTCCTTGGGCAGGCAGGAGCCGCCCCAACCGGGCCCGGGCCGCAGGAACGCGGAGCCGATCCGCGGATCCCGCCCGATGCCCTCGGTGACGTCGCTGATGTCCGCGCCGAAGCGCTCGCAGACGGTGGCGAGGTTGTTGGCGAAGGACAGCTTCATCGCGAGGAAGAAGTTCGCCGCGTACTTGGTCAGTTCGGCACTGGCCGGATCGGTGAGCACCAAGGGGGCGTCGAGGCCGGCGTAGAGGTCGGCCACCCGCCGGGCGGCGTCCTGGTCGGCGGCGCCGATCACGATGCGGTCGGGGTGCAGGAAGTCGTGGACGGCGCGGCCCTCGCGCAGGAACTCGGGGTTGCTGACCACCGCCACGTCCGCCCGGCCGAGCAGCGCGGCGACGCGCTCGCCGGTGCCGACCGGCACGGTGGACTTGTTGACGACGACGCAGCCGGTCGGCAGCACGTCGCGGATCTGGCCGGCGACGGCCTCCACGGCGGCGAGGTCGGCCGCGCCGCCCGCGCCCATGGGCGTGGGCAGGCACAGGAAGACCACCTCGGCCTCGGCGACGGCGGCGGCCGTGTCGCCGGTGAACTCCAACAGGTCCGCGTCCAGGGCGTCCCGGACGGTCCCGGGCAGGTCGGGTTCGAGGATGTCGACCCGGGCCTGGCGCAACCGCTCGACCTTGTGCGGGTCGGCGTCCGCGCACACCACCCGGTGGCCGAGCGAGGCCAGGCAGGCGCCGGTGGTCAGTCCGACGTATCCGGTTCCGATCACGGCAACGCGTCGAGCAGGCACAGCAGATCACCACTTCCGATCGTGGGGGGTGCACGCGTGCGGCGGCTGTGGCGGTGCGCGGCTCTGCGCGCGCCGCCGCACCGTGCGGGCGGACCTGGCACGGGCCGAACCCGTCGTCGCCGCCCCCGGCATGGCAAGCACTCAAGTCATCAATCGTTGAACTGGTTCAGGTATGTCATGTGGCCCGAACTGAAGTCAACGATTGATGACATTGGCCGGTGACTTTGAGACAGTCGCCGCAGACTGGAACATGGGCGCATGACGCACGGGGCGCGGACGACGGAGGTGCAGTGACGTGACGGAAGTGCAGAACGGCGGAACAGCAAAGGTGGTGGCCCGTAGGCGCTCGGCCTCGGCCACCCGCACCGCGCTCAGGGCCGCCGCGTCCTTCCGCTTCGGCAAGTACGGCTACGAGGGCACCAGCGTGCGCGACATCGCGGGCGACGTGGGGGTGGACGCCGCGCTCGTCTACCGCTACTTCGGCTCGAAGGAAGCGCTGTTCAACGACGTGGCCTGCACGGGCAAGATGTTCGAGCCGCTGCTGAAGGAGCCGGTCGAAGCGATCCCCGACTGGTTCTGCGCACTGCTCATGGGCGCGCCGACGGAGGGCGACTTCCCGCACCCGGTGCTGTCCGTGTTGCGGTCCAACGGCCGCGACGAGGCGGTGGGGCGGTTGCGCGCCGACTTCACGGAGGTGTTCTCCAAGCGGCTGGCCGCGCGGCTGGGCGGCGCCGACGCGGACCTGCGCGCGGAACTCCTGGCGGCCTGGATGCTCGGCACCAGTCTGATGCGCACGGAGATCCGCTCACCCGCCCTGGCAGCGGTCTCGGACGCCACCCTGGAGCGGTACCTGCGGGCCGGCATCGAAGTCCTGATGACGCCGGCATCGGAGCACGGCGACGCCGGGTCGGCCGGCGCCGCGGACGGCGAGTGCCCCACGACGGCGCCGTTCCCCCGCTGCGCCGACGCCGCCGCCGAGGATCCCGACGGGCCCGCGGGGCGCGACGCGTACGAAGCCTCCTGCGTCCGCGACCGCGCGGGACGCCTCAACGGCAGTTGTCCCGAGAACTGCCCGATTGGCCGGGACTGACCGGCGCCGCCCCGCACCCGCCGTTCACCACCCGCGCCCCTTACGCGCCCGCGGGCCGTCAGAGGCAGTCCGGGTGGCCCCAACCACGCGGCCCCTTGGCCACCTTCGTGCCGGCCTCGTAGGCTCCGCGGCACGCGCCGCAGTGGCCGGGGAACTTGGCCTTGATGGTGGCGCCCTTCCCGGTGCGCCGGGTGGTCTTGGCCGGTGCGCCCGCACCGCCGCCGGGCCGTTGCAGCGCTTCGGTCCGAGGCTCCGGAACCGTCAGGTCCCCACGGGAGGTGCCGGCGGCCTGCTGGGTCACGGCGGCGGTGCTGGCCGCCTGGTCTGCGATGGCGTTCAGCGGGTCGCCGTCGACCTGGTGCGCCGGCACGTAGCGGAACTCCACGGCGCGGCCGTCCAGCAGGGCGTCGATCCGCACGACGAGTTCGCGGTTGGCGACCGGCTTCTTGGACGCCGTCAGCCAGCCGTTCCGCTTCCAGCCGGCGATCCATTTGGTCACCGCGTTCATCGCGTACTGGGAGTCCATGCGGACCTCCAGCGGCAGTGCGGAGTCGGTGGCTTCCAACAGCTCGGCCAGGGCGGTCAGTTCGGCGACGTTGTTGGTCGCCGTGCCCAAGGGGCCGGCCTCCCAGCGCGTGGGGTTCCCCTCGGCGTCGGCGGTGACCCAGGCCCAGGCGGCTCGGCCGGGATTGCCTTTGCTGGCCCCGTCACAGGCAGCGATGATGCGATCGGACATCCCCCGATCATGCCACGTCCGACGACGGCCGAGCCCACGTCGCGCCCGCACCACATAGACCCTGCCCCTCGTGCTCGAAGCCGAACCGCCCGGCGCCGCGCAGCACGACGCCCGGCCGGAACAGCCCGACCGGCTCGACGCACTCGACCGACTCGTCGCGCGGGTGCTCGACGCGCACCTGGGCCCGGTGAGCCCGTGACCACTCCCCCTCGGCGGCACGTCGCGCTGCCGGTCAGCGTGGCCGGTGCGATGCTCGTCGCGCTGGACGGGACGGTGCTGCTGGTGGCGCAGCCCGGCCCGCAGCGAGATCTCGGCGCGGACGTGGCACGGGTCCAGTGGACGAGCACCGGCTATCTGCTCGCGGTCGCCTCGCTCCTCGTCCTCGCCGGACTGTCCCGGCTCGACGCGACCAGCACCTGGTGGGCCATGGGCGCGGGGTTCGCCACCGTGATGGTCACCGCCACGGGCACCGTCGTCGGTGACGCACCGCCCGGCTGTGCGGGGGTCGTCGGCGGACTCAAGCGGAAGGGGCCGCGGCGCGCGCCGGAGAAGCGCCGCATGCGACCAGTTGAGTGTCCGTCGGCGTGCCCGGCCGCAGGACGGACTGCACGCAGGGCGATGCCGCGGCCCCTGCACGACCGTGGCCCGGGTACGCGGGTGTGTACCCGGGCCACGTGGCCGGGCGCCGGGGTGGTGGCGGTGCCGGCCGGCGAGGGTCGCGGAGAGGGCGTCGCCGCGCTCGATGAAGACCTCGCCCCGGGGTTGGCGGGCGAATCGGCGTGGCGGTCAGGCGCCGTTGGGCAGCGGGGCGGTGGAGCTGACGAGGCCGGCGGCGCGCAGGTCCTGCCAGAACGCGGCCGGGCCGGGCCCGTCCGGTCCGCACGCCGGCCCCGCCGGGCGCGGCGCGTCTCCCCACGACCCACCCGGCGACGACGCGGGGCCCCAGGCCGACGGTGGTCGCACGCGCCGACCGGCCGCCGCGTCCGACGGACACCGGGGGTGCCCCGCGGTTGTCGGCCAGGCAGCCGCTGCTACGCGGCCCCGCCGTCCGTCCGCACCTCGGGACGGCCCGGCTCGGCCCAGCGTGTGTGGAAGGTGCCCGGGCGGTCGGTGCGGTGGTAGGTGTGGGCGCCGAAGAAGTCGCGCTGCCCCTGGATCAGGGCGGCGGGCAGGTGCTCGCTGCGCAGGGTGTCGTAGGAGGCGAGTGCCGCGGAGAACGCCGGCACGGGAATGCCCTGCCGGGCCGCGCTCGCCACGACCGTGCGCCAGGCCGTCTGGGCGTCGGAGACCTCCGCCGCGAACTGCTCCTCGTCGAGCAGGCTGACCAGGTCGGGGTTGGCGGCGCGGGCCGCGCGGATCCGGTCGAGGAAGGCGGCGCGGATGATGCAGCCGCCGCGCCAGATCTTCGCCACCGCTCCGAGGTCGATGTCCCAGCCGTACTCGGCCGCGCCGTCGCGGATCATGGTCCACCCCTGGTCGTAGGCGATGACCTTCGACGCGTAGAGGGCCTGCTCGACGTCCCGGGTGAAACCGTCCGCCTCCTGCGGGCTCATCTCGTGCGGGGTGCCGCCGGGCAGCGACCGGTACGCCTCGCGCAGTTCGGCCCGGGAGGAGGCGACCCGGGCGAAGGTGGCCTGGGCGATGGCGGTGACCGGGGAACCCAGGTCCAGGGCGGTCTGCACGGTCCAGCGCCCGGTTCCCTTCTGCTCCGCGGCGTCCCGGACGACGTCGACGAAGGGCCGGCCGGTGTCGGCGTCGGTGTGGGCGAGGACCTCGGCGGTGATCTCGATCAGGTAGGAGTCGAGGCGTCCCTGGTTCCAGCGTTTGAAGATCTCGGCGATCTCGGCGGGGGCGTACCCGCCGACCGCGCGCAGGAGGTGGTACGCCTCGGCGATGAGCTGCATGTCGGCGTACTCGATGCCGTTGTGCACCATCTTCACGAAGTGGCCGGCGCCGTCGGTCCCGATGTGGGTGCAGCAGGGGTCGCCGTCCACGTGGGCGCTGATCTTCTCGAGCATGGGGCCGAGGACCTCGTAGGACTCGGCGGAGCCGCCGGGCATGATCGAGGGGCCGTGCAGCGCGCCCTCCTCGCCTCCGGAGACGCCGCTGCCGACGAAGTGGATGCCGCGCTGGCGCAGCGACTGCTCGCGGCGGCGGGTGTCGGCGAAGTGCGCGTTGCCGCCGTCGATGATCATGTCGCCCCGCTCCAGCAGCGGGGCGAACTCCTCGATGACCGCGTCGGTGGGCTGGCCGGCCTTGACCATCATCAACAGCCGGCGCGGCCGTTCCAGAGCGGCCACGAAGTCCTGCGGCGATTCCGCCGGGACGAACGTGCCCTCGTGACCGAACTGCTCGACCAGGTCCGTGGTGCGTTCGGGGGTGCGGTTGTGCACCGCGACGGTGTAGCCGTTGCGGGCGAAGTTCCGCGCCAGGTTGCGGCCCATGACCGCCAGCCCCGTCACGCCGATCTGTGCCGATGCCGCCATGGCAGTGCTTCCTTCCTCGGGGTTCCGGAACGCTTGCGGACAGGCGGCGCGGCCGTCCGAGCCGGGCGTGCGGTCCTCGGCGCACTCCACGCACGCGAACGAGCGACGTGGGCGCCCGGATAAAGGATCACCAACGGACCGCGGGGCCGCGCGGTGTGTTGGCCCATTCGCATGCCTCCGGAAAGCGGCGCGGCGCGGCTCATCTCCCGGCAGGAGCGGGATGGCGGCGTCCGAGCCGCCGGGCGCTGTCGTCAAGGCGAGGCGACCGTGGCTTGGACGGACACCGTCGCGCCCGGGGCGTTCCAGAGGGAAGTCCGGTGTCACCGGACGACCTCGGGATCCCTCTCCGCCGCACGGAGGAGCGGAGTGGCTCCAGCTGCGCGTTCACAGGTCTGGATGCCTCGTCGCCCTCTGGTAGTGCCCCGAGTGGAACACCAGGGGCGTACCGCCGTCGGCCTCGTACTCCTCTACCTCGCCGAGGAAGATGACGTGGTCGCCGGCGTCGAGGCGTTGGACGGTGCGGCATTGGAAGCGGGCGACCGCGCCGTCCAGGAGGGGGGTGCCGGCGATGCCGGGGG
>LIQL01000129.1 GCA_001418405.1 Streptomyces diastatochromogenes | reverse complement strand
GCCGGTGAGCCAGGCGCCCGGACACTGCCCCCGGGCGCCTGGCTCACCGGCTGGGGCCTGGACCACAACGTCTTCGGCGACCGGCCCGTCCACCGCGAGCTGATCGAGGACGCGCTGGCCGGCGCCCCCGCCTTCCTCCGCCTCTACGACGGCCACTCGGCGCTGGCCAGCGGTCGGGCCCTGGACGCCGCCGGGATCACCGGGCCGCGGGCCTTCGCCCAGCGCGCCAGCGTGGTCTGCGACGACACCGGCCGCCCCACCGGGCACCTGGTCGAGCACGCCGCGATGAACCTGGTGCTGCCCGCCATGCCCCGCCCCTCGGCCGCCGACCGCCGCGCCCGGCTGCTCGGCCTGCTCCGCGAGATGGCCGCGGCCGGCCTGACCGGCGCCCACGTCATGGACATGGAGGACGAGGACGCCCCCGAACTCCTCGCCGCCATCGAGGCGGACGACCACCTCCCGGTCCGGCTGCGGCTCGCCCCCTGGTGCATGCCCGGCGTCGACGCCGACGGCCTGGACCACCTGGTCGCCCTGCAGCGCCGGGCCGGCCGCCACTGGCGGATCGGCGGGGTGAAGTTCTTCATGGACGGCACCGTCGAGGGCGGCACCGCCTGGCTGGAACGCCCCGACTGCCACGGCCAGGGCACCGACGCCTTCTGGCCGGACCCCGCCGCCTACACCCACGCCGTCCACCACCTCGACCGGGCCGGGGTGCGCACCGCCACCCACGCCATCGGCGACGCCGCGGTCCGCCACGTCCTGGACACCGTCGAACTGCTCGGCGCCGACCGGCCCGGCGCCCGCCACCGGCACCGCATCGAGCACATCGAGACCGTCCCGGACTCCCAGCTCCCGCGGTTCGCCCGGCTCGGCGTCGCCGCCTCCATGCAGCCCACCCACACCCACTACACCCGCGCCGACCACACCGACGCCTGGTCCCAGCGGGTCGGTGCGGAACGCGCCGGCCGGGCCTGGCGCTGCCGCGACCTGCGGGACGCCGGCGCCGTCCTGGTCCTCGGCTCGGACTGGCCGATCGCACACCACGACCCCCGCCAGGTCCTGGCCACCGCCCGGCTGCGCCGCCCCGCGGGCCACCCGGACACGCAGCCGGTCACCCCCGACCAGGCCCTGACCGGACTCCAGGCGCTGGAGGGCCTGACCTCGCACGCGGCCCGGGCGGTCGGCGAGGAGGCCGAGGCCGGCCGGATCGCCCCCGGCTTCCGCGCCGACCTGACCGCGCTGGCCGTCGACCCGGTCACCGCCCCGGCCGACGAGGTGGCCACCGCCCCGGTCCTTGTGACCATGACCGGCGGCCACCTCACCCACCGCGCCGAGCGGTAGCCACGACGACGGGCCGCGGGCGAACCCTCCGCCCGCGGCCCGCCGCCGCACCGTGCCCGGGGTCACACCCCGGGCCGGGTCACGCCCCGAGGGGCTCCAGCTCCGCCGTCCCCACGTGCCGCGCCAGCCGGTGCGGCAGTCGTCCGTACCACGCGAGGGCCAGCCCGTAGCCGAACGCCAGGCACAGCACCCCGCCCAACGCGTCCAACCAGAAGTGGTTGGCGGTCGAGACGATCACGGTCAGCGTCGTCGCCGGGTACAGCAGGCCCAGCACCTTGGCCCAGACCGGCTTCGCCAGCAGCGCGATGGTCAGGCCGCACCACAGCGACCAGCCGATGTGCATCGACGGCATCGCGGCGTACTGGTTCGACATCGAGGCGAGGTTCCCGGAGGCCATCGAGCCCCAGGTGCCGTGCTGCACGACGGTGTCCACGAAGCCGCCGTCCGGCATCAGCCGGGGCGGCGCCAGCGGGAAGAAGTAGTAGCCGACCAGGGCCACGCCGGTGGTGGCGAAGAGCGCCAGCCGGGCCGCCGCGTACCGCCCCGGATGCCAGCGGTAGAGCCAGATCAGCACGCCGATCGTCACGATGAAGTGCAGCGTCGCGTAGTAGTAGTTCATCGAGACGATGAGCCACGTCACGGAGTTCACGGCGTGGTTGACGGTGTGCTCGACGGCGATGCCCAGGGCGTGCTCGGCGCGCCAGATCCAGTCGGCGTTCCGCAGTGCCTGCACCTTCTGCTCGGGCACCGCGTTGCGGATCATCGAGTAGACCCAGTAGCTGACCGCGATCAGCAGGACCTCGAACCAGAGCCGGGGTGTACGCGGGGCCCGGAACCGGACCCGTCGCCCCTTGACCGCCGGACGGTCCGCAGGCTCCCCGCTGGCTGGCGGGGCGGCTGACAGGTCGTCCAGAGTCCTCACATGCGCATCACCCATAGGCAGACAGTCTGCCAGAAAGGGACGTGCGCCCGATCATCCTCCAGTCGGGTAAACGGCCCCCTGGCTCGACCTGGAGGAGGACGGGAATCCCCCTACGGGACGGGGGCCGACGAGCCGCCCCGCACCCCTTGCGGGCCCGGGGCACCCCTTCACCGTGTGGCGCGCAGCGGCCGCGGCACCCTCGCCGCCTTCGGCGCCGAGGCCGTCGACCCCCGCACCACCAGCTCCGGGTGGAAGACGAACTCGCTGTGCGGCGCCGGGGTGCCGCCGATCTCCTCCAGCAGCGCCCGCACCGCCGCCTGCCCCATGGCCTGCACCGGCTGCCGGATCGTCGTCAGCGGCGGGTCGGTGAACGCGATCAACGGGGAGTCGTCGAAGCCCACGACGGACATCTCCCGAGGCACGTCCAGTCCGCGCTGCCGGGCCGCCCGGATCGCGCCCAGCGCCATCATGTCGCTGGCGCACACGATCGCCGTCACGCCCTGCTCGATCAGCGCGGCCGCCGCGGCCTGCCCGCCCTCCAGGGTGTAGAGCGAGTGCTGGACGAGCGGCGCGGCCGTGGCCGCGTCCAGGCCCAGCTGCTCCTGGACGCAGCGCAGGAACCCCTCGATCTTCCGCTGCACCGGCACGAACCGCTTCGGCCCGAGCGCCAGCCCGATCCGCCGGTGGCCCAGCGCGGTGAGGTGGGTCACCGCCAACTCCACCGCGGTCCGGTCGTCGGGGGAGACGAACGGCGCCTGCACCTTGTCGGAGAAGCCGTTGATGAGGACGAACGGCACGCCCTGGCCGCGCAGCTGCTCGTAGCGCCCCATGTCGGCGTCGGTGTCGGCGTGCAGTCCGGAGACGAAGATGATGCCGGCCACCCCGCGGTCCACCAGCATCTCGGTGAGCTCGTCCTCGGTCGAGCCGCCCGGGGTCTGGGTCGCCAGCACCGGGGTGTACCCCTGGCGGGTCAGGGCCTGCCCGATGACCTGGGCGAACGCCGGGAAGATCGGGTTCTCCAGCTCCGGGGTGATCAGCCCGACCAGGCCGGCGCTGCGCCGCCGCAGCCGCACCGGCCGCTCGTACCCGAGCACGTCGAGTGCGGCAAGCACGGACTGGCGGGTGGTGGCGGAGACGCCGGGCTTCCCATTGAGCACCCGACTGACGGTGGCTTCGCTGACACCCGCCTGCGCTGCGAGGTCGGCCAGCCGGGCGGTCATGGCACTGGACTGTACCGGGCGCATGTCAGATTGCCCACCAGCTACAGCTGTCCCCGGGCAGCACCGCGGTGCCGTCGCCGGTCGTCACCGCGGCGCTGGCGAGCAGCAGTTCCCCGGGCAGCGGGATCTCGGCTTCCCCGGCGTGGGTGTTGACGGTGCACAGCACCCCGGGCCGGCGGAACGCCAGGACGCCCTCGGGGGCCGGCTGCCACGCCATCTCCCCGTCGCCCAGGCCCGGCAGGCGCCGGCGCAGTTCCAGCGCGCCGCGGTACAGCTCCAGCGTGGAGGCCGGGTCCCCGGTCTGCGCCGCGACGCTCAGCGGGCCCCAGTCGGCGGGCTGCGGCAGCCAACTGCCCCCCGGCCCGAAGCCGTACGAGGGTGCGGTGCCGTCCCAGGGCAGCGGCACCCGGCAGCCGTCCCGGAAGCCGTCCTGGCCGCTGGCGCCGGAGCAGCCGTCGCCGCTCTGCCCGTCGCCGCCGACGCGGCCGCGGAAGAACGCCGGGTCCTGGCGCGCCTCGGGCGGCAGGTCGGTGACCTCCGGCAGCCCCAGCTCCTCGCCCTGGTAGAGGTAGGCGGACCCGGGCAGCGCCAGCATCAGCAGGGTGGCGGCGCGGGCCCGGGCCAGACCGCCGCCGAGGCGGGTGGTGTGCCGGACGACATCGTGGTTGGAGAGCACCCAGGTGGTGGGGGCACCGACGGCGACGGTGGCGGCCAGCGAGGAGTCGATGACCCCGCGCAGCGCCCCGGCGTCCCACGGGGTGCTCAGGAACTGGAAGTTGAACGCCTGGTGGAGCTCGTCCGGGCGGACGTACAGGGCCAGCCGCTCGCTGCTGGGGGCCCACGCCTCGGCGACCCCGATCACCTCGCGCCCGCTCGCCTCGCCGTAGCCGTCCAGCAGCCGGCGCCAGGCGCGGTGGATGGCGTGCACGCCGTCCTGGTCGAAGAAGGGCAGCACCTGACTGCCGATCAGCCGGGCCTGTTCGCCGCGGCCGATGTCGGGCAGGCCCGGCGCCTTGACCATGCCGTGCGCCACGTCCACCCGGAAGCCGTCCACGCCCAGGTCCAGCCAGAAGCGCAGGATCGCGGCGAACTCCTCGTGCACCTCGGGCCGCTCCCAGTCCAGGTCGGGCTGTTCGGGCGCGAACAGGTGCAGGTACCAGTCGCCGCGGTCGGTGCGGGTCCAGGCCGGTCCGCCGAAGACCGACTCCCAGTCGTTGGGCGGGAGTTCGCCGTTCTCGCCCTTGCCGGGGCGGAAGACGTAGCGCTGCCGGGCCAGGTCCGGGTCCTGGAACCACGGGTGGCGGTCCGAGGTGTGGTTGGGCACGACGTCCACGATCACCCGCAGGTCGAGCGCGTGCGCGGCGCGGATCAGCGCGTCGGCGTCCTGGAGGTCGCCGAAGAGCGGGTCGACGGCGCGGTAGTCGGCGACGTCGTACCCGCCGTCGGCCTGCGGCGACGAGTAGAACGGGGTGAGCCAGACGGCGTCCACGCCCAGGTCCTTGAGGTAGGGGAGCCGTTCGCGCGCCCCGCGCAGATCGCCAACGCCGTCGCCGTCGCTGTCGGCGAAGGAGCGGACGTAGACCTGGTAGATGAC
>LIQL01000128.1:5297-5537 GCA_001418405.1 Streptomyces diastatochromogenes | reverse complement strand
AGTTCGCGTCCCATGCCCAGGCGCTGGGAGCCCTGGCCGGAGAACAGCACGGCCAGTCCGCCACGGCCGGCGGTGGGGACGGCCCCGCGCGCCACCTCGGTGACGGTGTCGCCCTCGTGGACGAGCAGGGCCCGGTGCGCGAACGCGGTGCGGGTGGTGGCGAGCGCGTGGCCGATGTCGGCGGCGCCGCGGCCGGGTGCGGTGGTCAGGGCGCGGACTGTGGCCAGTTGGGCGTCGAGG
>LIQL01000128.1:0-5234 GCA_001418405.1 Streptomyces diastatochromogenes | reverse complement strand
GTTGGTGCCGCTGATGCCGAACGACGAGACGCCGGCCCGGCGCACCCGCTCGTCCTCGGGCCAGGCGACGGGCTCGGTGAGCAGCCGCACGGCTCCGGTGTCCCAGTCGACGTGTGAGGACGGCGCGTCGACGTGCAGGGTCTGCGGGAGGACGCCGTGCCGCAGGGCCAGCACCATCTTGATGACGCCGGCGACGCCGGCGGCCGCCTGGGTGTGGCCCAGGTTGGACTTCACGGAGCCGAGCCACAGTGGGCGGTCGGCGGGCCGGTCCTGCCCGTAGGTGGCGAGCAGGGCGCCGGCTTCGATGGGGTCGCCGAGCCGGGTCCCGGTGCCGTGCGCCTCGACCGCGTCCACGTCGGCGGGGGCCAGGCCGGCGCCGGCCAGTGCCTGGCGGATCACCCGCTGCTGGGCGGGGCCGTTGGGGGCGGACAGGCCGTTGGAGGCGCCGTCCTGGTTGACCGCCGAGCCGCGCAGCACGGCGAGCACCGGGTGGCCGTTGCGCCGGGCGTCGGAGAGCCGTTCGACGAGGAGCAGCCCGACGCCCTCGGACCAGCCGGTGCCGTCGGCCGCCTCGGCGAACGCCTTGCAGTGGCCGTCGGGCGCCAGGCCCCCCTGGAGGCTGAAGCCGGCGAAGCTCGACGGGGTGGCCATCACCGTCACGCCGCCGGCCAGCGCGAGGGCGCATTCGCCGGCGCGCACCGCCTGGGCGGCGAGGTGGAGGGTCACCAAGGACGACGAGCAGGCGGTGTCGAGGGTGACGGCCGGGCCTTCGAGGCCGAGTGCGAAGGACAGGCGGCCGGAGAGGACGCTGGCGGCCAGGCCGTTGCCCGCGTAGCCGCCCAGGTCGTCCTCGGCGGCGAGGAGCAGGTGTGCGTAGTCCTGGCCGTTGGTGCCGACGAACACGCCGGTGCGGGTGGAGCGGAGCCCGGCCGGGTCGATGCCGGCGCGTTCGACGGCCTCCCAGGCGGTCTCCAGCAGGAGCCGCTGCTGCGGGTCCATGGCGAGCGCCTCGCGCGGGGAGACGTCGAAGAAGCCCGGGTCGAAGGCGGCCGCGTCGGCCAGGAACCCGCCGCGCTGGGTGGCGCTGCGGCCGGGCCCGTCGCCGGCCAGGGCGGCCAGGTCCCAGCCGCGGTCGGCGGGGAACGGTCCGATGCCGTCCCGGCCGGCGAAGAGCAGCTCCCACAGGTCCTCGGGGGAGCGCACACCGCCGGGGAAGCGGCAGGCCATGCCGACGATCGCCACGGGTTCGTGGCGTCCCGACGTCGCCTCCTGGAGGCGTTGGCGGGTCTGGTGGAGGTCCTTCGTGACCCACTTCAGATAGTCGACGAGCTTCTTTTCGTCCGGCATCGTCCGTGAAACCTTCCTCAGATGTGGTGCGCGCGTGCGGCGGGGGTCGAGCGGGTCAGGAGTCCGCCTGCCGGCCGAGTTCGTGGTCGATGAAGGCGAGGACCTCGTCGGCGCTCGCCGCTTCGATGCGGTCGTCGACGGTCGGCCCGCCGTCGTCCCTCCGGGTGCCGTCCCATTGGGCCAGCAGGTGCCGCAGCCGGCCGACGACGCCCTGGCGGGTGGCGTCGTCCACGGCGTCCGGCGTCAACTCGGCCGTGATCCGGTCGAGTTCGGCCAGCGGGGACCGCTCCGGGTCGGCGGTGGCGGTGGCGGCGCCGGGCAGCGTCGAGTGGAGGTGCCGGGCGACCGCGAGCGGCGTCGGGTGGTCGAAGACGAGCGCGGCCGGCAGCCGGGTCCCGGTGGCCGCGGCCAGCCGGGTCCGCAGTTCGACCGCCATCAGCGAGTCGAAGCCCAACCGGTTGAAGTCCCGTTCGGCGGGGACGGCGTCCAGCCCGGCGTGGCCGAGCACCGCGGCCGTCTCGGTGCGGACCAGGTCGAGCAGTGCCCGCTCCCGCTGGGCGGGGTCCAGGGCGGCCAGGCGTCGGGCCGGTCCCCTGCCGTGCCCGGCCGCGGCCGCCGTGCGGCGCCGGCCGCGCACCAGGGCCCGCAGCAGCGCGGGGACCTGGCCGTCGCCCGGTGCGGCGGGGCCCTGGGCGAGGCGGGTCGCCACGGTGAGCCCGGCGCCCCGGGCGCCGGCGGCGTCGAAGAGGGCGAGGCCCTGGGCGGGGGTGAGCGGCGGCATTCCGGAGCGTTCCAGGCGGGCCAGGTCGGCGGCGCCGAGGGTGCTGGTCATGCCGGCGTCCGGCCCCCACGGCCCCCACGCCAGCGAGAGGCCGGGCAGGCCCCGGGCGGCGCGGTGGGCGGCGAGCGCGTCGAGGAAGGCGTTGGCGGCGGCGTAGTTGCCCTGGCCGGGGCCGCCGGTGACGCCCGCGACCGAGGAGTACAGGACGAAGCCGGCCAGGTCGAGGCCGCGGGTGGCTTGGTGCAGGTGCCAGGCGGCGTCGGCCTTCGCGCGCAGCACGCGGTCCAGCCGTTGGGGCGTCAGCGCGCCCACGGTGGCGTCGTCCAGCACGCCGGCGGTGTGCACGACGGCGGTCAGCGGGTGCTCCGGCGGCAGCTGGGCGAGGAGCGCGTCCAGGGCGGTGCGGTCGGATGCGTCGCAGGCGGCGACGGTGACCTCGGCGCCGAGCCCGGCCAGTTCGTCGCGCAGTGCGGTCGCGCCGGGCGCGTCCGGGCCGCGGCGGCCGGCGAGCAGCAGGTGCTTGACGCCGTGTCCGGTGACCAGGTGGCGGGCCAGGACACCGGCCAGTCCGCCGGTGCCGCCGGTGAGCAGGACGGTGCCGTCGCGGTCCCAGGCCCGCACCGGGTGCGGGGCGGGGGCGTCCGGCCCGTCGACGGCCCGGGTCAGTCGGGCGACGGTCAGCGCACCGCCGCGCACCGCGACCTGCGTCTCGCCGGCGTCGAGGAGGGCCGTCAGGGCGTCCGGTGCGGCGGCGCGGAGGGCGCCCGTGGGGTCGGCGGGGTCGAGGTCGAGGAGCAGGAAGCTGCCCGGGTGTTCGGACTGCGCCGAGCGGACGAGTCCCCATACCGGGGCCGCCGCCAGGTCGGCCACGTCCTCCGCCCCGGCTGCCACGGCGCCGCGGGTGACGATGACCAGGCGCGCGTCCGCGGTGCGGGCGTCGGCGGTCCAGCGCTGGAGCAGTTCCAGCACCGCCGTGGTGGTGGTGCGCACCGCGGCGGGCAGGTCGCCGTCCCCGGGCGGCGCGCCGAGCAGCGGTGCGAGGACGAGCGGGGGCGGCGGCGCGCCGCCGTCCAGCAGTGCGGCCAGGGACGCGAAGCGCCCGGGCCCGTCGCCGGTGGTCCACAACTCCGCTGCCACGTCGGCGAGTTCGTCACCGAGCACGGCGTACGGGAGGTGCTCGCCGCCGGTGTGCGCGGCCTGGGGCACGGGCACCCAGTCCACGTCCAGCAGGGTCGCGCCGCCCTCGGCCGTCCCGGCTTCCGACTGCTCGACGGTGGGCGTGCCCAGGGTGAGCCCGGTGACGGAGAGGACCGGTGCGCCCTGCGGGTCGGCGGCCTCCAGGCTCCAGGTGTCCGGGCCGTTGGGGGTGAGGCGGACCCGCAGGGCGGTGGCGGACGCGGCGTGCAGGGCGAGGCCCCGCCAGCCGAGGGCGTCCCGGGTGGGGTCGCCGTCCAGCAGGCCGCCGGCGCGGACCGCGGTGTCCAGGAGCGCCGGGTGGAGCGCGAACGCCCGCTCCGCCGGGCCGGGTTCGGGCAGCTCGATCTCGACGCAGAGTGCGTCGCCCCGCTGCCAGGCCGCCGTGAGCGCGGCCGGGCCGGTGGTGGCGGGCGGGGCGTCGAGCGGCACGGCGCGCTCCGGTGGCCAGACGGTGTCCGGCGTCGGGGGCTGCGGGGTGTCGGGGGTGAGGACTCCGGTGGCGTGCAGCGTCCAGGGGGTGTCGGGGGCGTCGTCGGGTCGGGCGTGCACGGACAGTGCGCGCCGGCCGGTGGCGTCGGGGGCGGCCACCCGGACCTGGAGGTGCTGGGCCTCCGCGCCGGTGAGGACGAGCGGTGCGGCGACGGTCAGTTCCGCCACCGTCGGGCAGTCGGCCCGGTCTCCGGCGTGAACGGCGAGTTCGGCGAGGACCGCGGCCGGCAGGACGGTACGGCCGTCCTCCTCGTAGGCCGCGAGCCACGGCTGGTCGGTGGTCGACACCCGGCCGGCGAGCAGGACCTCCGCGGATCCGGCGACCGTGGTCGCGGCCCCGAGCAGCGGGTGCCGCCCGGCTTCCAGGCCGAGCCCGCCGGCGTCGCCGGGCGCCCGTGCGGCGGGCGAGGGCCAGTACCGCTCGCGTTGGAAGGCGTAGGTGGGCAGGGTGATCCGCCGCCCGCCGGTGCCGGCCAGGACCGCGGTCCAGTCGAGGTCCACGCCGGCCACGTGGAGTCGGGCGGCGGCGGTGAGGGCGGTGTGCTCCTCGGGGCGGCCCTTGCGCAGGACGGGCACCACTGCGGCGTCCGTGTCGGGCAGGCAGGCCGCGGCCAGGGCGGACAGCACGCCGTCGGGGCCGATCTCCAGGAACGCGGTGGCGCCGCGCCCGGCCAGGGTCCGGACGCCGCCGGCGAACCGCACGGTCGCCCGGACGTGCCGGACCCAGTAGTCGGCCGCGCACAGCTCCTCCGCCGTGGCCACCTCGCCCGTCACGTTGGACACCACGGGCAGGCGCGGCGGGTGGTACTCCAGGCCCTCGGCGACGGTCCGGAAGGCGTCCAGCATCGGATCCATCAGCGGCGAGTGGAAGGCATGGCTGACCGTCAGCCGACGGGTCCGCCGCCCCCGCTCCACCAACTGGTCCACGACCCGCGCCACGGCCGCCTCCGCCCCGGAGACCACCACCGCCAGCGGCCCGTTCACCGCGGCGATCGCGGTGCCCTCGACGAGCAGCGACGCCACCTCCGCCTCGGCCGCCGCCACCGCGACCATCACGCCGCCCGCGGGCAACGCCTCCATCAAGCGGGCCCGCGCCACCACCAACCGGCACGCGTCCGGCAACGAGAACACCCCGGCCGCATGGGCCGCCGCGATCTCGCCGATCGAATGCCCGGCCACGTACTCCGGTCCGACCCCCCACGAGGCCACCAGCCTGAACAGCGCCACCTCCACCGCGAACAGCGCCGGCTGCGTGAAGCGCGTGCGGTCCAACAGCTCCGACGCCTCGCCCCACATCACCTCCCGCAGGGACACCTCCGCACCGTCAGCGGCGCCCAGCTCCGCGTCCAGCAGCGCCACGACCTCGTCGAAGGCCGCCGCGAACACCGGGAAGGCGGCGTGCAGTTCCCGCCCCATCCCC
>LIQL01000127.1 GCA_001418405.1 Streptomyces diastatochromogenes | reverse complement strand
CCCTCCCCCCATGCCGCCCCCCTGTGGGGCGCCGCGCGAAGCCTGGCCAACGAACACCCCGCACTGAGCGTACGGCGCATCGCCTTGACCGAACCCGGCGGCGACGGCACCCTTCAGCGGCTCCTGCACGAACTGCACCACCTCGAGGGCAGCGCAGCCGCGGCGGGCAGCCCCGAGGAACTCGTCGACGACGAGGTGGTCCTCACGCCGCACGGGCGCTTCGCCACGCGTGTCACCTCACTGCCCGACACCGAGGCCACCTCCGGATCCAAGCCCCGCTACGCCCTGCACGTGGACGCCCCCGGACGGCATCCCCTCTTCACCTGGCACGCCGCCCCCGCGCTCCGCCCGGCCGCAGGAGAAGTCCTCATCCGAACCGCCGCGGCAGCGCTGAACCACCACGACCTGCTGACCGCGACCGGTGACAGTTCCCTGCCCGCAGCCCGGAGCCACGGCTTCCTCGGCCTCGGCCTGGACTGCGCGGGCACTATCACCGCGGTCGGCCCCGGCGTCACCCGTCTCGCACCGGGCGACCGTGTCGCTGCCATGGCCCACACCGCCCTGGCCTCCCACGTCCTCGCCTCCAGCGATCACGTCATACCGCTGCCCGACACCATGGAATTCACCGCGGCAGCCACCCTGCCCACCGCGTTCCTCACCGCCCACCACGCTCTCCAGCAGTGCGCCGGCCTCACCGAGGACGACACCGTCCTCGTGCACGCTGCCGCCGGGGGCGTCGGGTTGGCCGCCGTGCAACTCGCCCAGCGGACCGGCGCGCACGTCATCGCCACGGCCGGTACCCCCGCCAAACGGAGCCTGCTGCGCCTGCTGGGCGTCGAGCACGTGCTGGACTCGCGCACCCTGGACTTCGCCGAGCAGGTCGCAGACCTGACCGACGGCCGCGGTGTCGACGTCGTCCTGAACTCTCTGCCCGGCGAGGCCCGCCGGCGCAGCCTGCAACTGCTCGCCCCGCAGGGACGCTTCATCGAACTCGGCCGACGCGACGCCGAGCGGGACGAACCAGTGCCCGTCTCCCCCCTCGCCCGCAACGTCTCGTTCTTCGGCGTGGACACCCTGGACCTGCACGACCGGCGGACGCCCGTGGTCCGGCGCCACTTCACTCAGCTGGCAGAAGCCGTCGCCACGGGCCGCTGGAAGCCGGCGCCCCATCACACCTTCCCCGCGCACCGCTTCGGTGAGGCGTTCAGCCTGCTGCACCACGCCCGGCACATCGGGAAGATCGTCATAAGCCTCGACGCCCCGCCGCCGGTCCTCGACTGCGGGCCGCCGAGCGCACTGGACGCCGACGCCGCTTACGTCGTCACCGGTGGCCTGGCAGGATTCGGCGCCGCCACGGCTCGACACCTCGCCGCACGCGGCGCCCGCCATCTCCATCTCATCGGACGCCGTGGCGCTCGAACGCCCGGTGCCGCGACACTTCTTGACGAGCTTCGCACCGCGGGGGCCGAGGTCACCGTGCACGGCGCCGACATCACCCGGCCCGGTGCCCTCGATTCCGTGCACACCGCCCTGGGGCAACGGCGTCTGGGCGGTGTCGTGCACGCCGCCATGGTCCTCAAGGACGCCCCCTTGGCCGACGTGACCGACACCCACCTGGAAACCGTTCTCACCCCCAAGATCACGGGACTTCATGTGCTCGAAGCTTTCGCGGAGGACCACGATCCCGACTTCTTCCTCGCCTACAGCTCGATAGCCACCCTCGACGGCAACATCCAGCAAGCCCCCTACGTGGCCGCCAACGCCGCGACGGAAGCGCTGATCCGAGCGCGGCACCGACGCGGCAGGCCCGCCCTCTCCGTCCAATGGGGTGTCATCGCGGACGCCGGATTCGTCCACCGCACCGGACGTATCGAGGAGATGGCCTCCTACGGCATGGCCCCCGTCACCGCCACCGACGCGCTCACCGCACTCGACCGGCTTCTCGACACTCGGACGGGCCCCGTCGTCGCACTGGGCCGCTTCGACTGGGACAGCATCAGCCGCGTCCTGCCCCGCCTCGCGGCGCCCAGGACCGGCGCACTGCTCCAGCGGCATCAGGTGAGCACCGACAGTCTCACCACCTTGCGCGGCAAACTGGCCGCGATGAGCGACGGCGAGGCCATCGTCCTGATCGAGGACAAGGTCGCTGAACTTGCCGCCGCCGTCCTGCACACCCCCGTGGACCGCCTCGACCGCACCTGCCGCCTGGACCTGCTCGGCATCGACTCCCTGATGTTCCTCGAACTCTCCACGGCGCTGCGCAGACATCTCGGCTGTGAGATCCCCACGCTGGAACTGATGGGCGCCCCCCACCTCTCTGACATAGCCAAGCGAGCCCTGCACCGCATCCAGCAGCCCGGTTCCCCCGAGCCCACCGAGACGTTCTCCAGCCCCGAACGGAGTGACCAGGCATGAACGCCCGCACCCCGACGCACAGCGCACCCCGCCCCACCACCTCCATCGACCAGCCGGACTTCGTCGCCCTGCGCCCGGCCTCCGGCGACGAACACCTCCTGCGCCTCTACTGCATGCCGCCCGCGGGGATGAGCGCCCCCTACTTCCAAGCCTTCACCTCCTACCTGCCGCCGGCCGTCAGCCTGCTCGCCCTGCAACTGCCCGGACGCGGACGTGCCACCGGCACGCCGGTGCACACCGACCCGCACCGCCTCGGGCAGCTCCTCGCGGAACGCATCGACCAGGACGACGACGGCCACCCGTATGCCGTGTTCGGCCACAGCGTGGGCGCTCTCATCGCCTACGAGACCGTCACATGCCTCACCCGGCAGGGGCGCCGCCCGCCCACTCTGCTCGCCTTGTCCGCCATGGCAGCCCCCCACCACCCCGACTTCACCGTACGGGCCCCAGACGTCCTGCTCGGCGGCCGGAAGGAGATCGAGAAGCTCTTCGGCCGCCTGCCCGACCACGCCAAGCGCGACCCCAGGGCGTTGATCAACACCTGGATTCCGATGATGGCCGACCTCCTGCTCGCCCTGCAGTGCCCGCCCCACCAGGGGCCACCCCTGGACACTCAACTCGCCCTCTACGGAGGCGAGGACGACCCCGTCATCTCCCGGGAGGCCCTGGCCGGCTGGAACGACATCAGCAGCCAACCGGCCGCACCGCGCCTCTTTCCCGGCAACCACACCTACCCCCTGGACGAGGTCGAAGCCCTCAGCTCCCGACTCTCCGCCGATATCGTCACCTCCTTGCGAGGGTGGGTCTGTCCAGTCAACGGCCCCGGCTCACATGCGGGGGAGTGTCCGGTCAGCAACCTCGGAACGGAGCACGGGAGACGGTAAACCGTTTCGCGCGACGTCCGATCGAGGAAGACGCGCCGTTGGCCAGTGAGAACGTGGCCGCCGGCCTCAACGACGACCTGGCCCACTTCCGCGACAGCGGCATCCTCGGCCCGCAGGCCGGCAGCTGACCGAACGCCTCAGACGAAACAGCCCGGGCCGGTTTGTTCAACCGGTCCCGGGCCGTCACGCTGGACGCCCTCTTGATGGCCAATCGGAAGGAGTGCGGCGGAACCCCAGGTCCCGCCACACACGCCAAGCCCACGCCGCGGCGCCCACCGCGATCCGCGCAACACGTCCCCTTCGTCGGCTACCGCGGCAGAAGAGATGTCGGCGCGCGCACACGGCCTGCCCACCGGCCCTGACCTGCGCTGACAGCCAGCCGGCTCTTCGGGGGCGTCCCACCTCCGGCCCCACCTCCGGCCCGACGATGAACCCCACGATGAGCCCCCGCATGCATCCGTCCTGCGATCCCACCTCCGGTCCCACCGGTGCACGGCCGTCGACGAGTTGGAGGCAGTCGCGCTGGAGCGGTCTTGGCCGCCGGCCCGGCGGCGAAAGGGGCGACACCTCTCTCCGACTACCGCGGAGAGAGGTGTCGGCGCGCGAAAGCGGCTTGCCCACGAGGTCTGACCTGGGGAAACGCCCGTGATCGCGAAAAGGGGGTTCACACCTCCGGTAGGAGCCTCGGAGCAACTCCCGGTCCCCCTCTGCACGCAACTGTGGAGACAACCGTGGGTGCAACCCGGCGCGTTACAGCTGAACGTGCAGATCGAGGGCCGGCGGCTCAACTCCGGCGCCGGGGCGCCGGCCGAGGTGTAGCCGGCGTTGGCTCCAGCGCCGCCACGACGTCCTCGTGCTGGCCGTCGTACTCGCCGGCCGGACCACTGAGCAAGCCTCACCGAGGCTGGGCAAGCCTCTCGGCGAGTGCTGGGCATGCCTCCTGGTGGGAGCTGGGCATGCCCAGGCGAGGCGGTCAGTTGAGGGCCCTGCCGGGGAGCCCTGCAGCCACTCCACACTTCCTGCCGTGGATCGCCGGCCATGGTTCGAGACACGCCCAGCCCCGCCTCGATCTGCGCCAACTGCAGCGTGTCGACGGACGCGCCGGAGGGCAGGGGCGTCCCCGGCGCTCGCTCGGCGTCAAGTTGATCGCGTCCTCAGCCTCCAGAGCGGCGGCTCGACCTGCGCGGCGGCCCACCGGTGGTGCTCCTGCGCCTCGCGCCCAGCCGCCGGCAGAAGGTGCTGCCACCACCGGCCGCTAGCACCCCCGAACCTGCCGGTCCACTCCTCGCGAATCCCTGTCAGAACATGCTCTGACGTGGTGTTTTACGGATCTTCGCGAGAACTGAATCGGCGCGGTTCCGATGGCGACGGTGGCCTCGTCGCGTCCAACCGGGCGCAGCACCACGGCACACCGACCGAGAGAGAAGAGCCATGACGACCCACCACGCGGACCCGAACCACCAGCCCGGCACCACCACCCCACCGCAGACCGCCCGCGCGGCCTTCTCCCCGCCGAGACTCCACCCCTGGATCCGCTGCCCACCCAGGCCGTGCAGCACGCTGGAGGCCCTCCAGCGCCCTCAGACGCCCCAGCCGCTGGGGATGGCGGTGGCGGTCGTCTGCTGCAGCGCTCACGGCGATCCCGTCCTCGCTGTGGCCATCGCCCACCTCGCCACGGCGGCTGCCCCCGTACCCGCCACTGCGCCGGCTGCGGACCTCAACCCGCCCGCCAACCCGCCAGCCGGTCCGCCTGCCAGCCCGCCTGCCCCGGCCGACGACTCCGCTCGCGCGCAGGGTTCGTGGAGCGCCGTGGTGGCGGTGTGCGCGCTTTTCACGGTCGCGATCGACCGCGGAGCAGGACCGGCCTCGATGAGAAGTCTGATAGCCGTTTCAGCCTCATGCAGCCACTTGCGACCTCTGGTCAGCCCCGTCAACCAACTCATCCAGAGCCGCACGCGCAAGCGGGACGAAGCGCCGCCGCATGCCCTCCACGAGAGCAGCCGTTTCCGCAGCTGAGGAGCGATAACGATCCTCCTGCTCATCAGTCAGTGGCCCCTTACTCAGCTCCATCAAGTGCTGAATGGGCGGATGGATGTGCCGATCTATGGCTTCGGCGTACTCGGCACCAACCTGCGCCACACCCGCAGGTCCCTCAAGCTCAACCGTGGTCGCCGCCTGCCGAACCGCCTGTACCGCATCGATGGCTGCACCACGCCGTACGTCATATCGATGCTGGTCGTAGGGCTCCAGCGTCAGCCGTGTCAGTTGCCAGATAGTCCCCTGGGCTTCATGAGCTGCATCCAGCAAGCCCTGGTAAGCAGCTTGTCGACGATCGCGGCGCCACCTCCGGTGCTCGACCCTCAGTTCACGAAGCGCAGCGCGTTCTTGTGCGGCCTCTTGGCGTATCTGCTGCCGTTCCAGAGCCTCATTCTTTCGCCGCTCAACCCGAGCGGTCACAAACGCCGTCAGTCCGCTGCCCAGCAGCGTTCCGACGATCGCGATGGCCGTGGTCATCAAGGTGCTCGTCACAGGGAGGCATTGTGGTGCACGGCCGCGCACCCTGATCCCGGATCTGCTCGACTCGGGGATGACCCAGATACGCCAGAAACCCGCCACGGGGTGATCTTGAATCCAGAACGGCCTGTCGCGCTGTCAGTCAGTGCCTCCGAAGATACGGGTGCTCGATCCGTTACTCGAGTTGGAAGGGGGCTGCGGCTCTCCCGCCGTCAACGCCGCCGGAGGTGGATCCGCTGCTCGTCCCGCCGGAGGCGCCGGGGTCCCCGGTACCGCCGCCGGTGCTGGTGGTGCTGTTCTCGTGCCCGTCGTTGTCGGGCGGGGAGGTCGGTTGACCTGTGTGGGGTCCGGTGGACGCGCTCGGCTTGCGGTGATGTGGGGTCGGGCTGCTGGATGCCGTTGCTGTCCGGGTGCCGTGGATCGGGGAGATAGGTGGGGCCGCTCGCGCAGGGAGGCCACCACGTCCAGAAGGGTGTGGATGATCTGGGTGGTGCTCAGCAGCGTCCGTTGCAGCCGGTCCCAGGCACGGGCAGGTACCACCGTGACAGCGAGCGCGCCGCCGGCATCGACCTCGTCACCGGGTGGACGCGCCGGTATAGCGTTGGTTCCTGGCTGCTCAGCGCTCGTGTCGATGTCGGCTACCAGGGTTCGGCTTCGCTGCCTTCGAAGATGGCGAAGAGCCGTTGTCCTCCGTGATCCTGTTTCTAGCATCAGCCTCATGGATGAGCAGAACAGCAGTGGTGATGGACGAAACCGCGGCAGGGCCGGACGTGTCGTGCTGGCTGTGATCTGTGCGTTGCTGGTTATGGGGCTGCTCTGGGGGGGTTGGTTGGAAGCTGGGGTGGTGGACCCCCGGTTTCGGCATGCTGTCGGCGAAGCTAGCGGCCGTAGCGGCCGTTGGAGTCGTTTCCCTGGTCGCCTGGGTTGCAAAGCGGCGCTGAGTCGCACTGCCAGCAAGTGGTTCGTCAGCCGAGGGGCCGGCGGCGTGCGGTGCTCATGAGCGCGATCGTACGACCGTCCTCGCCGCCCCGGCCCAGCCGCCTTGAACCCAGGCTTCGAGTCACTTGCGCGGCTTACCCCTTGCTGTTTGAAGGTGCTGCCGCCACCGGCGGTTAGCACCCCCGAACCTGCCGGTCTACTCCTCGCGAATCCCTGTCAGAACCTGCTCTGGCGTGGTGTTTTACGGATTTTCGCGAGAGCTGGATCGGCGTGGTTCTGACGGCGACGGTGGCTCCATCGCGTCCAACCGGGCGCAGCGCTACGGCACGCTGACCGAGAGAGAAGAGCCATGACGACCCA
>LIQL01000126.1 GCA_001418405.1 Streptomyces diastatochromogenes | reverse complement strand
GCCTGGCGGGAGCGGGTGGCGGACGAGCTCCAGCGCGCGGTGGTGCACGCCGTGCGGGACGCCGCGGCGCACGCCCCAGTGGACGGCTTCCGGGTGCTGCTGCACGCCGACCCCGCGCCGCACCGGTGCGGGCCCAACGCCGGCGTGGACCCGGTGGGGGTCCTGGCGCACGCGGACGGGGTGGTGGTGCCCTGCACCGGGGGCGAGGGGGCCCGGGCCGCGGCGCTGGGGCCGTTCGCCCGGCGCCCGGCGGGCACGACGCTGGCCGCCAACCTCACGATCGTCGGCGGGCTGGGCGGCAGCCCCGCCACGCTGGCCGCCGACGCCGCGCACGCCGCCGCCCTCGGCGCGGACGAACTGCGGCTCTACCACGCGGGGTTGGCCGGCGCGGCGGACCTGGAGGCGGTGCGGGGCGCGCTGCGGGCGCTGAACCGGTCGGCGGGCGGCCGGGCCCAGGGCAGCGGAGCGGCCTCCGTACCACTGAGCTGACTTCCCGCCAGGTGCGCGAACACCACGACGTTGCCCAGGTACTCCTGCCGGGTCCGACTGAAGCCGCCGCCGCAGGTGATCAGGCGGAGTTCGGGGCGGGCGGCCTCGCCGTAGACCTTCTCGTCCGGGAAGTGCCGGCCGTCGTACACCTCCACCGCGTCGACGGTGAACACCGCGGTCCGCCCGTCCGCCCGCAGGATCCGCACGGTGTGCCCCCTCTTCAGGGCCCCCAGGCGGTAGAAGACGGCGGGGCCCGCGCGGGTGTCCACGTGCCCGGCGATCAGGGCGGTGCCGGTGACGCCGGGCGGGGTGCCCTCGGCGTACCAGCCCGCCAGGTTCCGGTTGTTCTCCGGCGGCGCGGCCAGGCTGCCGTCCCGGGCCAACCCCAGCCGGGTCAACGGCGCGTCGATGCGCAACGACGGCACGGCCACCCGCAGCGGTTCCGCGGCCGGCAGGGGCGCCACGGCCGCCCGCCCCGCGCGCGCTCCGGCGCTCGGGAAGCCCTGCGCGGCGGACGGCTGGGGCGGCGCGGTGTCCCGGGTGCCGCTGGCGATCAGCCAACCACCGACCGCACACCCGGCGAGGGCGCCGGCAGCGGCCAGCACACCGGCCAGCCGCGCCCTGCCCGTCCGGGCCCTGCCCGTCCGGGCCCGGCGTTCCCCCCGCCCGGTGCTCCCGCCGTCACCGGGCGGTGGCGGCGGGGAACCGGGCCGTGGGGGGCCGTCGGGCGGCATGCCGACCGGGAACGGAGGGTCGGGTCAGTACCGGCCGCCGTGCCGGCGGCGGCGGACCAGCCAGACCCCGGTGGCGGCGGCCACCAACACCACACCGGCGCCCGCGGCGACCTCCTTGGTGTCGATGCCGTCCTCGCTGGTGGAGCCCTCACCGGTCTTCATCTTGCCCTTGGGCGGCATGGAGGGACCGGTGCTGCCCGGTGCGGGCATCGCGGAGTGCTCCTTGGCGGGCATGCTCGGACCGGCGCTGCCGTGGCTCATGCCGGGGCTCATGCTCATGCTGGGACCGCCGCTCGCGCCGGGGCTCGTGCTCGGGTCGGCGGACGCGTCCTGGGTGCCGATCCGGACCGTGCCGGTGAGCTCCTTGCCGTCGGCACACTTGCCGCCGATCCCGTAATTGCCGGGCTTCGTACCGGACTTGACCATCACCTTCCCCACCAGGGAGCCCTTGGCGGAGCCCGGGGCGAAGGTGACCGTGCCGCCGCCGAGGGCGGCGGCGTCCACACTCGCCGAGCGGCTGCTCCCGCACCCCATGGTGGAGAGGGAGACCGTGGAACCGGCCTTGGCCATGCCCGGTGAGACCTCGATGGTGCCGAAGTCGCCGGCGTGCGCCGCGGTGGCGGCCAGACCCAGGGTGGCGACGGACAGCGCGGCACCGGTGAGCAGTCGGGTGGAACGCATGGGAACAACCTCCGCGAAGCGCGGCCGTGACACAGGTGTGCCACTGGGGAAGTCGGTGGAGTTCCGCGCCTCCTCCCACGAGATAAGCCCCCGGCGGTCCGCCGGTCCTGCTGGCCTACGGAGAACGGGTGAGCGGGCCCGGCCCGCTGCTCCGTCCGGGGCCGTCGGCCCCGGTGCCCCCTCGGCCGCCGGGGTCAGAGCCGGCGCGTCGCCAGCGTCAGCCGGTCCCGGGCGTCGAACAGCGCGTCCTTGATCGTCTGCTCGTGGGCGGGGGTCAGCCGGGCCACCGGCACCGAGCAGCTGATCGCGTCCCGGGCCGGGGTGCGGTAGGGGATCGCCACGCCGAAGCAGCGCAGGCCGACGGTGTTCTCCTCGCGGTCGACCGCGAAGCCCTGCTCGCGGACCGTGTGCAGCTCCTCGATCAGCCGCTCCCGGTCGGTGGTGGTGTGCTCGGTCAGCGCGGCCAGGGTCGGCGGCAGCATCGCCCGCACCTGGTCGTCGGTGTACGTGGCGAGCAGCGCCTTGCCCAGCGAGGTGGAGTGCGCGGGCAGCCGGCGGCCGACCCGGGTGAACGGGCGCAGGTAGTGCTGCGACTGGCGGGTGGCGAGGTAGACGACGTTGACGCCGTCGAGCCGGGCGAGGTGGATGGTCTCGGTGGTGTCGTCGGAGAGCCGGTCCAGGGTCGGCCGGGCGGCGGCCACCACCTCGTCGCCGTCGATGTACGAGGTGCCGACCAGCAGGGCGCGGACGCCGATGCCGTAGCGGGTGCCGGTGGCGTCGGTCTCCACCCAGCCGAGGTCGACCAGGGTGCGCAGCAGCATGTAGAGGCTGGACTTGGGATACCCGACGGCCTCTTGCACGGAGGCGAGGCTGTGCATGCCGGGGCGGCCCGCGAAGAATTCGAGCAACTCCACCGTGCGCACCGCGGACTTGACCTGCGCCCCACCGGCCTCGGCAGCTGACATCGCCCTTGACCCCTCTGTTCGGACAGCCATAGAGTCCCAGGTATTCATCATCTGGGACAGCGTTCAGCATATAGAACGCCATCCCGTGTGCGGCAAGGGTTCACGCGGCCACGACATCGCCCGGGAGGAACGCACGGTGACAGCAGCGGGAGCAGTGCCGGTGGCAGCACCAGTCTGGAGCGTCGACCCCCGAACCGGGAAGCGCCGGGAGCGGGTTGCGGTGGAGGCCACAGCCGACGCGGTGGACGCCGCGGTCCGCGCCGCGCACGCCACCCGCCACGCCCTCGCCGACCGCGACCGACGGGCCGCCCTGCTGCGCCGCGCCGCCACCGAGACCGGCCTGCCCGCGGACGCCGTGGTGCTGGTGCACGGCTTCCAGGCCGGGCTCGACCTGGTCCGCCACCCGCTGGTCGCCGCCGCCGGCTTCACCGGCTCCGTCCGCGGCGGCCGAGCCCTGCACGACGCCGCCGCGGCCCGCCCGCACCCCATCCCCTTCCACGGCGAACTGGGCAGCCTCAACCCGGTGGTGGTCACCGCGGCCGCGGCCGTCGAACGCGCCGACGCGATCGGCACGGGGCTGGCCGGCTCGATGACACTGGGCACCGGACAGTTCTGCGTCAAGCCGGGACTGGTCCTGGTGCCCGAGGGCGCGGCCGGCGACCGCCTGCTGGCCGCCCTCACCGCGGCCGCCGGCGCCACCGGGCCGAGCGCCATGCTCGACCACCGGATGCGCGACGCCTTCCACGCCGGAGTGCACGACCGCGGCCGACTCGCCGACGTGCGGGCACCGTTGGCGCCCGTCGTCGAGGACGGCGGGCACACCGTCAGCGCCGCCGTGCTCACCGTCCCCGCCGGCCGCCTCGCCACCAGCGGCCCGCACGACCTCCTCCTGGAGGAGTGCTTCGGCCCCCTGACCGTCCTCGCCCGGTACGCCGACGAGGACGAGGCCGCCGCCGTCCTCGCCCGCGTCCCCGGCACCCTCTCCGCGACCCTGCACCTGTCCACCGCCGAGAGCGCCGGCACCGACCCCGCGGGCCGCGGCGCCCGGCTGCTCGCCGCGGTCACCCCGCTCGCCGGCCGGGTCGTGGTCAACGGCTGGCCCACCGGCGTCGCGGTCGCCCCCGCCCAGCACCACGGCGGCCCCTACCCGGCCACCACCTCCACCGCCACCTCCGTCGGCGCCACCGCCGTCGAGCGCTGGCTCCGCCCGGTGGCCTACCAGGACACCCCGCCGGCCCTCCTGCCGCCCGAACTGCGCGACGACAACCCGCTGGGGCTGCCGCGCCGCGTCGACGACCGGCCCGAGCACCCGGCCGCCG
>LIQL01000125.1 GCA_001418405.1 Streptomyces diastatochromogenes | reverse complement strand
GCATCACCCGCCCCCGCCCAGGAAGCCGTACCACTCCTCCAGCCGGTCGGCCACCGCCGCGAGCGAGAACTCCGCGGCGACCGCGACCCGGCCGGCGGCCGCCCGCCGGTCCCGCAGCTCGGCGTCGTCCAGGAGCTCCAACACCGCCCCGGCCAGCTGCTCCGGCGAACCGTCGGTCACCGCCGCGGCGTCGTGCCGCCGCAGCGCGGCGGCGATCCCGCAGCGGTCCGTGCAGACCACCGGGGTGCCCACCGCCAGCGCCTCCAACACGCCCATCGGGAACGGCTCGTCGACGCTGGGCAGCACGTACACGGTGGCCCGCGCCAGGCGCCGCACCGCCGCATCATGGTCCAGCGTGCCGCCGTAGGCCACCACGCCGCCCAACCCCTCCTCGGCAACCGCCAGCCGGACCTCGGCCAACCGCCCCTCGTCCGCACCGTGCACCGGAAACGTCACCTCCGGCCGCTTGGCGTGCACCAACGCCGCCATCCGCACGAACGCCTCGGGTCGCTTCCGGGCCTGGAGGCGGGCCAGGAACAGCACCTCGGTCGGCTGCCGCTCCGCAGCCGCCCCACGTGCCTGCACCCGCACCCCGTTGGGCATCCGGACCAGGCGCGGTCCGCCCGGCCCGAGCACCTCCCGCAGTCCGGCCTCCTCCGCGTCGGTCAGCACCAGCAGCGCCGCCGCGCGCCGCAGCAGCGGGACGAAGCACCGGTCGAAGGCCCTGGCCGGTGCCGTACGGCGGGGCTGGACCATGCCGTGCGTCTGTGCCAGGAACGGGCGCCGGCGCAGCACGGCCGCCGCCAGCGCGGCCAGCGACACCAGGTCGCGCCCGGCGTGCAGGTGGAGCACGTCGGCCCGGTCGGCCAGTCGCCACAGCAGCGGAAGCAATCCGAAGTGGAACAGGCCCGAGAACCCCTGCCCCGGTACGCAGGTGCGGGCGCGCCGGGCGTGCAGCGGTACCCCGTCCAGGGTGCGCGGCGGCGCGCCGCGGCCCCGCCACAGGGCGACGAGCCCGACCTCGTGGCCGCGCCCGGCGAGTTCGCCGAGCTGCGATGTGGCCACGCCGACCGGACCGCCGTACGCGCCGTTGTCACCGACCAGCGTGACCACGTGGATGATCCTCATCGGCCGCCTCCGGCGGCGTGCGCGGCGCCCGCCGGCACGCCCCGTCCGGACGGCGGTCCCGCCGGCCCGGCGGGTGGCACGACCCCACGTGACGCGACAGCTTCGAACAACCCCATGGCCCCCCACTCGGTCGTCCCCTATGACCGGCGCGGCCGCCCCCCCAGGCACGCGACGGCCGCCGTATTGGAGCTGAACGGTAGAGCACGTTGCGCCCAACTACCGCCGTTTATCTAATTTGAGGGCCCTTGTGGCTTGTTGTCGGCAAGTACCCCGTGCGGTGCCGCCCGCCCGTCGGCGCGGTCGCGCACCGCAGTGCAGCTGCCCGGTCGCCTTCCCCCGCAGGTCACACACCCTGCGCGCGGCTCGTCCGGGCGCCCGCTGGTGCTGCGCGCCCGCCTGGGGGCGGGCGGTGCCCCGGCTCCGAGAATGACCGCTTTGTGTGCCTGCACCGCCCGCCGTACCGAACCCGGCCGTTCCGCGACGCGTGGCCGGGATCACAGTGTCCTGCGCCGAGTGGTCGGAATGCCACCTCCGACGGAGCGGTTGGTGACTACACGCAAGCACCGTACACACCCGTACCAACCGGTACTTACGAGGAGATTTCCGTGACCGTCACCGCGTCCGCAGCCTCCCGCGCGGCCGAGATCCTCTCCCGGCCCGTCGCACTGAACGGCCTGACCGTTCCGAACCGCATCGCGATGGCGCCGATGACGCGCATGTTCTCCCCGAACGGCGTCCCCGGCGAAGACGTGCGCTCCTACTACGCCCGTCGCGCCGCCGCGGGGGTGGGCCTGATCGTCACCGAGGGCACCTACGTCGGCCACGCATCGGCCGGTCAGAGCGACCGGGTGCCGCGGTTCCACGGGGGCGAGCAGCTGGCCGGCTGGGCGCAGGTCGCGGAGGCCGTGCACGAGGCGGGCGGCACCATCGTGCCGCAGCTGTGGCACATCGGCATGGTGCGCCAGCAGGGCGAACCGCCCTTCGCCGACGCCCCCGCCGTCGGCCCCTCCGGCATCCGCGTCGACGGCACCGAGGGCACCGGCCGGGCGATGACCCGGGGCGACCTGGACGACGTCATCGGCGCCTTCGCGGAGGCCGCCGCGGCCGCCGAGCGCATCGGCTTCGACGGCGTCGAACTGCACGGCGCCCACGGCTACCTCCTGGACCAGTTCCTGTGGGCGCGCACCAACCGCCGCACCGACGCGTACGGCGGCGACCCCGTGGCCCGCACGAAGTTCGCGGCCGAGATCGTGGCCGCGGTCCGGGCGACCGTGTCACCCGACTTCCCGGTGATCTTCCGCTACTCGCAGTGGAAGCAGGAGGCGTACGACGCGCGGCTGGCCGAGACCCCCGACGAGCTGGAGGCGATCCTGGCCCCGCTCGCCGCGGCCGGCGTCGACGCCTTCCACGCCTCCACCCGCCGCTACTGGGTCCCGGAGTTCGACGGCTCGGACCTCAACCTCGCCGGATGGACCAAGAAGCTCACCGGCCGGCCCACCATCACCGTCGGCTCGGTCGGCCTCGACGGCGACTTCGAGCGCGCCTTCCAGGGCGAGGGCGCCTCGGTACAGGGCATCGACAACCTCCTGGACCGCTTGGAGCGCGACGAGTTCGACCTGGTCGCCGTCGGCCGCGCCCTGCTCCAGGACCCGCAGTGGGCCGCGAAGGTCCTCGGCAACCGCACCGAGGAACTCCAGCCGTACGACGCCCAGGCGCTGAAGTCCCTGAGCTAGCCGGCCGGTGGCGGGGCACCCGCCACCGGGCGCACGGACGCGTGGCAGGGCGGCGACGCGGCGACGGCCGCCCCGCCACGCCCGGCACTCCCGAGGGGCGCCCTCAGCCCTGTGGGCCAAAGGGCGCGGCGCGGGGCGGTCGCCCGGTCAGGTCAGCTCGTCGGCGAGCAGGTCCATGAGCAGCGCGTCCTGCCAGCGTCCCGTCCGGTGGTCGCGCCCGTACGCCCGCATGATGCCCACCGGCCGGAACCCGACCTTGCGGTAGCTGCGGATCGCCGCGGTGTTGGCGGCGGCGGGGTCGATGGTCAGCCGGTGGTGGCCGCGTTCCGCCACCAGCCACCGGGCCAGCGTGCGCACCGCGTCGGTGCCCAGCCCCTTCCCCTGGTGGCGTGCCGTCAGGAAGACGTCGATGCCGGCGTGGTGGAATTCGGGGTCGGTCTCCTCGTAGAACTGGATCGCTCCGACGACCTCGCCCTCGAAGACGATGGCGAGCATGCCCGCGAAGTCCTCCGGGGGCGACCACCACGCCGCCACCTCCGGCTCCCGCACGATCCGGTCGAGCACCTCGCCCTCGCCGTCGGCCACCGGTCGCAGTACGACGTCGTCCCCGCGCAGCTCCATGCCCCCATTGTCCCCCACGCCCGACGACGCCCTTCGCTCGCACGACCTCGGGCAACGCGCCAACCTCACGGCGGACGTTCTTATTACAGTGACGACGTCACTTACTGACGATCTACGGACCAAGTGAGGTAATCGCCAACCATGTCGACCGAAACGTTTGAGTTCCAGGTAGAGGCCCGTCAGCTGCTCCAGTTGATGATCCACTCGATCTACTCGAACAAGGACGTCTTCCTCCGAGAACTCGTCTCCAACGCCTCCGACGCACTGGACAAACTGCGCCTGGCCGCGCTGCGGGACGAGGCCCTCGACGCCGACGTCTCCGACTTGCACATCGAGCTTGAGATCGACAAGGACGCCCGTACGCTCACCGTCCGGGACAACGGCATCGGCATGTCGTACGACGAGGTCGGACAGCTCATCGGCACGATCGCCAACTCGGGGACCGCCGAATTCCTCCGGGAGCTGAAGGAAGCGAAGGACGCGGCCGGTGCGGAGGGCCTGATCGGCCAGTTCGGCGTCGGCTTCTACTCCGGCTTCATGGTGGCGGACGAGGTCACCCTGCTGACGCGGCGCGCGGGCGAGAAGAAGGGCACCCGCTGGTCGTCCCGCGGCGAGGGCACCTACACCCTGCAGGAGGTCGACGAGGCGCCGCAGGGCACCTCGGTGACGCTGCACCTCAAGCCGGCCGATCCCACCAACCAACTGCACGACTACACCGCGGACTGGAAGATCAAGGAGATCGTCAAGCGGTACTCGGACTTCATCACCTGGCCGGTCAAGCTCGTCGGGGAGCCCCCGGCCGAGGGTGACGGGCCGGCCGAGCCCGAGACGCTCAACTCCATGAAGGCACTGTGGGCGCGTTCCCGCGACGAGGTGTCCGAGGACGAGTACCACGAGCTGTACAAGCACATCAGCCACGACTGGCGCGACCCGCTGGAGACCGTCCAGCTCCAGGCCGAGGGCACCTTCGAGTACCAGGCCCTGCTGTTCGTCCCGTCGCACGCCCCGCACGACCTGTTCACGCAGAACTCCGCACGCGGGCTCCAGCTGTACGTCAAGCGCGTCTTCATCATGGACGACTGCGAGGCGCTGCTGCCGCCGTACCTCCGCTTCGTCAAGGGCGTGGTCGACGCGCAGGACCTCTCGCTCAACGTGTCCCGCGAGATCCTCCAACAGGACCGGCACATCCTGATGATGCAGCGGCGGCTGACGAAGAAGGTGCTGTCGTCGGTCAAGGGCATGATGGCCGACGACGGCGACCGCTACGGCACGTTCTGGCGGGAGTTCGGCGCGGTGCTGAAGGAGGGCCTGGTCTCCGACTCCGACAACCGCGACGCCCTGCTCGCGGTGGCGTCGTTCGCGACCACGCGCGGCGAGGACGAGTCCGTCACGCTGGAGCAGTACGTGGAGCGGATGGGGGAGGGACAGGAGGACATCTACTTCATCACCGGCGAGTCCCGCCAGAGCATCGACAACTCCCCGCACGTGGAGGCGTTCCGCGAGCGGGGCATCGAGGTGCTCCTGCTCACCGACCCGGTCGACGAGGTCTGGGTCGACGTGGTGGGCGAGTTCCAGGGCAAGCGCCTCCAGTCGATCGCCAAGGGCGAGATCGACCTCGGTGCCAAGGACGACGCGGAGTCCGAGGGCGAGCGGGAGAAGCGGGCCGAGGAGTACGCGGGCCTGCTCGGCTGGATGGGCGAGCAACTGGCCGAGGACGTCAAGGAGGTGCGGCTGTCGTCGCGCCTGACGGTGTCGCCGGCCTGCATCGTCGCGGACGCCGACGCCATGACGCCGGCGCTGGAGAACATGTACCGGGCCATGGGGCAGGAGGTGCCGCGCACCAAGCGCATCCTGGAACTCAACCCCGACCACCAGCTGGTGAAGGGTCTCAACCAGGCGTACGGGGAGCGCGAGGACCGCACCGACCTCACCGAGAACGCCGAACTGCTCTACGCCTTGGCGGTCTTGGCGGAGGGCGGCCGGCCCACCGACCCCGCGCGCTTCGTGAAGGTGGTGGCGGACCGCCTGGGCCGCTCCCTCTGACCGTCCACCGTTCCGCGGTCAAGGTATGAGAGCGTCCGCCAGCAGGCGTCCACCAGCGGTGACCGGTGCACCGCGAAGGGCCTGCCGGCGGACGCTCCGCCGCGTCCCGGGACCGGCGCTACCCCATGCTCTTGGCGCCGTCCAGGGACTCGCGGAGGATGTCCGCGTGGCCGGCGTGCTGCGCGGTCTCGGCCATGATGTGCATCAACACCCGACGTGCCGACCAGTGCGTGTCGGCCTGGAACCAGGGCGCCTTGGGGAGCGGCCACGAGGCGTCCAGGTCGGGCAGGGTGGCGATCAACTCGTCGGTGCGGCGGGCCACTTCCTCGTAGGCGGCCAACACGCCGGCCAGCGTCTCGCCCGGCAGCAGTCGGAACTCCTCGGCCCGGCGCTCCCAGTCGGCGGCGGTCATCGCCGTGAAGTCGGGCATCGCCGAGGGGCCGTGCTGGATGAAGTCCACCCAGCCGCGTTCGGCCGAGGTGACGTGCTTGATCAGGCCGCCCAGACACAGCTCGCCGGCGCTGGTCCGCCGGCCGGCCTGCTCGTCGGTGAGGTCACGGGTGGTGAAGCGCAGGAAGTGCCGGTGCTTGGCCAGCGCAGCCAACCACTCGGCGCGCTCGCCGGTGACCGCGGGCGCTTCGGTGGGGTGGTCGGTGGTGGGTTCGTTGCCGGTCATGGCGGCCGCCTCTCGGTGTTGCCTGTGTCATCGGTGAGGATCACGCTAGGCGGCATCTAGGACAGCTGCTGTCCTAGAAGGATTCCCCAGGGGCGCGGATCGGGTTCCGGGCGCCGATCCCGCCTCCTCGTCGCGACACACGCCCGACATCAACCCGTCACGCACGGCCCGGAATAGCGCCCCAACGCGCCCGGTTCTCAACGGACATGACCGTTGGAGTTTCCCTCAACCCGATCGACCCCACGAACCAGATCGACGCGAGCGTGCAACTCGCCAAGGAGGCGGCGGCCGCCGGACTGCGGTCCGCGTGGTTCGGCCAGACCTTCGGTGCCGACTCGCCGCAGCTCGCCGCGATCGTCGGGCGCGAGGTGCCCGAGCTGCAGGTGGGCACGTCCGCCATCCCCGTCTTCGGTCGGCACCCGCTCGTCGTCTCCAGTCAGGCCCAGACCGCACAGGCGGCCACGCACGGCCGTTACCACCTCGGACTCGCGCTCGGCACCAAGCTCCTGACCGAGACCGGCTTCGGCATCCCCTTCGAGCGGCCCATCGCCCGACTCCGCGAATTCCTCACCGCAGTAAGGCAGTTGACCGAAACGGGCAGCGCCGACTACCACGGCGAGCTCCTCACCGCGACCACGCCGATCCCCGCCCGGGTGCCCGGCGCGGAGTCCGGCGTCCCGCTGCTGGTCGCCGCCATGGGGCCGCAGGCGCTACGGGCCAGCGGCGAACTGGCCGACGGAATCCTGCCCTACCTCGCCGGGCCCCGCGCCCTCGGCGAGCACATCGTCCCGGCCCTCACCGCGGCCGCCGAGGCCGCCGGGCGCCCCGCCCCGCGGATCGTGGCACTCGTCCACGGCGTGGTCACCGACGACGTCGACGCGGTCCGCAGCACGTTCACCGAGTCGCTCGCGTTCTACGAGCAGATCCCCTCCTACGCACGGGTCATCGGGCTGTCCGGCGGCCGGCGGGCGGTCGACGTCGCGGTCATCGGAGACGAGAAGAAGGTGGCCGCCGAGGTGCAGCGCTACCGCGACGCCGGGGCCACCGAGGTGGTGTTCTCGGGCACGGAGGTCACCGGCGCCGCCGACCGGCGCCGCACCTGGGAACTCCTGGGGGAGCTGGCGGGCTGACCGGACGGGCCGCCGGGAAAACCGGATGCGCCGACCGGCGGCCGGCCGATACCGTGTCCGCATGCCTACGCCCCGAATTTCCTAGCCGAGGACCCGCTTCCACACCAGAAGTCCGTCCTCGTGCTTATTCGGAGCGTTATCCCATGATCACCGTTCGTGGCGTCGAGCTGCGTGCCGGCGCCCGCCTGCTGCTGTCCGACGTGTCCTTCACCGTCTCTCCCGGCGACCGGGTCGGCCTGGTCGGCCGCAACGGGGCGGGCAAGACCACCCTGCTCACCGCCCTCGCCGGACGGGCCGAACCCGCAGCCGGCACCCTCACCCGCACCGGCCCCCTCGCCTACCTCGCCCAGGACTCCCGCGCCGCCGACCCGGCCCAGCGCGTCATCGACCGGATCCTGTCCGCCCGCGGCCTGGACGCCGCCCTGCACCGCCTCCGCGCCGCCGAATCCGCGATGGCCGACGCCGACGGCCCTCAGGGGCTGGAGCGCGCGATGGCCGCCTATGCCCGGGCGGAGGCCGCCTTCCAGGCCGGCGGCGGCTACGCGTCCGAGGCCGAGGCCGCCCGGGTGACGGCCGGCCTCGGCCTCCCGGAACGCGCGCTGACCGGACCCGTCGGCGCGCTCTCCGGCGGCCAGCGGCGCCGGGTCGAGCTGGCCCGCATCCTCTTCGCCGGGCACGACGGCACGCTGCTGCTGGACGAGCCCACCAACCACCTCGACGCCGACTCCCTCGGCTGGCTCCGCGGCTTCCTCCAGGCCCACCGGGGCGGCCTGGTCGTGATCAGCCACGACACCGGACTGCTGGCGGACGTCGTCAACCGCGTCTTCCACCTCGACGCCACCCGCGCCACGATCGACCAGCACAACACCGGTTGGGCCGGGTACCTCGCCCAGCGCGCGGCCGACGCCCGGCGCCGCACCCGCGAACGGGCCAACGCCGAGCGCAAGGCCGCGTCCCTGCACGCCCAGGCGGACAAGATGAAGGCCCGCTCCGCCACCGCCGTGATGGCCAAGAGCATGGCCCGCCGCGCCGACCGGATGCTCGCCGAGCTGGAGCCGGTCCGGCGGACCGAGAAGACCGCCCGGATCCGCCTGCCCGAACCGCACCCCTGCGGCCGGATGCCGCTCGGCGCGATCGGCCTGACCAAGTCCTACGGCGACCACCCGGTCCTCACCGGGGTCGACCTCGCCGTGGACCGGGGCAGCCGCCTGGTGATCCTCGGCCTCAACGGCGCCGGCAAGACCACCCTGCTGCGCCTCCTCGCCGGCGCGGAGACTTCGGACACCGGGCGGGTGGTGCACGGCCAGGGACTGCGCCTGGGCTACTTCGCCCAGGAACACGACACCCTCGACGGCGCCCGGACGGTCCGGGAGAACCTGGCAGCGGCCGCCCCACACCTCACGGAGCAGGACGCCCGGCGCGTGCTGGGTGCGTTCCTGTTCACCGGAGACGACGCCGACAAGCCCGCCGGCGTCCTCTCCGGAGGGGAGAAGACCCGCCTGGCCCTGGCCGGACTGGTCCACTCCGGAGCCAACGTGCTGCTCCTCGACGAGCCGACCAACAACCTCGACCCCGCCTCCCGGGACGAGGTCCTGGCGGCGGTCGGCCGCTACCCCGGCGCGATCGTGATGGTGACCCACGACGAGGGCGCCCTCGACGCCCTGCGCCCCGACCGCGTGCTGCTCCTGCCGGACGCGGACGAGGACCTGTGGAGCGAGGAGTACCGCGACCTGGTGGCCCTCGCCTGACCGAGCCGGGGCGCACCGGACCGGATCGGGTGATCCGGTCCGGTGACGGTGCTGGTTCCCGGGCCCGGGCCGTGGTGGCGGCCGGGACCCGGGAACCAGCCGCTCACGTCACGACTTGGGCGCGGCCGCCGGCGTGGCCGTCGGCGTCGGGTAGGCCGTGGTGGCGGCGGCCGACACCTGATGGGCCTCCTTGGCCACCAGGGCGGCCAGCTTCGCCGGGGTCAACTTGGTGGCCGGGTCGGCGACGGTCTGCCCGTTGACCTGGACGACCGGGACGGGCCCCAGGCCCGAGGCGGCGTAGTCCTCCTGGGACTTCTTCACCCACCCCTGGCGCTGACCGCGGTCCAGGCACAGGTTGAACGTGTCGTGCTGGATCTTCCCGGCCTTCTTCGCGATCTCCTTGAGGAGCTTGGGGTCCTTCAGGCCGTCGGTCTGCGGTGCCGGCTGGTGCTGCCAGAGCTGGTCCATGAAGGGGCCGAAGCGGCCCTGGTCCTGGGCGCAGGCGGCTGCGGCGGCGGCCTCCTGCGCGCCGGTGCCCCCGTACTGCCGGTCGCTCTGGGTGACCAGGCGGTAGTCGATCTGGACCTGCCCGGACGCCAGGAGCTGCGCGAACGTGGTGGCGTACTTCTGCGCGAAGTCGCGCGACTGCGGGCTGCGCGGGTCCTCGTACACCGTCATGGTGACCGGCACGGTCGGCTTGACCGGCAGGGCCAGCTTCGTGCCGTCCGGCGTGCCCACGGCACCGGAAGGCGGCTCGAACGCGGTCGCCTCGCCGGCCCGGGAGAACTGGCCGACCACGACGGCCGCCCCGCACACCACGGCGATGCCGACGCCGGCCACCACGTAATTGCGCCAGTGGCCGCCGGAGCCCTTCTTCGTCGCGTCGCCGTTGTTCTTGTTCCCTGCGGAGGCCACCATGCGCACCCTTTCACCAGGCAGTTCTCTGTGCTTGCCGACGGCGCCGTTCGCCGCGCCGGGCCGTCCTCAGCCGTCTCCGCGGGGCGCGGACCACGGCTGTGGCACGCACAGTGTGGCAGCATCCGCGCACTACCCCCGGCCCGGGGCCCGCGCTGGGCTGCTTCCGGTCGGAACGCCGCCACCGCGGTGCGGAGCAGTGCGCGCGACCCTACGGAGAGCGAGCAGCCCGACGAGGCCGGGGAGGCGAGCAGGGACGACCGCCCGGCCGGTCCGCCGGGGGTCAGGCCCCGGGCGGCGACCAGACGTAGGGCGTGGTGGTGGTGACGGCGTGGAAACCGAGCCGGCGCAGGATGGGGGCGCTGTCGGCGGACGCGTCGACCTGGAGGTACCGCACGCCGCGGGCCACGGCGAGTTCGGCGCGGGTGGCGACCAGCGCACGGTAGATCCCACGGCCGCGCCAGGCCGGCAGGGTCGAGCCGCCCCACAGACTGGCGAACTCGGTGCCCTCCCGGAAGACCAGCCACGCCGCGCAGACCACCTCGCCGCCGGCCTCGGCCACCAGGACGGCGATCTCCTCCGGGGCCGCCGCGATGCGCCCGCTCAGGTCCTCGGCGAGCCAGCTCCAGTCCTGGCCCCAGACCGCCGACTCCATGGCGGCGATGTGGTGCAGGTCGACGTCGGCGGTCACCCGCCGCAGCCCGACACCGGGCGGCAGGACGGGAGCGCCGACCAACTGCCCGGCCCGGCCGACGAGCACCGTCTCCGGCTCCTCCGGGACGAAGCCCGCGGCGCGGAGCCGGTCCGTGAGGTCCGCCGGCCGGTCGTGCCCGCGGGTCTTCCACTCCACCGCTTCGCCGCGGGCGGCGAAGCGGTCGCGCTGGCGGGCGATCAGCCGGTCCAACTCGCCACCGCGCAGGCCCACGTCCGGCGGTGCGCTGACGAACCCGCGGAACTGCCCGACGATCCGCAGCACCGGACCGTCCTGCTCGTAGGTGACCCCGTCGGGAGGCGTGGGAGGCACTCCCCGCATCTGCTCGTCGTAGGCCGCGAGCAAGCCGTCGATGTCCGTCACGCACCTGACGGTACTGAGCGGTGGCAACTGGTTTTCCGGGCCGGCCCGGGCCCCGGCCCCGCGGCCACGGCGCCTATCGTCACTCGTGCCCCGGCCGACCGACGGCCACGTCAGGGCCCCTGCGCCGGCCACGTCGCCGCGCCGGACCAGCGGTTCGGGCACCCACCAGAGAGGCACGACCATGACGTTCACCCTGACCACGCAGACCCTGACGGTGCGGGGCCGGCGACTGGCCTACGCGGACGCCGGCGGACCGGGAACGCCGGTGCTGGCCCTGCACGGGCACTTCGGCCGGGCCAGGGCGTTCGCCGCCCTGGCCGCCGCCCTGGCACCTGAGTTCCGGGTCGTCGCCCTGGAGCAACGCGGCCACGGCCTCAGCGCACGCGACGACGACGTGTCCCCGGACGCGTACGTGGCCGACGCCGCCGCCTTCGTCCGGGCGTTGGGACTGGGACCGCTGCCGGTGCTCGGCCATTCGATGGGCGGGGTCGTGGCGTTCCGGCTGGCCGCGCACCATCCGGAACTGGTCCGGGCGCTGATCGTCGAGGAGGGCGGTGCGCTCAACCGCCGGCCCGAGGTGGCGCATCCGGTGCTGGACGTCCGGGACTGGCCGCGCCGGGCACCGACGCTGGGTGAGCTGCGCCGCCAGGTGGAGGCCCGGGGCGTACCGGACGCCGGCTACTTCCTGGAGAGCGCCGTCGAACGGCCCGACGGGTGGGGGTTCCTCTTCGACCACGCGGACATGGTGCGGTCGCAGGAGGCCCTGGTCGGTGACTGGTGGCCCGACTGGCTGGCCACCAGTTGCCCCGCGCTGCTGCTGCACGGCCTGGACAGCTTCGTCCTCCCCACCGCGATGGCCCGGGAGATGGCGCGGCGACGGCCGGGCACCACCCTGCGGGAGTTCCCCGGGTGCGGGCACTGGCTGCACGACGACGACCCGGCCGGATTCGCGGCGGCGGTGCGGGAGTTCCTCACCGCGTTGTGAGGACGCTGCCGGTCTCTCCCCCCGGCTCGGCGCGTCTATCGGGCGAGCAGGCCGTCCAGGATGCGGCCGTACAACCACCGCGCCGAGCCGGCCACCACCGCTCGGAAGGCGCCCGGGACGCCGCGCGGGTGCACCTCGCCGCGCCAGACGACGCGGCAGCCCCCGTCCCGCGCACCCACCTCGACCTCGGCCCAACCGGTCACCACCCGGCCCTGCTTCACCAGCCGGCAGCGGCCCACGGCCGAGGCGCCGGTGGCGTCCGGCGGCTCCCACCGCACGACGCGCATCACGTCGTCGAACGCGAGCCGGCCGAGGCCGGTCCGGGCGACGAAGGTGGTCCCCTCCCGGGTGGGCGGCGGCGTGGTCACGGTGATGGTGGTGAGCGGCACGTAGGCGGCGTGGGCCGCCCAGTCCGTCAGCCGTCGCCATGCGGCGTCGGGGGAGAGGGGCGTCGTGCGTGCGATCACAAACCTGGCCACGGCCCCATGCTAGGAAGTCCCGACAGCACGGACCAACGGCGGGTCGGCCGGCTGGCGGTCACTCGACGCGGCGCCCCGGCGGACGGCTGCCGCCCTCCGACCCGGCCAAAGGGAGGACTCGGCAGTCCAGGTCCGGCCGGTCCCGGTCCGGCTGCGGCCGGAGTGCTTAGGCTGTCACCGCTACGGAAAGGTGCCGCCATGGATGCTGACGCCCAAAGAAGGGCCGCGGTCGAGGAGCACTGGCGGGCGTCGGAACGCGGGGACACCGAAGCCGAGCACGCCCTCTACGCCACGGACGCGATCCTGGACTACCCGCAGTCAGGTGAGCGGTTCCGGGGCCGAGCGGTGATCTCGGCGCAACGCGGCGGGCACCCGGCAGACCGGCACTTCACCGTCCAGCGGATCACCGGCCATGCGGATCTGTGGGTGAGCGAATGCCTCATCACCTACGACGGGGTGCCTTCGTACTCGGTGAGCATCATGGAATTCGCCGGCCAGCACGTGGTGCACGAGACGCAGTACTTCGCCGACCCCTTCGGCGCGCCGGCCCGGCGGGTCGCGCTCGCGGAGCCGATGCCGGGCCGGACCATCGCCGAAGCCTGACGCCCAGCGGATCCGCAGCCGGCGGAATCCGTGCGGGTGGGCGAACGCGCTCCACGGAACAGCGTTGTTCTCGGTAGTCCGCGCGGTCCCGGCCCGTCCGGCCTCAGGCCGGCGCGTATCCCCGGCTGTGCACCAGTTCCCTGGCGAGGCGGGTGAAGGCCCGCGCCGCGGCGGTCCGGTAGGCGTCGGTGCGACGGAGCAGCGTGACGGTCCGGGTGGGCAGAGCGGGGGCGAGGGGG
>LIQL01000124.1 GCA_001418405.1 Streptomyces diastatochromogenes | reverse complement strand
GCCGCGCCCCCGGCCGCCTCCGAAGGGCGGCCCCCCGAACGGCGGGCCGAATCCGCCGAAGGCCGCCCGCCGCCGCTCGAAGCCGCCGCCGAAGTCGCCGCGGCCGCCGTGACGGCCGGGGCCGCCGTGCTCGTGACGGTGCTCGGGGCCGTACTCGTATCCCTGGGAACGCATGGTGACGTCCTCCCTTTCCTCATCGAGGGTGCTTCACGCACGTACTATCGTCCACAATCGTTGACCGATCGCGATGCGTCAACGATATATCGGAAGCGTTCGGCGAACAAGGGCCCCCCTCGCGCTTTCCGGGGCCAGTTCCCGAAGATTGGCCGTGGCCTGCGGCTTTGCGCCGCACCTACGCTCCGGCCATGAGGATCCGCATCGTCGACGCCTTCTCCGAGCGCCCGTTCGCCGGCAATCCCGCGGGGGTCGTCCTGCTCGACTCCGCCGCGTTCCCCGAGGACGCCTGGCTCCAGCACGTGGCCGCCGAGGTCAATCTCTCCGAAACCGCCTTCGCCCACCCGCTGCCCCCGGGCGGCGACGCCGACTGGGCACTGCGCTGGCTCACCCCCGCCACCGAGGTCGACATGTGCGGGCACGCCACCCTGGCCACCGCGCACGTCCTGCACACCACGGGCACGGCCACCGGGACGGTGCGCTTCCGCACCCGCAGCGGCGTACTGATCACCACGGCGGACGACGACGGTTCCATCACCATGGACTTCCCCACCGCCCCGCTGACCCCGACGGACGTGCCGGACGCCGTCGCCCGGGCGCTCAGCGTCGAGATCCGCTCCGCCCACGACACCGGCCCCCACGTCGGCGACCTCCTGGTCGAGCTGGCCGACGAGAAGGCCGTCCACGGCCTCGCACCGGACTTCGCCCTGCTCGCCGGGCACGGCGGTCGCGGCGTGATCACCACCGCCCGCGCCGAAGACCCCACCGGCGGCTACGACTTCGTCTCCCGCGGCTTCTTCCCCGCCGTCGGCATCGACGAGGACCCGGTGACCGGCAGCGCGCACACCGCGCTCGCCCCCTTCTGGTCGGCGCGCCTGGGCCGCGACGCCCTGGTCGGCCGCCAGGGCGGAGCGCGGACCGGAAACGTGCGGACCGTGCTGCGCGGCGACCGCACCCTGCTGACCGGCTCGGCGGTGACCGTCATCGACGGCGAGCTGCTCGCCGCCCCCTGACGGCGCCCCCGAAACGCTGCGGGGCGGGGGCCATCAGGCCACCCGCCCCGCACCGCCGCCCGCCGCGCCTCACCCGGTGGGCAACCACGACACCCGCCCCGCGAGCAGCGCGTAGCCCAGGAACGCGACGACGTCGATGAGGGCGTGCGCGGCGACCAGCGGGCCCACCCGCCCCCAGCGCCGGTACACCAGGGCGAAGACCACACCCATCACCATGTTGCCGAAGAACCCGCCGACGCCCTGGTAGAGGTGGTACGAACCGCGCAGCACCGAACTGGCCGCCAGCGCGGCCCACGGGGCCCACCCCAGCTGCCCCAGTCTGCGCAGCAGGTAGCCGACGACGATGACCTCCTCCAGCACGGCGTTCTGCACCGCGGACGCGATCAGTACCGGGACCTTCCACCACACTTCGGGCAGCGCCTCGGGCACCACCGTCAGGTTGAAGCCGGCCGCCCGCGCGCCCAGATAGAGCAGCAGACCGCTGCCCCCGATGAGCGCCGCCAGGGCCGTGCCCACCCCCAGGTCGAAGCCCGGCCGTCGCCGGTCGAAGCCGATCGCGCGCAGCCCGCCGGCCCGTTCGCGCAGCAACAGGTGCGCCACCAGCACCACCGGCACCAGCGCGGTCGCGATCCCGAACAGCTGCCAGGCGAGGTCCAGCCAGGGCCGTCCGGGGGCGTGCGAGGCGTTGAGCGTCGCCGCCTGGTGCTTGAGGCCGCCGGGTCGGGTCAGCGAACCGACGAAGCTGATCAGCGCGGAGACCGCGCTGGCGCCCAGGGAGAGCGCCAGGACGATCAGCGTCTCGTTGCGCAGCACCCTCCGGGCGGGTTCCCCCACCGCCGCCGGCAACGGTCCGGCGCCGTTCCCCGCGCCCGGAACGTCCCCGTCCGCCAAGGGACTTGTATCCGACTGCAAAGGTTCCTCCACTTCCTCAATACCGCCTCTTCACCGCCGTCGCACCGCTAGGGTCTCGAAAGCAGGTACGAAGATCGCTCGCGACAGGCCGGGAACGGGCGCCCTCCGCACGGGGTGTTTCCGTCCGCATCGATCCCGATGGAGGTCCGGGGCTCCGGAACTCCGAGCATCAGGAGAGGCGCTACCGCATGGGACGTCACAGCTTGCCCGACGACTCCGCACCGCCGAGAACGGGGTCCCCCCGCCCGCGCGCCCGACGCCGGACGATCGCCCTCGCCACCACCGTCGTCGTCGCGGCCGCCGCCGGCTCCGTCGTGGCGGTGAGCAACGGACTGCTCCCCTTCGGCGCGTCGTGCGGCGGCGACGCCGTGCAACTGGCCGTGGTCGCCTCGCCCGACATCGCCCCGGCCCTGGAGGCGGTCGCGGACCAGGCACGCAAGGACGCGATCCGCACCGACGGCAAGTGCCTGGACGTCAAGATCAACGCACAGCCCTCCTCCGAGGTCGCCGACTCGCTCGCCGGACGCCCCGCCAAGGCGGAGTTCCAGGTGTGGGTGCCGGACTCCGACCTGTGGGTGGACCGGGTCACCGACGAACGGGGCTCGGCACTGACGTCCGTCAGCACCCTCGCCTCCTCCCCCATAGCCCTGGGCACGATCCACAGCGCCGCCAAGACCCTCGGCTGGCCGGGCAAGACCTACTCCTGGACGACGTTGACCCGCACCGCGACCAGCGGCGGCACCCTGCGCCTGGGCGTCGCCGACCCGGCCCGCAGCGCCACCGGACTGCTCGCCCTGGCCCGCATCAACGCCGCCAACCGCAAGGAGGCCGACAGCGCCGACGACGCCGCCACCCGCACCGCCGCCGCGGCCAAGGTCCTCTACGAGCGGGTCGCCGACGGCGACGACCAGGTGCTGGCCACGCTCCCGCGCAACGACTCCGGCACCGAACTCGGCAATCCGCGCCGCAACCAGGCGGTGCTCCTCTCCGAACAAGCCGCGTACGCGCACAACACCAGCCCGGACGGCGGCCCACCGCTCGACCTCTTCTACCCGACGGACGGCACCGCCCGCCTCACCTACCCCTACACCCTCGTCGACGAGGACGCGCTGACCGCCGACCAGAGCCGCGCCGCCAACCGCTTCATGACCCTGCTGGACGACACCCCGGGGCAGCGGACCCTGCACGACCACGGCTTCCGACCGGACAACGGCACCGCCGACCCGAAGCTGACCGGCACGGCCGGCGGCCGCGCACCCCAGCCGTACTCCGCCGCCCCCGCCGACCTGCCGACGGCCAAGGACCTCCAGGCGCTGCTGGGCATGTGGACCATCACCGTGCAGAGCGCCCGGATCACCACCGTGGTGGACGCCTCACCCTCGATGGCCGAGGCGGTCCCCGGACAGGGCGGCCGGTCCCGCATGGACCTGGCGAAGAGCTCCCTGCTCCAGGCGCTGTCCACGTTCACGCCCGAGGACGAGATCGGACTGTGGAAGTTCGCCACCCACCTGGACGGCGACCGGGACTACGTGGAGCTGTCGCCGACCGAACGGCTCGGGGACCGCGGCGCGCACGGCGGCACCCACCGCGACGAACTCGCCACCGCCTTCAACTCGCTGGCCCCCGTACCGCGGAGCGCCACCGGCCTGTACGACACCACCCTGGCCGCCTACCAGCGGGCGTGCGCGACCTACACGAGCGGGAAGTTCAACACCGTGGTGCTCGTCACCGACGGGGCCAACGACGACATCGGCAGCATCGGCCTGGACTCCCTGGTCGCCGACCTCAAGCGCCTCGCCGACCCCAAGCGGCCGGTGCCACTGGTCGCCGTCGCGATCGGCCCGCAGGCCGACCTGGCGGCACTGAACCGCGTCGTGGCCCCCACCGGCGGCTCCGCGCACCAGGTCAGCGACCCGTCGCAGATCCACGAGGTGATCCTCAAGGCCATCATGGCGGCCGGCAGCAACGGCCCCCGTTAGACACCGCGCCACCACAGCACGCCCACCGGGTAACCGGCACCGGCTGACGGCCCGCCCGACCGGCCGCGCGGCGGCTACGACACGCTGCCCGTCCGCCGCTGCGCCGGCACCACGGTCCCGCCGACCGGCCAGGCCACCGGCCAGGTGTGCACCGGCTCCCCGGTGTGCATCAACTCGCCGTAGCGCCGGGTCATCGCCGCCAGCGCGGCCTCCCGCGGCAGGCCCTGCCGCACCGCGTGGCGGAACGCCGCGGCCTGCCAGGACGCCCCGTTGGTCCGCCGCGCGCAGCGGGCCTCGATGATGCCCAGGTAGTGGTCTCGATCAGCGGGCTCAACGCCCCAGGCGTCCAGCCCGGCGGCCGCCAGCGGCAGCAGTTCCTGTTGGACCAGGCGCACGGCCGGGACCTCGGCGAGGCCGCTGGCGCGACCGGACCGGGGCCAGCGCAGCGTGGCGTCGATGCCGTGGCGGCAGGCGGTGTCGAAGTTGGCGGCCGCGGCGCTGAACGGGAGCCGGGTCCACACGGGCCGCGGCTGCTCGGCCAGGGCGCGCACCAGGCCGTAGTAGAAGGCGGTGTTGGCCATGACGTCGGCGACGGTGGGGCCGGCCGGCAGCACCCGGTTCTCGACGCGCAGGTGCGGGACGCCGTCGACGACCGCGTAGACGGGACGGTTCCAGCGGTAGATCGTGCCGTTGTGCAACACCAGTTCGGCTAGGTCGGGCACCCCGCCCTCGTCGAGGACGCGCAGCGGTTCCTGCGGCCCGCAGAGCAGGAGCAGTGGCGGGAAGAACCGCAGGTTCTCCTCGAACAGGTCGTAGGCGGAGTCCACCCACCGCTCGCCGAACCACGTCCGCGGGCGCACCCCCTGGGCCTGGAGCTCGGGTGCGCGGGTGTCGGTGGCCTGCTGGAAGACCGGCGGCCTCGACTCGCGCCACAGCTCCCGCCCGAACAGGAACGGCGAGTTGGCGCCGACGGCTATCTGGACGGCGGCGATCGCCTGGGCGGCGTTCCACACCGCGGCGAACCGACCGGGCGTCACCTGGAGGTGCAGTTGGACCGAGGTGCAGGCGGCTTCGGGGGCGATCGAGGGGGAACGGGTGACCAGGCGCTCGACGCCCTGGATGTCGATCGCGAAGTCCTCACCGCGGGCCGCCCGCATCTGGTCGTTGAGCAGGACGTAGCGGTCGTTGGCGGAGAGGCTGGCGACGGTGAGGTCGTCGGCGTGCAGGGTCGGCAGGATGCCGATCATGACGATGCGGGCGGCGACTTCGCGGGCTTTTCGCTCCGCGTAGCCGAGTCCGGTGCGGAGTTCTTCGGCGAGCTGGTCCAGAACACGGCCGGACAGCCGGTGCGGGGTGATGTTGACCTCAAGATTGCACTGGGCCAGCTCGGTCTGGAAATCACCGCTGGCGATCCTTTCCAGGACCTGCGAGTTCAGCATGCGGGGAAGCCCGTCGGCACCCGCGAGATTGAGTTCGATCTCCAGGCCCATGAGATTCTTGGGTCGGTCGAAGCGCTTCTCCGCCAGGAGTCGCTGCAATCCCTCCAGACAGTCGTGCAGCTTTCTTCGGTAATGCTCCCGGTCCGCCAACTCGATCCCGTCCGCGGCGACCTTCTCCCCCATCGGCGGGTCCCTCCTAGAGTGAACGGCTCGCGACCACGGGCTGTGCGGCGCCGCCCCGGCACCCCGGGCACGGGCTACGGTCGATGATGCCCCGGCAATCTGATCGATAACGCCTCAGGGGCATGCCGGTACCGTTACTCTCGTGGAGAGCGGCACGGGGCATTTTCCATCGGCATATCTCGATGGCCAGCGCCGTGCGCAATTCGCTCGTAAAAAACACCGACGGGTTCCGGCCTACCACTCCGTCGAAGAATTACGAGGTGACCCCTCTTGGTTCCCGCACAAAGCGGCGGAAATCACCCGGGACACCGGTCCGGATTCCGCCTTGCCGGAAATCCGCAAGGCGAGTAGCCGAAACACTTCCAGAACATATGTCGTATAAACTTCGCAGACGAGGCAGAGATTTGGCGCCCGGCATGGCGGTGCTCCCCACGGTGTTCCGGCACCGCGGCCGGCCCGCCGTTCCGCGGCTTCGGTCAGCCAGGCTCTGACCCGCCCGCAGACAGCGCCGTCCGCACTGCCACGCTCCACCGTGTCTCCTAAGTGAGAGGCGACCCGCCATGCCGCTGCACGTTCCTCCCGCCCCTGCGCCCGCCCTGCGCAGCGTCCTCACCGCCCTCGGCTCGCCCACCGCGGTCCGCGAGTCACCGGCGGCCGCGCTCCGCACCCACCAGGGGCCGCTGAGTCCCGATCACCCGCTGCCGGTGCACGTCTGGGACGACGTCAGCCAGGCCGGTCCGCCGCGCACCCGCCTCGCCGGCTGGCGCTTCCTGGTCCGCGGCGGAGAGCGGGCCGTGGCCGCCGCGGAGGCCCGGCTGACCGCCGACGGCTGGGCGTTCTCGCACTTCTGCGACGGCCCCTACGTGGCCGCCACGGAACGGGCCCTGCAGCAGGCCGAATCGCTCACCGCGCCGTACCAGCCGCGCCTGCTGTCCGTGCCGGAGCTGTACATGCTGACACTGTGGCTCCACCACGACCTGGTCGCGGACGGCGCCGGCGGGGTCCCGGCCACCGGTGACCTGCTGGTGCCGTTGGCCCCCGCCCCGCCCGGGATCGCCTCCCACCTCCCGCAGCGGATCGCCGACCTGCTGCCCCGCCTCACCCTCCGCCTGGGCCCGGCGCCGCTGCTGCGGGAACCCGCCTGAGGGGCGGGCCACCGCCCGCGCGCCCGCGCTGCACCGATGCGCCCCGTGGCCTCCTTGGCCGCGGGGCGCGCCGCGTCGTCCGCCTCCGTGCGCCGGTGGCGCGTCAACCCCCCGGGTCACGGGCTCACTTGGGAGCAACCGCCCGCACGGGTGACGCGTCACTATCGAGTGTGTACCGCTGCTGCGAAATCCCTGCGGAATCCCATCCGTGGGGCAAGACTGGGACCGACAGAAACGGGGGAGCGGCCATGACCACCTCATCGAGCCGCACGACGTTCACCACTCCGCAGCGAAAGACGACTTCCATGTGCCAGCATCAACCGCCATGCCCGTCAGCCGAATCCACCGACCGGGAGGCCGCGCACCTGGTGGCGCACCACCCGGAGCAGGGCTGGAGCCTGCTGTGCAACGGCGTCCTGCTCTTCGAGGACACCGGTGAGCTGCTGCCGGACGGGCAGGTCATCGCTCCGACCCGGGTCACCGCCGCCGCCTGATCCGGCAGCCACCCGGCACGTACACCAGGGCCCCCGGCGCATCCGCCGAGGGCCCTTGATGTTGCCACCGCTCACCGGTGGCCGGTGTGCTCAGACGTCGTACTCGTCCAGCGGCGGGCACGAGCAGACCAGGTTGCGGTCACCGAAGGCGCCGTCGATCCGACGCACCGGCGGCCAGTACTTCTCCGCGGCGACGACCCCGGCCGGGAAGACGGCCTCCGCACGCTCGTACGGGTGGGACCACGCGCCACCGAGCGCGGCCGCGGTGTGCGGGGCGTTGCGCAGCGGGTTGTCGTCCTTGTCCCACTCGCCCGAACCGACCTTGTCGATCTCGGCGCGGATGGCGATCATCGCGTCGCAGAACCGGTCCAGCTCGGCGAGGTCCTCGCTCTCGGTCGGCTCGATCATCAGCGTGCCGGCCACGGGGAAGGACATCGTCGGCGCGTGGAAGCCGTAGTCGATGAGCCGCTTGGCGACGTCGTCGATGCTCACGCCGGTCGCCTTGGTCAGCGGCCGGACGTCGATGATGCACTCGTGGGCCACCAGGCCGCCGGGGCCGGTGTAGAGCACCGGGTAGTGCGGCTCCAGCCGCTTGGCCACGTAGTTGGCGCTGAGCACCGCGACCTGGGTGGCGCGCTTGAGGCCCTCGCCACCCATCAGGCGGACGTAGGCCCACGAGATCGGCAGGATGCCGGCCGAGCCCCAGGGAGCGGCGGAGATCGGTCCGACGCCGGTCTCCGGGCCCGCGGTGGGCTGCAGCGGGTGGTTGGGCAGGTAGGGCGCCAGGTGGGAGCGGACGGCGACCGGGCCGACGCCGGGGCCACCGCCACCGTGCGGGATGCAGAACGTCTTGTGCAGGTTCAGGTGCGAGACGTCGCCGCCGAACTTCCCCGGCTCGGCGAGGCCCACCAGGGCGTTGAGGTTGGCGCCGTCGACGTAGACCTGACCGCCGGCCTCGTGCACCGCCGCGCAGATCTGGGTGATGTGCTCCTCGAACACGCCGTGCGTGGACGGGTAGGTGACCATCAGGACGGCCAGTTCGTCCCGGTGCTTCTCGATCTTGGCGTGCAGGTCGTCGGTGTCGACCTCGCCGTCCGCACCGGTCTTGACGACGACGACCTTCATGCCGGCCATCACGGCGCTCGCGGCGTTGGTGCCGTGCGCCGAGGACGGGATCAGGCAGACCGTGCGCTGCGCGTCCCCGTTGGCCCGGTGGTACGCACGTACGGCCAGCAGACCCGCCAGCTCGCCCTGGGAACCGGCGTTGGGCTGGATGGACACCTTGTCGTAGCCGGTGACCGCGGCGAGCCGCTCCTCCAGCTCGCTGATGAGCGTGCGGTAGCCCGCGGCCTGCTCGGCCGGCGCGAAGGGGTGCAGCTGGCCGAACTCGGGCCAGGTGACCGGCTCCATCTCGGTGGTGGCGTTCAGCTTCATCGTGCAGGAGCCGAGCGGGATCATGCCGCGGTCCAGCGCGTAGTCCTTGTCGGCGAGGGTGCGCAGGTAGCGCAGCATCGCGGTCTCGGAGCGGTGCTGGTGGAAGACCGGGTGGCCGAGGTAGTCGTCGGCGCGCAGCAGCGACTGCGGCAGGGCGTCGTCGGCGGCCGCGTCCAGCGCCTCGACGTCGCCCCCGACCCCGAACGCGCCCCAGACACCGGCCAGCTGGGCGCGCCCGGTGGTCTCGTCACAGGCGATGCCGACGAGGTCCGCGTCGACCTGGCGGAGGTTGATGCCGGCCTCGCGGGCTGCGGCGACGACCTCGGCGGCCCGGCCGGGCACCCGGGCGGTCAGGGTGTCGAAGTACGCGTCGTGGAGGAGCTCGACGCCACCGGCCTTCAGCCCCGCGGCCAGGACCGCGGCGTACCGGTGGGTGCGCCGGGCGATGGTCCGCAGCCCCTCGGGGCCGTGGTAGACGGCGTACATCCCGGCCATGACGGCGAGCAGCACCTGCGCGGTGCAGATGTTGCTGGTGGCCTTCTCCCGGCGGATGTGCTGCTCGCGGGTCTGCAGCGCCAGGCGGTAGGCGCGGTTGCCGTCGGCGTCGACGGAGACGCCCACCAGGCGACCGGGCAGGCTGCGGGCGTACAGCTCGCGGACGGCCATGAAGCCGGCGTGCGGACCGCCGAAGCCCATCGGCACGCCGAAGCGCTGGCTGGTGCCCACCGCGATGTCCGCGCCGAGCTCGCCGAGCGGGGTGAGCAGCGTCAGCGCCAGCAGGTCGGCGGCGACGGTGACGATCGCGCCCAGCTCGTGCGCCCGCTCGATGAGCGCCCGGTGGTCGCGCACCGCCCCGGACGCGCCCGGGTACTGGAGGAGCACGCCGAAGACGCCGCGCTCGGCGATCTCGTCCGGGATGCCGGCGGCGAGGTCGGCGACCACGACCTCCACACCGGTCGGTTCGGCGCGGGTCTGGATCACGGCGACGGTCTGCGGCAGACAGTCCGCGTCGACCAGGAAGACGCCCTGCTTGACCTTGCCGACCCGGCGGGAGAGCGCCATCGCCTCGGCGGCGGCGGTGCCCTCGTCCAGGAGGGACGCACCGGAGGTGGGCAGTCCGGTCAGGTCGGCGACCACGGTCTGGAAGTTCAGCAGGGCCTCCAGGCGGCCCTGCGAGATCTCCGGCTGGTACGGCGTGTAGGCCGTGTACCAGGCCGGGTTCTCCATGACGTTGCGCAGGATCACCGGCGGGGTGAAGGTGCCGTAGTAGCCGAGTCCGATCATGGAGGACAGGACCTGGTTGCGGTCGGCGAGCGCGCGCAGTTCCGCCAGGACCTCGGCCTCGGTGCGGGCCTGCGGCAGGCCCAGCGCCTCGGTGCTCTTGATCACCTCGGGGACGGCGGTGGCGGTCAGCTCGTCCAGCGAACCGAAGCCGACCTGCGCGAGCATCTTGGCCTGCGCCTCGTCGTCGGGCCCGACGTGCCGGCGCTCGAACGGAGTGTCGCGCTCCAGTTCGGTCAGGGAGATGCGGTTGGTGGTCATCTGCGGGGGCCTCCTGGTCAGCACGACCTACGAGGGGCACCACGGCGCTGGTGCCCGGACGGCCTCCCCCTCTGTCATCTCAACCTGAGAGCTTCACCGGCCCGCGGGCTGCGGTCCGGCTTTCACCGTCGGTGAGGAGGGGTTCCGGCATGGTGCTGTCCGTGGCCCGCCCTGCTTTCCAGAGTGACCTCGTCCATGCGGTACGTGTGCCTGAGAGATTCCGGGGAGGATTTGCTCCTTCGGCGCCCTGGTCGCGAACGACAAAGGACTCTCCCGCATGGGGTCGACGGCCATTCGCCAGCCTACCAGCGCGCTGCTGGAACGATCCTTCGAGTGGCCGAGGCATGAAATGTGCCGTTTCGTAGTTGTCACAAGGCAGTTGCGACCAATTGGAGGGACCGTGCAAACCGATATCGATCCCCGGAGCCTCATCGGCCGCAAAGCGTTCGACCGGAACGGCGCGAAAATAGGGACCGTCGACGAGGTCTACCTCGACGACGCGACGGGCGAACCGGAGTGGGCGGCCGTCCGCACCGGCCTGTTCAGCCGGGATGCCTTCGTCCCCTTGGAACCGAGCAAGATGGTCGGCGACAGCCTGCACATCCCTTACGACCGCAAGCTGATCAAGGATGCCCCGGACTTCGGCGTCGGCCGCCACCTCTCCCCCGAGCAGGAACTCCAGCTCTACCACCACTACCGCCTGGATATCTCCTCACCCGACGCGGACCCCGCCCCGTCGGCCCCCGACACCGACTTCGGGCGGATCGCCGGCGCGGACGACTGATCCGGTCCGCCCCGCAGCGGCAGCGGCTCCCCCGGCCGCAGCGCCGGATCGTCGACGACGAAGGTCCGCACCCGCCCCGGTGCGGACCACGGCGTCTCGAACCGCACGGTCACCCTCCCCACGCCACTGCCCTGCACCCAGCCGGCGCCGAACTCCTCGTGGACCACGTCCAACCCCGGTTGCCAGCGCCGCGGCGGCTCAGGCTCGGGCTCCGGCTCCCTCGCCGCCTCCGCGTCCGGCCCCGCGCCCGCCACCGCCACCGCCGCCTGCTCCTCGGCCTCCCGCTCCGTGGCGATCTGGGCGAACAGGTCCTCCTGCGTGAAGTCGGCCAGTCCGCTCACCCCCACCCCCAGCAGCCGCACGCCGCCCGTGGTGTCGACCGTCTCCAGCAGCCGCACGGCGGCCTCCCGGACGACCGCCGGGTCGTCCGTCGGACCGCGCAGCGTCTCGGACCGGGTCAGCGTCGAGAAGTCGTAGTTCCGCACCTTGATCACCACCGTGCGCCCGGACCGCCCAGCGGCCCGCAACCGCGCCACGCACCGGTCGGCCAGCCGCAGCACCTCGGTCCGCACCCGCGTCCGGTCGGTCAGGTCGACCTCGAAGGTGTCCTCCACCGACACCGACTTCGCGTCCCGCTCGGCCACCACCGGCCGGTCGTCCCGGCCCAGCGCCATCGCGTACAGCCCGCTGCCGTGCGCCTTGCCGAGCAGCCGCACCAGCTCCGCCTCACCGGCCTCCGCGGTCTCGGCGACCGTGTGGATCCCGGCCCGGCGCAGCGTCTCCGCCGTCGCCGGCCCCACCCCGGGCAGCGTCCGCACCGGCATCGGCCCCAGCAGCTCCCGCTCGGTGCCCGGCTCGATCACCACCAGCCCGTCCGGCTTCGCCGCCTCGGACGCGATCTTGGCGAGCATCTTGGCTCCGGCCAGCCCCACCGAGCCGGTCAGTCCGGTGACCTCCAGGATGTCCCGCCGCAGCCGCTCCCCCACGGCCCGCACCGCGGCGGTCTCCGCCGGCACGCCGCCGGCCTCCAGATCCACGAACGCCTCGTCCAGGCTCAACGGCTCCACGAGCGGCGACAGGGCCCGCAGCAGCTCCATGACCGATTCACTCACCTGGCGGTACAGCGTGAACCGGGGATTGAGATAGGCCGCGTTGGGGCACAACCGGCGCGCCTGCGCCGTCGGCATCGCCGAACGCACCCCGAAGACCCTCGCCTCGTACGAAGCGGTGGCCACCACCCCGCGCGGCCCGATCCCGCCGACGACCACGGGCTTGCCCCGCAGGCTCGGCTTGGCCGCCTGCTCGGCGGCCGCGTAGAACGCATCCATGTCCAGATGCAGGATCGTCGGCGCACGTCTCACACCACTGATGCTGCCGCACACCACTGACAATCGGCTTGACCCCGGGCCGGGGACCGCCGGTCCGACGTCAGCCGGCCCGGTTGCGCCGCCGCGCCAACTCGTCCTGCGGGTTCTTCCCGATCAACGTCTCACCGGTGTCCACCCGCTCCCCGTGGAGCTGTGACAGCGCGCCCTCCACGTCCCGCCAGACCACCCCGACGGCGATCCCGAAGACGCCCTGGCCGCCCTGGAGCAGATCCACGACCTGGTCGGGCGAGGTGCACTCGTAGACCGTCGCGCCGTCGCTCATCAGCGTCATCCGCGTCAGGTCGTCCAGCCCCCGAGCCCGCAGGTGCTGGACGGCGGTGCGGATGTTCTGCAACGACACCCCGGTGTCCAGCAGCCGCTTGACGATCTTCAGGACGACGACGTCCCGGAAGCTGTAGAGCCGCTGGGTCCCGGACCCGTAGGCCGGCCGGATGCTGGGCTCCACCAGCCCCGTCCGCGCCCAGTAGTCCAGCTGTCGGTAGGTGATGCCCGCCGCCGCGCACGCGGTCGGTCCGCGGTAGCCGACGTGCTCCGCCTCGCGGTCCCCCGACATCGCAGCGGCCTGTACCGGACTGCGGTTCGCCGCCGCGCCCGTGTGGAGCGGCAATGCCCCTTCCGCCGCCGTACCGTCGCCGGTGATTGCCACGCCGCCCTCCGTCCTCCACGTCCCGGACGGGACCTGCCATATCGACGGTATGCAGTCACTCGGGGTGCGTCAACGATCGCCGCGCTCGCCACGCCGAGTGATAATCACCCTACGAGTGGTTTCTCGTGACTTGTCACGGGGAAAGGATTACAGCTTGGCCGGAAACCGGTGGGTCACCTGGCTGATCACTGGTTGGTGCCGAAGTCCTCGGGCGAGATCTGGTCGAGGAACTCGCGGAACTTCTCCACCTCGTCCTCCTGCTCGTCCGGGATGGCGATCCCCGCGTCGTCCAACACACCGTCGGTACCGAAGATCGGGGTTCCGGTGCGCAGCGCCAGCGCTATCGCGTCCGACGGGCGGGCACTGACCTCGACGCCACTGGCGAAGACCAGTTCGGCGTAGAAGACGCCTTCGCGCAGGTCCGTGATCCGGACCTGCGTGAGTTCCTGCCCCACGGCTTCCAGCACGTCCTTGAAGAGGTCATGCGTCAGCGGCCGGGCAGGGACCATGCCCTGCTGGGCGAACGCGATGGCGGTGGCCTCTCCCGGCCCGATCCAAATGGGCAGGTAACGGTCGCCTCCCACCTCCCGCAACAGCACGATCGGTTGGCTGGAAGGCATCTCCACCCGGACACCCACGACGTCGAGCTCGTTCACACAGCAACCCTAGGCCGTGCCCGGCCGGTTTGGGTAGTCGGGCACTCGTTTGCTCACGGCAGACGGATGCGCAGCGCGCTCTGCAGCAGCGCCGCGTGCAACCGCACCGACAGCGTGGCCAGCTCCCTTGCAGTGGCCTCGGCGTGGGCCCGGGTCTGTGGATTGCGGTGCCGCCGAAGGGGTGCAACGACCTGCTCGACGAGACCCGCCTCGCGCTCGGCGGCCGCCTTCACGGCACGCAGATGCCGCGGCTCGAGCCCGAAGCGCCCCAGGTCCGCCACGAGTTTGGCGACGGCGACCGCTTCGATGTCGTATCCGCCGTCCTCGTGGGCGACGATGAGTCCGTACGACTCCCAGCCGGCGAGCGTGGTCTCGTCCACCTCGGTGGCGGCCAGCAGTTCCGATCGGCCGATCCGGGCCGCCGTCGGACGCTCCTCGTCCGGGTCGGAGACACCCTCGACCAGGTCCCTGGGCGGCGTCGCCGGAGCGGGTAGTTGCACCTGCTCGCCCCGCTCCAGGGCGTCGAGGTGCTCCCTGATGACCTTCAGGGGGAGGTAGTGGTCCCGCTGCATCCGCAGCACGCTGGCCAGCCGTTCGACGTCGGCCGCGGTGAACTTGCGGTACCCGGAAGGCGTGCGCTGCGGCTCGACCAGCCCCTCGGCCTCCAGGAACCGGATCTTGGAGATGGTGACCTCGGGGAACTCGTCGCGCAGCACGCTGAGCACCGAGCCGATGCTCAACGGTTTGCGATCCGAGGAGGCGGTGCCGGACGAACCGGCACCGCCTGTCGGTGTGTGGCGCATGTGCCTTCCCTGACGGTCAGATGCCGACGCCCCGCTGGCTCGCGTAGAAGACCAGACGGTACTTGCCGATCTGCACCTCGTCGCCGTTGGCCAGGACCACGGACTCGATCGGCTCGCGGTTCACGTAGGTGCCGTTGAGGCTGCCGACGTCGGTGACCGTGAAGCGGCCGTCCGAACCGCGGCGGAACTCCACGTGGCTGCGGGAGACCGTCACGTCGTCGAGGAAGATGTCGCCCTGCGGGTGCCGCCCCGCCGTCGTCAGCTCGCCGTCCAGGAGGAAGCGGCTGCCGGCGTTGGGGCCCCGACGGACGACCAGCAGCGCCGAGCCCAGCGGAAGGGCGTCGACGGCCGCCTGGGCCTCCGGGGAGAGCGCGGGCGAGAGGTTCTGCCCGGTCGCCTCCGCGTCGTACGCCTCGATCCCCGAGATGGAGATCGTCGAGGTCGTCTCGGAGGCCCGCTCGGGCTGGGCACCCGCACGCAGGGGCGCACCGCAGTTGGAGCAGAACCGGCTCGCCTCGGCGTTCCGGTGCCCGCACCTCGTACAAACCGGCAAGGTCGACCCTCCACCCGTGTGTGCGGCTGATGGTTCCTGGGAACCTATGCGGCCGGCACCGGAGGGGTCAACAGAACCCGCGCCGTGCCCCCCGGACGGACCGCCGACCTCGTCACGGAAGAGCGGACGGCTCTCGGACGCACCTTCTTCCTCCGACCGGCGCGGGGCGCGATGCCGCGCAGAGCCGCCGTCGCCTTCCTGGCGGGCGCTCTTGCCGAACAGCTTTCCAAACAACTTCACGGGCGATTCCCCTTGTACGACACAGACCCGCCCGTGGGGCAGGACGAACCCTCGATGCACACACCGGCCGATCCGGACATCCTGTGAACGTCCGTGGCCTCAAGACAGTTTCCACCACACACCACACGCACGGTGCGTCGACCCCCCGCTACCTCATGCCCTCGCCGGGCCATCACCATACGTAGATGCCTCACTGGGATGACGACCGAGCGTAGTCAGGCCGCTTCGCCGCTCGCAAGGCGTCCACGATGATCTTCTCCTCACGGGTCACAGACACCTTGGCCTGCTCCTTTTCCAGTGTCTGGACCACTCCGCCGGGAATGTTGAGCGCCGGCTCCAGGTCCTCCGGCTTCCCGATGACCTTGAACCGGTACGGCGGCGTGACGCGCTTGCCGTCGATCTGCACGCCGCCCCGGAGGTCCGAGAGGTACGTGCTCGCGACGACGCGAACGCCGTTGACCTGGATGGCCTCGGCCCCGGCCGCCCGCAGCTCCTGGATGGTGTCCAACAGCTTGTCCGCCTCCACCGAGTGGTGGGGGTCGTCGATGGTCAGGCTTATGCCGGGCCCTTGCGCCGCGACGGTCCCGGCCAACACACCCAGCTGCTGTTCCTTCTCCACGGTCTGCTTACGGGCCTCCTCAGCCTGGTCCGAGCTGTTCTCCAGCTCGGTCTTCTGTCCCTCCAGGCGCCGCTGCTCGTCCGTCAACCGCTGGGAGCGATTGTCCAGTTCATCCAGAATGCGCACCAAGTCCTCTTGGCGTGCACCTCGCAGCGCACTGCTGTCACTGGTGGAACGTACCTGAATCGCGAGGCCGAGGCCGAGAATGAACAGGAGCAACGCGACGATCAGTTGAGCCCGGGTCAATCTCGGCGGCCACAAACTGGCGCGCAGCCGCTGCCGACCGGTCGTCCGCGCTGCCGCGTCCTCCTCGCCCGCAGCCGTGTCCGTGTCGGCATCAACTGCCGCTTCGGCCCGGTTCTGTCCCGATTCCGGCTGCTGCTCCTGCGCCGGCTCCGGCTCGGGTTCCCGGGTCGACTCATCGGCCCATCCGGGCCGGCGGGGTCGCTCGGGCGGCATCGGCTGCCGCCCGGCGGCGCGCTCCGCAGAAGTGTCCTGCTCCGGGCCGGGCCGTGGTTCCGACCGCTCCTCCGGCGTGCGCTCCGGCTCTGGAGTCTCGTCCGCTGCCACCGGCCTCACGCCCGGAAGACGTGCCGACGGATCGCGGCAGCATTGGAGAAGATGCGGATGCCGAGCACCACCACGACGCCGGTGGAGAGTTGGGCGCCGACGCCCAACTTGTCCCCGAGGAAGACGATCAGGGCGGCGACCACGACGTTCGAGAGGAAGGAGACGACGAAGACCTTGTCGTCGAAGATTCCGTCCAGCATCGCCCGCAGACCACCGAACACGGCGTCCAGCGCGGCGACGACAGCGATCGGCAAGTAGGGCTCGACCACCGTCGGCACCACGGGTCGGACGACGATTCCGACCACGACTCCCACGATGAGGCCCAGTACGGCGATCACGATGTGCCCTTCCCTGTGTCGGCACCGTCCGCCTTCGCGGCACCGGCCTTCGGCTTTGCGGTACGTACGGTCAAACTCGGCGCGGGCGGCAGCGTGACCTCGCTCTCCACGGAAATCTTGGTGCGCACGCCGTAGTTCTCCTGCAACACGTGCAGGTACTGACCGTCGGCGCTGTCCTGGAACGCGGTACTCAACCGCTGCCCGTCCCCCACCGCAAGCACCGTGTACGGCGGCACCAGCGGCTTGTTGTCGACCAGTATGGCGTCTCCCGCGGCTCTGATCGCCGAGAGTGACGTGAGCCGCTGCCCATTGACGGAGATCGCCTCCGCACCGGACTGCCACAGGCCGTTGACGACGCGCTGCATGTCTCGGTCGCGCACCCGCCCGGTGTCGGAGAAGTCGCTGCTCTCCCGCGGCCCCCCGGTGCCGGCCTCGGACCCCTTGGCGTCGTCCACGACGAGTTTCACGCCCGGCCCGGTGACCTGAGTCGAACCGGCCAGCAGCGCCAGCAGTTCGGCCTTGCCGTCGCCGTGCTGCTTGAGCGCCTCGCGCTGCATCCGATCGACCGTGTCCCGGGTCGAATCCACCCGCTGCTGCTGGGTGTCGGCCTCCCCGGTGCCCTTCTGGATGCGGTGGATCAGCTCCTCGCGCTCCTTGGCCAGCGTCGGCGCCGAGACCCGCGCCTGCGCCGCCCCCACGGTCACCACCAGCGCCGCCAGCACCAGACCGGCCGCCAGGCCCAACTTCGCCCGCAGCGTGCGCGGCAGCCCGCTGACACCCTCGGCCGACTTCCGCTCGGCGGCCTCGGCGTACCCGTCGTCGAGGCTGTGGTCCATCACGTTGGTCAGCAGCGACATGGACGCATCGGGTCGCCCGGCCGAGGGGTGGCGGTTGCTCCGATCGGGGCGCTGCTGCGACATGCCGCACATCGTCGCACGTCGGCGGCGTGGTCTCCCAATGGCCCCACCGGCGTGCCGATCGGGTGGCACGCCGGTGGGGAGGGATCAGCGTCCGGCGCCGTCCACCACGGCCGCCCACTCGTCCAGCAGCTGCTGCGCGGAGGCGTCGTCGGGGCCCTCCGCCCAGAGGTGGGTGACCGCCTCGGCCGGGTCGGGCAACACCAGCACCCAGCGCCCGTCGGCCTCCACGATCCGCACGCCGTCGGTGGTGTCCACGTCGCGGTCGCCGGCCGCCTCCACGACGTGCCGCATCACCAGGCCCTTGACCGCCCACGGCGTCGCCAGGTCACGCCGCTGGACGTGCGCCCGCGGGATCCGCGCGTCGATCTGGCTGAGCGTGAGCTGGGTGCGGGCCACCAGACCGATCAGCCGGACGAACGCCGCGGCGCCGTCGAAGACGCTGCTGAACTCCGGAATGATGAAGCCGCCCATGCCGTCGCCGCCGAACACCGTGTCGTCCGACCGCCCCACCCGCGTGAGGTCGTCCGGCGACGTCGTCGTCCACTCGACCTGCGTGCCGTGGTACGCCGCCACTTGCTCGGCGATCCGGGTCGTGGTCACGGGCAGCGCCACCCGTCCGCTGCGTCGGTCGGCGGCGACCAGGTCCAGCATCACCAGCAGCGCGCGGTCGTCCTCGATGATGCGACCGCGCTCGTCCACCAACGACAGCCGCTCGCCGACCGGGTCGAAGCGCACGCCGAACGCCGCCCGGGCAGAGGCGACGATCTCCCCCAGCCGGACCAGACCGGCACGGCGGGCCTCGGCGGTCTCGGTGGGCCGGGACTCGTCGAGACCGGGGTTGATGGTCAACGAGTCGACGCCGAGCCGGCCCAGAAGGCTCGGCAGCACCAGTCCGGCGCTGCCGTTGGAGGCGTCGACCACGACCTTCAGACCGGACTCGGCGATGCCCGTGGTGTCCACCGCCCGCAGCATCGCTCCCGTGTAGGAGTCGAAGACGCTGGAGGGGAACTGGAGGTCGCCGATCTCCCCGGGGAAGGCCCGACGGTACTCCTGACGGGCGTAGACCCGGTCGAGCTTGCGCTGCCCCCCTTGCGAGAGGTCCGCGCCCCGCTCGTCGAAGAACATGATGTCGACGGAGTCGGGCACCCCCGGCGTGGTCCGCACCATGATGCCGCCGGCACTGCCCCGCGCGGTCTGCTGGCGGGCGACCGGCAGCGGTACGTTCTCCAGGTCGCGGACGTCGATGGCGCTCGCCTGCAATGCGGAGATCACGGCGCGTTTGAGGGCCCGTGCGCCACGGGAGTGGTCGCGGGCCGTGGTGACCGTGGAGCCCTTCTTCAACGTGGTGGCGTACGCGCCGGCTAGCCGCACGGCGAGTTCGGGGGTGATTTCGACATTGAGGATTCCCGTCACCCCGCGCGCCCCGAACAGGTGCGCCTGGCCGCGGGACTCCCAGATGACCGACGTATTGACGAACGCACCGGCCTCGATGGTCTTGAAGGGATAGACCCGCACATTGCCCTGGACGATCGACTCCTCGCCGATGAGGCACTCGTCCCCGATGACCGCGCCGTCCTCGATCCGCGCCGCCCGCATGATGTCGGTGTTCTTGCCGATCACGCAGCCGCGGAGATTGCTCTGCTGACCGACGTAGACGTTGTCGTGCACCACCGCCCGGTGGAGGAAGGCGCCGCTCTTCACGACGACGTTCGAGCCGACGACGGTGTGTTCGCGGATCTCCACGTCCGCCTCGACCTTGGCGTAGTCACCGATGTACAGGGGCCCTCGCAACACCGCGTCCGGGTGCACGTCCGCGCCTTCCGCGACCCACACGCCGGGTGAGATTTCGAAGCCGTCGATGTCGACGTCGACCTTGCCCTCCAGCACGTCGGCCTGGGCCTTGACATAACTTTCGTGCGTGCCGACGTCCTCCCAATAGCCCTCGGCGACATAGCCGTAGATCGGCTTGCCTTCCTTCATGAGCTGCGGGAAGACGTCCCCGGACCAGTCCACCGGAACATCGGGATCGACGTAGTCGAAGACCTCCGGCTCCATCACGTAGATACCGGTGTTGACGGTGTCCGAGAAGACCTGGCCCCAGGTGGGCTTTTCCAGGAAGCGTTCGACCTGACCGCCCTCGTCGACGATGGTGATGCCGAACTCCAGCGGGTTCGGAACCCGCGTGAGGCAGACGGTGACGAGGGCGCCCTTTTCCTTGTGGAAGCGGATGAGATCCGTGAGGTCGAAGTCGGTGAGGGCGTCACCGGAGATGACGAGGAAGGCGTCGTCCTTGAGGGCCTCTTCGGCGTTCTTCACGCTCCCGGCGGTGCCGAGTGGCTTTTCCTCATTGGCATAGGTGAGCTCCATTCCGAGCTCTTCCCCGTCGCCGAAATAGTTCCGGACGAGCGAGGCCAGGAATTGCACGGTCACGACGGTCTCGTTGAGACCATGCCTTTTCAGTAGCCGAAGTACATGCTCCATGATGGGCCTGTTGGCCACGGGGAGCAGCGGCTTGGGCATGCTGGACGTCATGGGGCGAAGGCGTGTTCCTTCGCCGCCGGCCATCACAACGGCCTTCATGTCGGAAGCGTCCTCCTCGAAGAGACGACGGTCTTGCCGACTTCACTTGTCAAGGGCGCCCGCTGGTTTTCCGAACGCGGGCGCCGGGCCTTGGCACGATCTGCCGATTCGGCCTGTTCAGTCGGCCGTGGCGTCCGCCCTGATGATCCTGCGGACCTGGACCACGTAGAGGATCCCTGCCCACCAGTACAGCGCCGTACCCCATCCGGCGAACGCCCATCCGAAAATAGCAGCGAGTGAGTGAAGCCAGCCACTTCCGTCACTGAGGAGCAGCAACGGGAACGCGTACATCAAGTTGAACGTAGCCGCTTTGCCCAGGAAGTTCACCTGGGGCGGACCATACCCGTGACGTCCGAGCAGCCCGACCGCGACCAGCAGCATCAGCTCACGGGCGAGCAGTGCCGCCGTCAGCCAGACCGGAAGGATCTCCCGCCAGGTCAGACCGACGAGGGTGGAGAGGATGTAGAGCCGGTCGGCGGCCGGGTCGAGGATCCGGCCCAGGCTGCTGACCTGGTTCCACCGTCGGGCGAGCTTGCCGTCGAGGTAGTCGCTGACGCCGCTGAGCGCGAGCACCAGCAGCGCCCAGCCATCGGCCCTCGGACCGCCGAATTCCGGCCAGAGGATCAGCCAGAGGAACACTGGCACGCCGACCAGGCGCGCCATGCTCAGAATATTCGGGATGGTGAGGACACGATCTGTCTGGATCCGCGTCTCCTGGACCTCCACGCGGAAGCCTCCTGTGCGAAAAATATGCCGATGATGCCCCCGACTTTACCTGGCCCGCGGGCCTCGCCGCGCCGCGGGTCCCCGTTCGGGAACGCAAGAAAGCCCCGTCGGGAACCGGAGTTCCCAACGGGGCTTTCTCTTACATTTAGTTCGGCGGCGTCCTA
>LIQL01000123.1 GCA_001418405.1 Streptomyces diastatochromogenes | reverse complement strand
GACTACGTCACCAAGCCGTTCAGCCTGGAGGAGGTGGTGGCGCGGCTGCGCGGACTCCTGCGGCGGGCGGGTGCCGCGGCGGTGCGCAGCGAGTCGCTGCTGACCGTGGGCGACCTGGTGCTGGACGAGGACAGTCACGAGGTGTGGCGGGACGGCCAGGACATCCACCTGACGGCCACCGAATTCGAGCTGCTGCGCTACCTGATGCGGAACCCGCGGCGGGTGCTGAGCAAGACACAGATCCTGGACCGGGTATGGAGCTACGACTTCGGGGGGCAGGCCAACGTCGTCGAGCTGTACATCTCGTACCTGCGGCGGAAGATCGACGTGGGGCGGGAGCCGATGATCCACACCCGGCGGGGTGCGGGCTACCTGATCAAGCCGGCCGGGTAGCGGGCCGTGGGTTCCTCCGCGTCCGCGGTGACCTCCGGGGCCGGGGCGGGGGCCGGTTGCGGTTCTGCTTCTGCTTCCGGTTCTGGTTCCCCCGAGGCTGCCGGGCCCGGTGACCGCAAGGGGCGGCGGCGCCGTTTCGGGTTCCGTTCCGGGTTCCGTTCGGGCTTCGGATCCGGCTCGTTCGGGCGTGGGGGAGGCCGGTGGACGCTGCGGACGCGGCTCGTGGTGTCGGCCGTGGCGCTGATCGCCGTCGTGGGGGCGGTGATCAGCACGGTCACCGCGGTCGCGCTGCACTCCTACCTCCAGGGGCAGTTGGACCACCGGCTCGTCGAGGGCATCAGGCGGGCGGACGGGCCGCGGCCGCACGATCTGGTGCCGGACAACGGACTGGAGTTCGTGGCCATACCGGGCCAGGCTCCCGGGACGGTGGGGGCACGGGTCGCGCCGGACGGCACGCTCGCGGCCGGCGCGCGGATGAACCGTTCGACGAGCCGGCTGCCGTCGGAGCGGCTGACCACGCTCGACGCGCACCAACTGGCGGCGCTGGACGGGGTCAGCCGGGACGGCAAGCCGCACAGCACGGACCTGCCCGGCCTCGGCTCGTACCGGGTGCAGTACGCCGAGAACGGCGCGCTGGTGCTGGGGGTGCCGCAGAACGAGATGGACGACACGGTCGGGCGGCTGGTGCTCATCGAGTGCTGCGTGACGCTCGCCGGGCTGGTGGCGGCCGGGATCGCCGGTTCGGCCATGGTCGGGATCGCGCTGCGCCCGCTGCGGCGGGTCGCCGCGACCGCGACCCGGGTGTCCGAACTCCCCCTGCACCAGGGCGAGGTGGCGCTGCACGTGCGCGTCCCGGCGGCCGAGGCCGACGCCCGGACGGAGGTCGGTCAGGTCGGGGCGGCGCTCAACCGGATGCTGGGGCACGTCGGCTCGGCGCTCTCGGCGCGGCAGGAGAGCGAGACGCGGGTGCGGCGGTTCGTCGCCGACGCCAGCCACGAACTGCGCACGCCGCTCGCGTCGATCCGGGGCTATGCCGAGCTGACCCGGCGCGGGCAGGAGCGGCCCGGTCCGCAGACCCGGCACGCGCTGGGGCGGATCGAGTCCGAGGCGGAGCGGATGACCGGCCTGGTGGAGGACCTGCTGCTGCTCGCCCGGCTCGACTCCGGGCGCCCGCTGTCGTATGCCACGGTCGACCTGTCGCCGCTGGTGGTGGACGCGGTGAGCGACGCGCGGGCGGCCGGCCCCGGCCACGGCTGGCGGCTGGAACTCCCGGACGCGGACGAGCCGGCGCTGGTGCGCGGGGACGCCGACCGGCTGCACCAGATCCTGGTCAACCTGCTGGCCAACGCGCGGACCCACACGCCCGAGGGGACGACGGTGACCGCCCGGGTGCGCAGCCCCCGGCGGCCCCGGCCGGGCGTGGTGCCGCCCGTCGGCGCGGCGCCGGACGCGGTCCGGTTGGAGGTGCAGGACGACGGGCCGGGGATTCCGGCCGCGCTGCTGCCGCACGTCTTCGAGCGGTTCGCGCGGGGCGACGCGTCCCGGGCGCGGGCCGTGGGCAGCGGCCGCAGCGGCGGCAGCACCGGGCTGGGGCTGGCCATCGTGCAGGCGGTGGTGGCCGCGCACGGCGGCACGGTGGCGGTGGCGAGCGTCCCGGGGCGGACGGTGTTCACGGTGACCCTGCCGGTGGCCCGGGCGGACGGCCCGTAAGGCCGCGTGGCGGGGGCCGCCGCGCGGACTCACAGCGGGCCCACAGGTGCACCACACAGCCGTGACAGGCCGGCCCGCGACCGTCGTGGGCATGACGACGCCTCCGCTGAGCCCGACGCCGTTGGGTTCCCTGCCGCCACGCGAGCATCTGCGCCCGGGCCAGACCGGGACCGTCCTCGACGTCGTGATCCCGGTCTACAACGAGGAGAAGGACCTGGAACCCTGTGTGCGCCGGTTGCACGAGCATCTGGTCCGCACCTTCCCCTACGGGTTCCGGATCACCATCGCGGACAACGCCAGCACCGACGACACGCCCCGCATCGCCGCCCTGCTCGACGACGAGATGGACTACGTCACCGCCGTGCGGCTGGAGCAGAAGGGCCGCGGTCGGGCGCTGCGTACGGTGTGGTCGCTGTCCGAGGCGCCGGTGCTGGCCTACATGGACGTCGATCTGTCCACCGACCTCAACGCGCTGCTGCCGCTGGTGGCGCCGCTGATCTCCGGGCATTCGGACCTGGCGATCGGGTCGCGGCTCAGCCGCAGCGCGCGGGTGGTCCGCGGGCCGAAGCGGGAGTTCATCTCGCGGACCTACAACCTGATCCTCCGCGGTTCGCTGGCCGCGCGGTTCTCCGACGCGCAGTGCGGCTTCAAGGCGATCCGCGGCGACGTGGCGGGGCGGTTGCTGCCGATGGTCGAGGACACCGGCTGGTTCTTCGACACCGAGATGCTGGTGCTGGCCGAACGGGCCGGGCTGCGCATCCACGAGGTGCCGGTGGACTGGGTGGACGACCCGGACAGCACCGTGCACCTGGTGCGGACCGCGACCGACGACCTCAAGGGCGTGTGGCGGGTGGGGCGGGCGCTGGCCACCGGAGCGCTGCCGCTGGACCGGCTGGCCCGGCCGTTCGGCGACGACCCGCGGGACCGGGAGCTGGCCGGCGTGCCGGGCGGACTGGCCCGGCAGCTCGTCGGCTTCGCCGTCGTCGGTGCCCTCAGCACGCTGCTCTACCTCGGCCTGTACTCCCTCTGCCGGCTCGGAGTGGGCCCCCAAGTGGCCAACGCCGCGGCCCTGTTGGTGAGCACGCTGGCCAACACGGCCGCCAACCGGCGGTTGACGTTCGGGGTGCGGGGGCGGGAGCGCGCGGTCCGCCACCAGGCGCAGGGCCTGGTGGTCTTCGCCATCGGTCTGGCGCTGACCAGCGGGTCGCTCGCGGCCCTGGACGCCGCCACCGTCAGCCCCTCGGCCGGCAGCGAGCTGACGGTGCTGGTGGCGGCCAACCTCGCGGCCACGGTGCTGCGCTTCCTGCTCTTCCGCGCCTGGGTGTTCCCGGAGCGCGAGCGGCGGGAGGCGGCGGGCCGGGCGGCCGGGGACGGCGCCCGGAACGCCGGGCGCGGGCCGACGGCGCCGCACGACGTCCCCCACGCGAAGGACGCGCAGGACGCGCACGACCGGAACGACTGGAGCAGGAGCGCTCGATGAGTACCCGTCCACCCCATACGCAACAGGAGCCGACGGCGGCCCCGGGCGACGCGGCCGCACCGCGCGGCTTCGTCCAGCGGGTCGTGCGGGGGCGACCGGAGGACCCGCGGTGGGCCCGGCCCGCGCTGCTGGCGCTGCTGGTGGTCACCGCCGCGCTCTACCTCTGGGACCTGTCGGCGTCCAAGTACGCCAACCAGTTCTACTCGGCCGCCGTACAGGCCGGCAGCGTCAGTTGGAAGGCGTTCTTCTTCGGCTCCTCGGACGCGGCCAACGCCATCACGGTGGACAAGCCGCCGGCCTCGCTGTGGCCGATGGAGCTCTCCGTCCGGCTCTTCGGGCTGAGTTCCTGGGCGGTCCTGGTGCCGGAGGCGCTGATGGGCGTCGCCGCGGTCGGCGTGCTCTACGCGACCGTCCGGCGCCGCTTCGGGGCGGCGGCGGGGCTGCTGTCGGGCGGGGCGCTGGCGCTCACCCCGGTCGCCGCGCTGATGTTCCGCTTCAACAACCCGGACGCGATGCTGTGCCTGCTGATGGTGTGCGCCGTCGCCTGCGTGCTGCGCGCCCTGGAGGCGGGCCGGACCAAGTGGCTGGTGCTGGCCGGCGTCTGCTTCGGGCTGGGCTTCTTGACCAAGACCCTCCAGGCGTGGCTGATCCTGCCGGCGCTGGCCGTGGTCTACGCCGCTTGCGCGCCGGTGCGGCTGCCCAAGCGGCTGGGGCAGCTGCTCCTGGCCGGGCTGGCGCTCGTGGTGTCCGGCGGCTGGTGGGTCGCGATCGTCGAGCTGCTGCCGGCGTCGGCCCGGCCGTACGTGGGCGGTTCGCAGACCAACAGCTTCCTGGAGCTGACGTTCGGCTACAACGGTTTCGGGCGGATCGACGGCAACGAGCGGGGCAGCGTCGGGGGCGGTCACCGCGGCGGCGGTATGGGCGGCGGCTGGGGCCAGACCGGGATCACCCGGCTGTTCTCCTCCGACATGGGCGGTCAGATCTCCTGGCTGCTGCCCGCCGCGCTGATCCTGCTGGTCGTCGCGGTCGGCGTGCTGTGGCGGGCGCGGCGCGCGGTCGACGCCGAACGGGCCGCGCAGCGCACGGAGTTCCTGGTGTGGGGCGGCGCGCTGCTGATGACGTTCACGATCTTCAGCTTCATGTCCGGGATCTTCCACCAGTACTACAACATCGCGCTGGCGCCGTACGTCGCGGCGCTGGTCGGCATGGGGTCGGTGCTGCTGTGGCGGCGCGGCGGCCGGCTGGCGCGGGGTGTGCTGGCGGTGGTCGTCGCGGTGACGGCGGTCTGGTCGTACGTGCTGCTGGACCGGTCGCCGCAGTGGCTGCCGTGGCTGCGGTGGGTGGTGCTGGTGCTCGGCCTGCTGGCCGCGGTGGGCCTGCTGCTGACGGCGGGTCCGGCGTCCGGCGGCGGCGCGCGGTCTGCTGTGGACGGCGACCCGGCCGCCGACGACAGTGAGGGCGATGCGGCCCGGGAACCCGCCTCCGTGCCGGGGCGGGCGCGGCAGCGCGTCGGAGTGGTGGCCGGCGTGGCGGCCGGGCTCGGGGTGGCGACGGCGCTGGCCGGCCCCCTCGCGTACACCCTGGACACCGTCAACACCCCCAAGGGCGGCTCGATCATCACCGCCGGCCCCGCGGTCCAGGGCGGCGGGGGCTTCCCCGGCGGCGGACCGGGGCGGATGTCCTGGAAGGGCGGCAAGGGGACGATGCCCATGCCGGGCGGCACCGGCGGGCAGGGCAGGACCGGCCGGGGCTTCCCGGGCGGGGCGGCCTTCCCCGGTGGCCAGGGCTTCCCCGCCGGCGGGGGTTTTCCCGGCGGGCAGAAGGGCGGCGCCGCCGGGCACGGCGGTCGGTCGCACGGCGCCGGTGGCGGGGGCGGCATGGGCGGTCTGCTCAACGGCGCCTCGGTGAGCGACCAGGCCAAGCGGCTGGTGGAGCGGGACGCCGACCGGTACACCTGGGCGGCCGCGGCCGTCGGCTCGCAGAACGCCGCCAGTTACCAACTGGCCACCCAGAAGCCGGTGATGGCCATCGGCGGCTTCAACGGCAGCGACCCGTCGCCGACCCTCGCCCAGTTCCAGCGGTACGTGGCGGAAGGCAAGATCCACTACTTCATCGTGGGGGAGCGGGGCGGGTTCCGCGGCGCCCCGGGCGGCGCCGAGGGCAAGCAGGCGGCCGGCCGTGGGATGCCGGGCGGCGCGATGCCCGGCGGTGGTGCCGACAAGGGCCCCGCGACGCAGATCAGCACCTGGATCGAGAAGACCTTCAAGAAGGTCACCGCCGGCGGGGCCACCTTCTACGACCTGACCCAGCGAAAGGCGTAGCGGCGGGTCCCCGGGCCCTTCGGTCCCCGGCCCGCGGGCCGGGGACCACCCCACCGAAAACGAAATGTACGGCGTATAAGAGTCCCTGTACGGTGTAAGCCATCCGCTCGCACCGTACAGGGAGCTCGTATGTCCGCCGTGGCCCCCGATGCCACCGCCGCCCTCCAATCCCCCGGCCGGCCCGCCACCCGCTGGCTGATCCTCGCCGCCATCTGCCTGGCGCAGCTCACGGTCGTCCTCGACAACACCGTGCTCAACGTCGCCGTCCCGTCCCTCACCGAGGAACTCGGCGCGACCACCGCCGACGTCCAGTGGATGCTCAACGCCTATTCGCTGGTCCAGTCCGGCCTGCTGCTGATCGCGGGCAACTCCGCGGACCGCTACGGCCGCAAGAAGATGCTCGCCGTGGGCCTGGCGCTGTTCGGCATCGCCTCGCTCGCCGCCACCCTCGCCCACTCGCCCGGCCAGCTGATCGCCGCCCGGGCCGGGATGGGCATCGGCGGGGCGCTGCTGATGACCACCACCCTCGCCGTCGTGATGCAGATATTCGACGACGCGGAGCGGCCCAAGGCCATCGGCATCTGGAGCTCGGTGAACTCGCTGGGCTTCGCCGCCGGGCCGCTGATCGGCGGCACGCTGCTCGACCACTTCTGGTGGGGCTCGCTGTTCCTGGTCAACCTCCCGGTCGTGGGGATCTCGCTGGTCGCCGTCCTCGCGCTGGTACCCGAGTCCAAGAGCCGCGGCGGTGAGCGCCCGGACGTGCTGGGCGCGCTGCTGTCGATGGTCGGCATGGTCGGGGTGGTCTTCGCGATCATCTCGGGGCCGGTGCACGGCTGGCTGTCGGACCGGGTGCTGCTCTCGGCCGCCGTCGGCGCCGTGGGCCTGGCGCTCTTCGCCTTCTGGGAGCTGCGCGTCCCGCACCCCATGCTGGACATGAACTTCTTCCGCAACCGCCGGTTCGTCGGCGCGGTCGCCGGCGGCATCCTGGTCGCCTTCGGCATGGGCGGCTCGATGTTCCTGCTCACCCAGCACCTCCAACTGGTGCTCGGCTTCGGCCCGTTGGACGCCGGTCTGCGGATGGCACCGCTCGCGCTCACCGTCGTACTGATCAACTTCACCGGCCTGGGTGCCCGGCTGATGCCCCGCTTCGGCACCCCGGGCATGATCGTCACCGGGATGTCCCTGCTGGCCGCCGGCCTCGCCGCGATATCCCTGCTGGGCGGCCACAGCTACGGCGGCATGCTCGTCGGCCTGGTCGTCATGGGCGTCGGCGTGGCGATCGCGATGCCGACGATGGCCAACGCCGTCATGTCCGCGATCCCGCCGGCCAAGGCGGGCGTCGGCGCCGGCGTCAACGGCACCCTGATGGAGTTCGGCCAGGGCCTGGGCGTCGCGGTGCTCGGCGCGGTCCTCAACTCCCGCTTCGCCGCGCTGCTCCCGGTGGTGGCCGCCGGCGCCGGGTCGCTCCCCGCGGCCCTGGGCCGCACGCACACCGCCCACGAGCGCACCGCCGTCCACGACGCCTTCGCGTCCGGCATCGGCACCAGCCAGTTGGTCGGTGCGGCGGCGGTGTTCCTCGGCGGGCTCACCGCCGCGGTGCTGCTGCGGCGGGCGGAGCGCGTCGAGCGCGCGGCCGCGGTTCCGGCGCCGACCACTGGCCAAGATCCGGCCACCGCGGCGGCGGAATAGCATCGGAGTCGGAAGACGGGACCCCGCTCGTCCCGTCCGGGCCGACGGCCGTCCCGACGGGGCGCGCCCTGAGGTCTCGTCCTACCGCACGACCCAAGGAGGGGCGCCATGGCAGCGGCGACGAACGAGCGCGCCGAGCAGCGACCGCACAGCGTCTGGCTGACCGGGCGCCCCCCGCTCAGGAGAAAGGCGGAGCAGCCGGCCGGACTCGGCCTCGACAAGATCGTCGAGGCGACCGTCCGGCTGCTCGACGCCGAGGGCCTGGCCAAGTTCTCCATGCGGCGCCTGGCCGCCGAACTCGGCGTGACCGCGATGTCCCTGTACTGGTACGTCGACACCAAGGACGACCTGCTCGAACTGGCCGTGGACGCGGTGGCCGGCGAACTGGCGCTGCCCGACGACGCCGACGACGACACCGCCGACTGGCGCGACCAGCTCCGCGGCCTGGCCACCACCTACCGCGACGTCCTGCTGCGGCACCCGTGGGCGCCGCGCCTGCTCGGCGAGGTCCTCAACATCGGCCCGCACTCCATGGCGTTCTCCAGCGCCACCCTGCGGGTCATGGCCCGCAGCGGGCTGGGCCCGGACGGCACCTCCGGCGCCCTGGCCTCGCTCTTCCACTTCGTCTACGGCTTCGCCACCATCCGCAGCCTGCACGAGGCCCGCTGCCGCGCCGCCGGCCTGAGCATCGACGACTACTTCGCCCACGTCATCGCGGCGATCTCGGACCGACCCGACTTCACCGAGACGATGGAGCTCTCCGCCCGGGCCGGCTACGCCATGCCCGACGCCAGCGCCCTCGACATGCTCGACCGCGACTTCGCCTTCGCCCTCGACCTCCAGATCGCCGGCATCGACGCGCTGCGGGCCGGCCGGGCGGACTGAGCGCCCGAGCCGCGCGGCGAGCGGGGATCGCACCCGCGGCTACCGCGCCTCGATCCGCTCGGACCACGCGACGCCCTGCCGGTCGATGTGCTGGCCCCCGCGGTGTTCGGTCCGGGCGCAGGGCCGCGGGTTGTTGCTGTCCTCCGGCCGGGTCGCCCCGCAGAGCCGGGGCTGGCGCACCGGGCACGACTGGGTCATCTCACACCGCCACCAGGTCGGTACGGGTGCGGGCCCGGACCGGTCGGGAACGGTCCGGGCCCACGGGTTGCGGGTCGCAGTCCGGTTCGTCGGACGGGCACCGGACTGCGACGGTCGGTGGGGCGGTCGGCCGGCTGTGGTGCGGTCGGGTGACCGCACCACAGCCGGGTCAGACCACCGGGGGGTGGATCACTTCGTGAAGGCCGCGGTGCCGTTCGGGGTGCCGAGGCCGGTCGGGCCGTCGTAGCCCTTGCCCGCCGTGCAGAGGTACGCCGGCGAGCAGGAGCCGTTGGCGCCGCTGGTGACGTCGTTCAGCGCGGAGGCGTGGGTGTACGGGTACGAGGCCGCGGTGTCGGACGCGCCCGGGGCACCCGCGAGGGCGTAGACGCCGGCGATGAACGGGGCGGCGGCGCTGGTGCCGCCGTACACGTTCCAGCCGGTGGCCTGGTAGCTGTCGTAGACCGCCAGGCCGGTGGCCGGGTCGGCGACCGAGGCGACGTCCGCCACGGCGCGCTTGGCGCAGCCGGTGTCCTTCTGCCAGGACGGCTTGGCGTCGTACTGCGAGCAGCCGGAACCGGCGCCCTCGCCGCCCGCCTTGGTGCCCCAGACCGACTCGCTCCAGCCGCGCGTGCTGCTGTCCTTCTTGAGCGAGGTGCCGCCGACCGCGGTGACGTACTGCGAGGCCGCCGGGTACTCGACGCCGTAGCCGCTGTCACCGGAGCTGACGGTGATCGCGACGCCCGGGTGCTTGAAGTACTTCTCGTCCGAGGTGGGGTCGGTGGAGTCCTCGCCGCCGCCGTAGCTGTTGGAGACGAACTTGGCGCCCATGGTGACCGCGCGGTTCACCGCCGCGCCCAGGTCGTCCATGTTGGCGCTGTTCGCCTCGACCAGCAGGATGTGGCAGGAGGGGCAGGCCGCGCTGACCATGTCGACGTCGAGCGATATCTCGCCGGCCCAACCGGAGTCCGGCGCCGGGTACTTGGTGCCGCCGTTCTGGTCGACCTTCTTGAAGCAGCCGTTGGCGGTGGTGCACTCGGGCAGGCCGTACTGCTTGCGGTAGGTGGCCAGGTCCTTCTCGGCGTTGGGGTCGTCGTTGGCGTCGATGATCGCCACCGTCTGGCCCGAACCGCCGGTCTTCGGCAGCTTGTACGCGCTCTGCAGGTCGCTGGG
>LIQL01000122.1:27393-34456 GCA_001418405.1 Streptomyces diastatochromogenes | reverse complement strand
CGTACGACGGCCGCAGACTGGGGGAAGGCCGTGGGTCAATCGTGGGATTCGTCCTCGATCTGCTGGCGGGCAAGGTCGGCGGCCGCGTCGGCGGACTCGGCGACGAGGGTGTAGGCGTACCGGCTGAAGTGGTCCTCGTCGGCCTGGAGCTCGACGACTGCAGCGGCGTGCTCACCGGCCTGGACGCCCGCAACGTACAGCTCATCGCTGTGGTCGCAGCACAGCCCGATGACGGTGAAGGCGCTGTGACCGGCAGGGACGTCGAGCTGGGTTCCGTCGCCGTGGACGTCCAGGCCGATGTCCTCGAATGCCACTGTGAGGGCCTGGAGCATGTCGCCGCCGCTGACCTCGCCTTCGGGGTTCGGGCCGCGCAGCTCGCAGTACCTGCGGAACAGGTCGGCGAGGGCGGCGCCGCTGGTGGTGGTCGGGTCGAAGGTGAGCATGCCGAGGAGTTCCTTTGGAGGGCTGTGGGCGCTGGGAGTGACGGTGCCCGGCCGTCGCCCCGAACCCCGCGACGGCCGGGCGGGGGTGTCAAGCCTGGGGGGTGAGGGAGAGGTACTGGCTGCTCTGGCTGGTGACGATCTCCGAGGCGGCCTGGTGCTGGGGGAGTCCGGAGTTCTTGTGGGTGTGGGGTGCGTGGAAGCGGATCTGGCGGACGGTGGTGGGGCGGCCGTCGTGGACTATGAGGTCGCCGGGCTGGAGGTTGGGGTCGGTGGGCAGCTTGATGAGGGGGGCGAGCTGCGCCGGGGTCTGGTGGGCGCGGAGGTAGTCGATGAGGTCATCGAAGATGGTGTCGAGCTCGCTGCGCTCGGAGTGGTGGCGGTCGTAGTAGTGCTTGTGGGCGTCGTAGGCGAGGGAGCCGCGTGCCTGGTCGAGCTTCTCGACGAGCGTGGTGATGTCGAGGGGGGTGCCGGGCTTGGGTGTGGTGCGGCTCATGGTGCGGGGCTCCTTCGCGGTTGCGGGTGAGGCCGGGGAGGCGTTGGTGCTTCCTGCCGGGCGGTGACCGCAGTGAACGGGAAGGGGCCAGTGGCGAGCGAGGGTTCGCGAATCTGCCCCGCGGGCCGTCGCACCAGGAATGGGTACGCATGCTCATCCCTCCCCGGCGCCGTTTGGCCATACTGGCCGCGGCCGCGCCGATGCACGGCCGCTGAGGGCAACGACAGGAAGACCGACATGGGGAACCAGCGCGGGAGCGCCGTGGCCGACCGGACGGCGAGCGGACCCGATTACAGCGACCTGTCCAACACCGCTGTCGCCTACCAGTGGGTGCCGCGTGAGGAAGGACGGGAGAACCGGCCCGCCATCCTGGCGGAGTTCGCCGCGGGGCTGGAGGACTACGCCGCCGAGCGGGGCGCCCGCCTTGTCGGTGGCATGACCGTGGACATCCCCGAACTCCGGGATCTGCCCGCGGACGTACGCCGGGGTCTCCTGCGGACCAGGAGGCGCCAGGAGTGGCGATGGTGGCTCTGGTGGGATCTCGTCCTCGTCCGCGCCTGGTCGTGCACAGAGCCGGTTGCCCCTGCGGAGTCCGGCGGTCCTGCCCCGCAGGGGTGATGGGCCGCGTTGAAGGGGGTGCCATCGTTGACGATGGCACCCCCTTCTTTGCTGAGTGCTGAGTGAGTCGCTGCCCGTCGGCGCAGCCCCGGGTACGCCAGGATGCCGTCCATGACCGGGTGGGCGCCGGCCGCCTTGGGCGGGGAGAACGTCGCCGAGCGGTTCACTGCGACGTTGATGGACAAGGTCGGCCACTGGGCCGAGTTCGTGGAGCCTTCCGACCTGCCGCCGATGGTGCGCCAGGTCGTGACCGCTGTGCTCGAAGGGCGCGATCCGGTGGCCTGTCGGGGACCAGGCCGGGCCGGTCTCCGAGACCGAACCCCGGCGCAATGACGTGCGCGCTCGCGTCCCTCGCCGACTTCATGGACTTGGTCGACGGGCCCGGAGCGCGCGAGTGAGGACTACTGGCGGCGCTTGGCAACAGCCTGGACTGACATCCGACCACGCCCTACGGCCCGGTGAGTGCCCCTACGCCGTCGGCAGAGGCTCCTCCTTCACAGCGCACACCGACCACGTCAGCAGGTAGGCCCGGAACACGGTGTCCTCGTCCGTGCGCCATTCCTGCATTGCCAGCGCGGCCCGCTCGACGGCCTCGGCCGCGTCCGGGAACGCCCACACGCGGTTGAGACGCTCGTGTTCGGCGGCCTCGAAGCCGGCCTGGGACCACCGCATGTGCCATTCGGGCGTGCTGTGGATGAACACGTAGTCGCACCCCTCGGGTGCGGGTGTGCTCTCGTCGGCGAGCACGCTGGTTCGCGTGATCCGGTACAGCGTGGGCCCGTTCCTCCCTTCGGCTTCGGCGGCTTCGGCTGCCTCCCGGCTGGTATGGACGTGGGGCTGGAAGATATCTCCGTCGGACATCTCACTCAGGTACACCAGATCCCAGGCCACGCTGGGGCTGGTGGCCCAGACGAACTCGGTGATGCTCTCTTTCGCGTTCATCGGTCTGCAGGTCTCCTGGGCTGCCGTATCCGGAGAAGGCGACGGCACGGTGTCGTGGTGGGCGAAGGTGCAGGGGCTGGCTGACGCGGCCGGTTCGGCCGTCGGGGCGGTGGCGAACCGGCCTGGGGCTACGAGTCGGTGAGGCGCTGCGTGCACGTGTTCTTGAGCGCGGCGAGGGCGGACCGCATCTCGCGCATGGTGCTCCACATGTTGGCCCGGCAACGGGTGACGGCCGGGAGGTCGACCAGGTGCTCCTCGTAGAAGGCGCGGCCCGCCGGGGTCGGGATGACAAAACTGTCGACCTCGGGCTGTTCGTCGTCGGCGAGGCGTCTGACGAGTCCGGCCGCGAGCAGCGGTGCGACGTGCCGCTCGTAGCCGACCAGGACGTGGGAGTGCTTGGTGTCGTCGCCCTCTGCCGCGCCGCGCAGGATGCCGAGGGTGTGGACCCAGCTGACGGAGTCGAGGGTGCGCATGCTGACCTGCCTTCCGGGGCGGGGGAGCGGCCGGGTGTTTCTGGCGGGCTGGTGGTGCGATCCGCAGTCAAGCGGCGCGCGGCCGTGAGGCGAAGACCCCGCGAATCCTCCGTGTGCCCGCTCCCCGGCCACGGCAAGGTCGACGACCGCCGGAAGGTCGGCGACGGCGACGCGTCCCCACCTCGCGGCGTGGACCGCGCACAGAAGCGACGTCGGTAGATAGGCGACCTTCCAGCGCGGCCCGGTCGCGGTGCAGCCGTAGCCGTCGCAAGTGCCCGGCTCGGCAGCGGTCACCGTGCGGTCGGCGTCCTCGGGATCAGCGTCGAACGGCTCCGGCTCCTGCTCGGCCTGCCCGTCGGCGTCGCTGTCGGCGGCGGCTGGCTGGCCCTGGCCGGTCTCTTCCGGCGTAGGGACGGGGGCGGGCGGCGTCCACTTGGGGAACGTCTCGCCGCGCTCCATGGCGGCGGCGTGGTCGCGCACGATGTCCCGGACGCTGTCCGCGTACGGCGCGTCATTGATCATCGAACAGACACCGATGCGCGTGTTGTCCGGCGCGATGACCAGCCACGGCCAGTCATCGCCGCCCTCCTTCGACACCACGTAGACAGCTCCGCGCGTCATCGCGTTCCAGATACTCGGGCTGATCCGCTTCACCGTTACGCGACGCTTGCCCCTGCCCATGCTGATTTTCTGCGGTCCGTGCTGGGACATGACCAGTCCGTCGTCGCGGCGGTCATCCTCCGCCGCCTGCTGCTCCTCGGCCTCCTGCTGGATCCGCGCCCACTCCGCGGCCCGCTCCTGCTCAGCCTGCGCGTCCCGCTTCGCCTGCTCCGCCGCAAGCCGCTCCCGCGTGGCCTGCATCTCCTTGGCCCACTGCTCAACCTGCCGCATCTGTGCGGCGCGGCGGCGCTTCTCCTCCTCCCCGTACGGCAGCGGGGTAAGGCGCCTGGCGTGGTCCCGCGCCGTCTGCTTGCTGGTGCGACCGGTGTGGTGAAGACGCACCCGTGCCCAGTAGGCCGCCCGCTCGTCCGCATACAGCAGATCGGGTGCGGCGACACACCAACGGTGCGCGGTGACACCGTCGAAGGTGACCGTGACAGGGCCGCGCCGACCGGCGCGGGGTACCGCGATGTAGCCGCCGGATGCCAGCAGCTCGACCAGGGCGGCTCGCACCCGGCGGCCCCGGCCCTCACGACGGCGGACGATCCCGGACGTGTCCGCGTGCAGGTCTCCCGCGTACGCGGCGGCCAGGACATCGGCCAGCCCTGCGCACCAGCCCATACGGGGCAGCTCAGTTTGGGCGTTGCTCTCATCGAGCCACCGGCCCGCGCTGCTGCCCTCCACTCCTGAGCCGGAGCGTTCGGCGAGGGTAGCAACAGCCTTACAGGCGGCCTCATTTGCCCGCTCCGCGTCTTCGGCGGCGTCGGCGGCGGCCGGACCGTACCCGGCGGCGTTCGCCACGGTGGAGGCTTCGATGGCTGCCGACGTGTGGCCGGACACGTGCCCCGCCTCCTCGACGGCCTGGTGGCTGCCAGCCTCGGCGGCGCGCTCCGCGTCACGGGCGGCGGACTGTGCATCGAGCTGGTCGGAGAACGCGGCCCGGCTCGCCCGGATAGAGGTGACCAGGGCGGCACGGTCGGCGCGCAAGGCGGCGGCCAGGGCGGCGGCTTCGTCCTGCGCCTTCTTGTCGCCGCCCCGCTCGCGCACAGCCGCGCGGGCTTCCCGCTTCGCACGGTCGTCGCCGTCGGCCGCGCCCTGGGCTATGAGCGCATCGGCCAGCTCCCTGGACGGCCACGGCCCCTGCTCGCCGTTCTCCAGAGCCTCAGTGAGCAGTTGCCCGCACAGCTCCGCCGCACGGTCGCCCCACTGCCGCCAGTGCAGGGCGCACATCTTGGGATCGCCCTTGGCCAAGTCGCGGGCGAGGCCGACCACATCCCGTCCGGAGAACCGGCCGCCCCCATGGGCGTCGTCCAGGATCCGGCCACAAAGGCAGCGGGCGCAGGCGACGAACCGGCCGAGTCCGCAGCCCTGATCGGTGACCACAGACACCCAGTAGCGGGCACCGGAGCGCTTCGCGCTGCACTTGCCGACGTAGGGCGCGGACATCGCACAGTACGCGTCGGCGTCGGCCACCGTGTCGTCGTCGGCACACACGGAGATCACGCGGAGACGGGAGTTCGCCACGCCTTCCAGGGCGAGACTCCACACCTTCCACTCGGCGACGTACCGCCGGTGGTCGGGCCCCTTGCGCGCCCAGTCCTCACCCGTGCAGCCCTGGCGGCCGTCGGCGGCGGTCAGGTGCTCGAACCCCCAACGGCACTCGGCGACCAGGCCCACGGCGCCGAAGCGGCGGACCAGGAACACGCCGGGCTCGAGCTCCACACGGTCCGGCGTGCACTCGAACGCCGGGGCCTGCGCCGTGTACTGCCCGTACTTCGCCCACAGGGCGGCGAACCGGGTACGGGTGGCGGAGTCCTCGCGGATCCGGGCGAGCACCTTGGTAAGGGGGCGGTCCTCGACGTTGGCGGCCCACCAGTACGAGCCGTCAGCGTTGTGTCCGGCCTCCCACTGGTCCTCTTCCGGACGGCAGTAGGTGATGGGCCGGATCCGGAACGCGTGCCCGGCCGCTGTCGTCAGCACCCAACCGGCGGCGGGCTCCCGCCCGTCCAGGAACGACACAGCCGCGATCGACTCGCCTTCTTCCAGCGCGGCCGAGAGCTGGGCGGCGGGGGCGTCGTCACCGGCCGCCGCCTCCGGCTCCCCGTCATCGCCGTCGGTGCAGCGGGACACGGCCGCCTCAGTCGCCGTCAGCTCCGCCGTGCGCCGCGCCAGGTCACCGGACGTGCCGAAGACCTGAGTGGTGTGCTGGCGGGCGGCTGCGGTGCGCTGGTCGTCGTCGGTGTACGGGTCGGTGCTCATGGGTGCCTTCGTGGAGGAGGAGAGCTGCCGGCGGTTGCGCGGCCGGGGCCACTGAAGCGGGGAGTGGCCAGCGGCGTCGCGTTCTCGCGAATCCGAAGGGCCGGGCCAGCGGGCTAGAAAGGGCGGAGCGAGTCGTGGGCAGTTGGGGTCGTGCTCGTCACGGATCCACCCCCGGCCACTGATCGTCCGCCTGCACCCGGTGCACTCGGCAGCGGGAGCGAAACCCATCCTCCGTAGCTCCAGTCCTCTGTGGTCATGCCGTGGACGGTGCCGGTGCCGTCGGTGCGGATCAGGAAGCCGACAGCGCGTGGCTCGTCGTCCCAAGGGGCGGTGTCGACGGCGAGGCACTGGAAGGTCCACCAGCGGCCCCGCTGGTATGTCCGGCCTGCCTGGAAGAAGTCGGTGGTGGCGTTCATTGGATGCTCCTTACGCGGCGCGGGCGGTGTCTGCGGCAGTGAGCCTGCGGCGGGGCCGGTAGTCGGCGTCGCCGTTGCAGCTCGAAGAGGCCGAGCGCGCCCTCGTCGCCGGCCGGGGACTGTTCGGTGGGCTTCCGGCCGCCCGGGCGCGGCCGTGGGGGGAGCGGCGCCCGGGCGGGGTGTGGTCAGGCCTGGGGGATGAGGGTGAGGTAGTGGCTGCCCTGGCTGGTGACGATCTCCGTGGCGGGCCGGTGTGGAGGGAGTCCGGAGACGGCGGGGTGTTTGTAGGGGGCGTGGAAGTTGATGTGGCGGACGGTGGCGGGGTGGCCGTTGTGGAGGATGAGGTCGCCGGGCTTGAGGTCGGGGTCGGCGGGGTCCTTGGCGAGCTGGGTGAGTTCCTCTTCGGTCTGGTGGGAGCGGACGTAGTCGATGAGGCCGTTGAAGGTGTCGTAGAGGCTGTGGCGGTCGTCGTCGATGGCGTCGCATGCGGCCTCGAGCTTTTCGACGAGCGCGGTGGGGTCCAGGGGGATACCGGGGCGGGTCAGTGCGGGCTCCTCGCGTCGGGGGCAGGTGCTGTGGTCCTGCCGGGGTGGCCGCAGTGAACGGGGCCGGCCGGTTGGGAGGCGAGGTCTCGCGAATCTGCGCGGGGAGAGCGCCGCGGATGGCTTGTCCGGTGTGTTCCGTACGTTTGCGCTGTGTCCGTACAGATGTCCTGGAAGAGAAGGGAGCCCGTCCCTGTGACCTGCACACAGCCTCATA
>LIQL01000122.1:0-27299 GCA_001418405.1 Streptomyces diastatochromogenes | reverse complement strand
TATGAGGCTGTGTGCAGGTCATGAGCACGGCCGGGGTGTCCTCTCGGGTCTGGACGCGACCGTACGCACAGAAGAGGACACCGGCTCCGCCGGCGGGGAAGCGCGACGTGCGGAGAGAGGGAGTCCGCGGCTGGGAGACTCGGGGCGCCGAACCGACCGCCGGGCCAAGCCCGGCCCGCCGCGCAGGAGCCGCCGTGGCCAAGCCCACCGTCTCGGGCCGCACCTACACCCGCACCCGGGCCAGAGGATTCGCCCCCTGGCGCCCGCAACAAAACTCAAGACGGCTCGTTGAACAGATCAGGGACGTCCTCGCGGAGTACAGCGGCGACATCCTCACCGCCCGGCAAGTCTTCTACCGACTCGTCGGAGCACACGGATACGAGAAAACTGAATCGGGATACGACAGGCTCATCGAGACCCTCAACCGCGCACGCCGCGCCGGCCTCATCCCCATGAGAGCCATCCGCGACGACGGAGGAATCGCCTGGACCACCGGCGGCTACGACAACCCCGGCCAGTTCTGGGACGGCATCCGCGACCAGGCCGACGCCTACGAGCACGACCTCACCGACGGCCAGCCCGTCATCGTCGAGACATGGATTGAAGCCCAGGGCATGGCCGCCATGGTCGCCCGCGTGGCACGCGAGTACGGCGTGAGCGTCTACAGCTCCGGAGGCTTCGACAGCGTCACCGTCAAACACGCCGCCGCCCAGCGCATCGCCCGCCGCGACCGGCCGACCCGGGTCCTGCACATCGGGGACCACGACCCGTCCGGGCTCTCAATTCTCGACGCGGCCGCCGAAGACGTCCTCGCCTTCACCGACGAACTCGGCCCTCCGGCACGCCCCCGATTTACACGGCTAGCCGTGACATCCGAGCAGATCACCCGCTACCAACTGCCCACCGCCCCGCAGAAAACCACCGACCGCCGCGGACAGCACATGCGCGCCACCGTCCAGGTCGAAGCCCTCGCCCCCACCGACCTCATCACCGAGATCCGCGCCGGCCTCGAAGCCGCCGTCGACCTCCGCGCCCTGGCCGCCGCCAAACAACGCTCCCAGGACGAGCGCGCCCAGGTCCAGCGCGCCGCCCGGCAGCTGCCCGGCGGCGACGGGACGTAACCCGGCCTGAACCAGCCCGGCCCACAAACAGACCGCAGAGCACAAGCCCACCCTGTCTACCGCAGCCACAGCGCCAACCGCGCGCCGCAACACCGCCGTTCACCCGAACGAGATCACAGCGGGCAGCGCAGCTGCAGGACAGCCGGGCTATCCAGGCCGCGGCGGCCCGGCCAACGGGGCAATGGCCGTGTAGCACGAGCCGCACAACGGCAGCAGGTCGGTGATGTCAGCAGCGCCCTGGTGGGAACCGCCGGGGGAGACCACGCGCAGCAGGAGCCCCGGCTCGGCCGCCGCCGTGCACACGCCGTCGCCACCGTGGTAGGCCCCGCACACGCAGCGGCAGCCGCCAGGCCGGTGCTGCTCCCACACAAACAGCCAGGTCTTCGCGAGGTAGAGCACCGGCCGCCCGGGCGCACAGCCGCTCGTCACGACGCCCCCCGGCACGCAGTCACCAGGTGTGCGTCGGCGGTGCGCGGCCCGGCTCCCCCCGGCAGTACCGCGACGCTGATCCGCGTGAACCCGGCTTCGGTGAGCAACTTGCTCCACACCTGCTCCTGAAGGACCCAGCGGCGCATCGTGACCGCCTCCCCGTCCGGCGTCCTGGCCGGGACATCGGCGTGCTGCACATCGGGCCGGGCACGCGCACCGCCGAGGTAGTGGGCGAGGGTGGAGAACACCAGCCGCCCTCCGGGCCGCAGAGCGGCGGCCGCCGCCGGCAGCAGCTCGCGCTGCTCGGTGAAGTCGACCGCCCCGAAGACGCTGTACAGCACGTCGTACGCGCCGCCCGCTGCAGCGCGCAGGTGGCTGACCACGTCGGCCTGCTCGATGCGCAGGCGCGGCGCGAGGTGCCCGTACAGGTCGGCGGCCATGGCGTGCTGGGCGGGGGAGGCGTCGACGGCGTCGATCCGGGCGGGCTGGTGGTGCAACGCCAGGTGAGCGGCGTGCCGGGCCGTTCCGGCACCGAGGTCACCGACGTGCAGCCCCGTCACATCGCCGAGGGCCGCCGCACCAGGGCCGCTGTCCTGGCTCCAGCTCCAGCGGAAGGCGTCGGGGACAGCCCGGTCGGTGGCGTGCCGTGCGCGTCCGTAGTGGTGCCAGAGGTCTGCGGGCGGGGTGGTCACCCGCCCCATCCTCGCGGGCGCGGCCGGGCGGTGGGCCGGTTCGGTCCAATCTCACCCGTGCGACACCGGTGGGCCCGGCCGCCCCGGAGATCAGCCAGTCGGGTTCGCCCAAGTCGCCTCCCAGTGCGGGAAGGCGTCCTTCTCGGCGGCGGCGAACGCGGCCAGACGGGTCGCGGTGTCGAGGCGGATGAAGCCCTCGTTCAGCAGATCCTGCAGGGCCGGGGACAGAGGGACGTCGGCGGGGGCGAGCGTCTCCTCCGTCTGGATGGGTAGCTTCCCGCTACGGATCATGCGGGCGGCGCGGACGACATCGCGGGGCACGGGGACGATGGCACCCTCGATGAGCCGGCGGCGTTCACCCGGCTCGTCTTCACCGTCCAGGCCCCCGAGGACGAACGTCCACCCGTTGACCTGGTCCCAGACCAGTGCCCAGGGGCCGAAGCCGACGAACAGCTCGTACAGCGGCACCTCACGGTCGTCGAGCCAGCCGCACGGGCTGTCGTCGCTGTCGGTGGAGCCCGCCTCGGGACAGAGAGCGGCAACGACCGCGCGGAAGTAGGCGGACGCGGCCTCGTGCGGCAGCTCACCGTATGGGGCGTATTTGTACGGCGGCACGGACAGGACGGGGAGGGCAGTCATGGCAGCAGGATCACGCAGGCCAACTGCCCGGTCGGCGCGCCGCGCCGACCGGGCTTTCCGCTACGAGAGCCCCCAGAGCAGCGGGCAGGCCCGTCGTACAGCGGGTCCTGGAGTGCGGTCCTGGGCAGCCCGATGCCCGGCCGGGCGCTACAGCGTGACGTACTCACGGATCTTGCCGCGGACCATGGGCCGGGCATCGCCGAGGCTGAAGGGCAAGGTGGGGTACTTCTCCGTGAGGTCGTCGCGGGTGAGCGGGGCGCGCAGCGGGAGGGCGGCCTTCTTGCCAGCCTCGTCCCATTCCCACGGACCGTTCTCGACCTCGCGGATGCGCACCACCGTGCCGTCGGCGACGTAGACCACGACGCGCAGGAGCACCTTGTACATGGCGGAGATCGTGAACCACTTGCGGTCAGCTTCCAGTTGCGCGGGGCTGTCCTCGCCCTCGCCGGTCTCGCCGTACACACGGCCGTCGGCATCGACCTTCTGTGTGTTGCTGCCGCGGTAGACGACCATGGCGAGTCCGGCGGCACGCTCGTGGGCTCGGACCGTCTTGGGGTCCAGTCCGAGAATTTCGGCGGCCTGGTTCACCCCACCTGCCATGCGGACGATCTGGCGGGTGAACTCGGCGTGCAGGTTGCGCAATTGCTGCTGCTGCTTCTCGTTCCGGTGCAGCTCCTCGACGAGTTTGTCGATGGTGTCGAGCGCGGGCATATCGACCCCTCCCAATGATGCGGATAATATTCCGCATCATTCACCTTGGGGGCGGAGGCGTCAAATGACACGGAGGGTCTTCCTTGCCATTGGTGAGACTCTGCCCCTCGCACTGTCGGCAAACGAAGGACGGCAGGGGCTGGCCTTATCAGCGTCCGGGCGCCGGGGCGGGGTCGTGGTGGGCACCGGCACCGCGATCTGAGTCATGGCCTCATGGGTCCCCGGTGGTGTCCGCCTCACGGACCATCCCGGCGGCGAGCCGGGCTGCCGGGCCCAGCAGCAGGACGCGGACCCGGCCTGTCGTTGTGCTCGTCGGCAGCGGCACCCCGGCTCATCCCCGGCCGCGCAGCGCGATCAGGGAGGCGCACGCCCAGGCCACCACGGTGAGACCGGTGGCGACCGCCCGGCCGGGCTGGGCCGTTCCCGCCCACACCATCGCCGCCGTCGACAGGCCCCAGACCAGCCACACCAGCCGAGCGGAACGAGACCGCAGGACTGCCACGACCAGGAAACCGCCGATACCGACGAACGCCCACAGATCTATCAGGTCCTGCGCCGCCATGGGCAGGCCGACCGCGTTGTCACGGAGGTACGCGGTGACAGGTCGGTGGATGGTCGCGAACAGGCCGGTTCGGGTCGCGTACTGGGCGCCGGCCCAGACGACGGCGTAGAAGAGGAGTGCCTTGAATGCCAGCGTTGCCAGTCGGGACGGGAGGCTCGCGGGGTCGAGGTCGGGCGCGGTACGGAAGCGGCTGAGCCAGTGCTGCATGAGGTTCCCCCTCCGGGATCGAGGGCGGGCCTGACCAGGTCCAGGCGCCGCCGAGCACAGGAATGCTCCGCAGCCCGGCCGTTCGGTGCGATCGGCTGGTCTACGGCGCTGACGCACCGTCGCGCAGAAAGCGGACACCGTCGTTGCGCGCCCTGCCGGCCAGGACCGGACGTGTCCGCTCTCAGGTTGATCATGTGGCGCATGGAGAACGAGCTCACCGTGGAAGAGACGAACGACCTGATCGACGCCGAGCGCGAAGTGGGCTGGGACGACGACGGCTACGACTGGGGGCGCTGACGCATCCGGGGCGAACACGGCGACGGTCGCCCCGCGCGAGTGACGGCTGCCGGAATCCGTGCTCCGGCCGGGGCCAGGCTCGCTACAGTCGAGCCCGGGAGTAGCGCATCCTGACTCCGGCCTGCCCGCGCCCACGCCGCCGCAGGACCGGCCAAGCCGTCTCGGACGCAGCGCCGCAACACCGTGGTCGACCGCCGGTCCGTGTTTGTCACGTACGCACTCGGCGGGGGCGTGGGGCCCGCTGAAGGGATTCGTGATGGCCAAGGGACGCAAGGCGCGCCGCAACACCGTCGCTCGCGTTGCCGAGACCGGACAACGGCCGGCCGCCGCCTACCGGGAGATGCGCGCTGCCAACGCCCCGTACGAGGGGTACGTCGTCGAGCTGCACCATGTCGTGGACGCGTACACCCAGGACGGGCACGTGGGCGACTTCTGGGGCTACCGGGTGTCCGCTCCGGACGGCACCGAACTGGACTGGTACGCGGTCGTGGCGGGGGACGAGGCGGCCGGAAAACGCCTCACGGCCCGGCAGCGGTACATGATCGCCGGAGGGCTCCCGGTGGATGCGGAGGCGCTGCGCGTCCGGTTTCCCGGCGCTCGGGTCCGGCAGTTCACGACCATGCCGGAGGTGTGCCACCACCGCCTGGTCAGTTGCTGGGATGTCCACCGCGGCTGCACGGTCTCCTGTGAGCGGCTGGCCAAGCAGGGCGACCTCGAGGCGCGGCGGGACGCCGAGGAGAGCTATCACGCCGCGGAGCAGGTCTCGCAGGAGAGGTACGGGGCGATGCTGGCCCGCCACGACCAGGAGGACGCCGAGCTCGCGCAGGCCAAGGCGGAGTTGGCCGGGCGGTTCGAGGTGTACTCGGAGCTGGTCCAGGCAGGGCGGTGGGAGCAGCTGGGCGTTGACGGTATGAGCATGGAGGCCCTGAGCGCGGCCGACGACGCTTTGCGGGTACGGGGAGACGCCCAGCGCGCGGCGCACCTGCGGGAGTACGAGCGGTGGCGGGCCGAGCAGCCCGTGCTCCCCGAACACTGGCGGACACCGGTCACGGCCTGACCGCCGCCCCCGCCGGCGCATGGCCGGGCGGGGCGGGGCGGATTCGCCGGGCGGGTGTGTGCCGGCGGGCCATGAGAGAGTCCCTCCCGCGACACCATCCCGGGAGGGAAGGTACGTGGCCAGAGAAGGTCAGGAGCAGCCGGAGCGTAGGGCGGCCATCGGGCTCGCCGCGGGTGCCGTCCTGTGCATGTTCCTGGCGGCCGCGAGCGGGCACCGGTATGTGGCGGTGCCCGCTCGCGGGCTGACCGTCGCCGGGTCATGGCCTACAGGAAGGTCGCCGAGCACCACCCGTACACCTACTGGGTCGCGTGGGCGGCTGCGGCGGTGAGGGTGCGCCAGGCGGCACGGATTCGCTGATCGCGCTCGCCTGCCTGCAGCATCGCAAGCACGTGCTTGGCTTGCTGGTCGACCAGGTAGGCACGGAGCGGGTCAAGGGCGTCCCCCAGTGGCCGGAGGATGCTGCGGATCTCATGAACTTCCTGCTCGGTAGGAAGGTGCCCCCATGCAGTCACAGGGGCAGACGTAGTCGCCGCGGGCCGGAGCTCTGCACCCGTTGAGGTGCAGATGACCGGTCCCCAGCTGGAGGCGTGGATAGGTTCGTCGCTGACGTACCAGGACTCCGGTACTGGTGCCCTACCTGCGGCGTTCACCGCTTTCCAACTGTGGGGGGCCAGACGGCCCCAGACGTTCCAGTACCGGATCGCGGGATGCGGCTGCGCCACGGCGATGCGGACCTCGTCACGTTCGCCGATTCCGTTGTCCAAGGGGTTCGCCGTGTCCTGCAACCACAGGACTGGCACCAAGGTGTCGTAGTTGTGCGCCTCCTTCCCCGGGTTGAGCGCGTGGGAAGCGGATATCAAGTCCCAGTGCTGGCGGCTGGTGAAGTGGTAGAGAGTGGTCTTCGTCACTGGCTAAGTGTGGCGGGTCCCCGCCAGCCCAAGGAGATCGATTAGCCGATGGCCACTTCGCGGTGGGAGAGATCGACTGGGTATCTGACATTCGCTGTCACTGGGCCCTGCCGACCATCGGGTCGTCGAGGGCCCACCTCGGTTCTTCGCTCCCCACCTTCCCCACCACGTTCAAGCACGAGCGAAATGAGGCGGAGAGCGAGGGCGGCCGTTTCCCCATGGAACCTCATCAGCGGGCCGTATCAAGACTGCGGCGCGTCCGCTGCGGATGCCGTACCCCCGGTAAGCGCGTCGAAGAACTCCGGGGGGACAGGCAGGGGCCGTCCGTCGGCTGGCCACGGCGTGTCCAAGACAACCCAGGGGGAGGGGCTCGGGCCCGGCCAGTCCAGGGTGCGCTGACCGTCGTGGTCCGCGCGAGACCGCGCCGGGTGGGCCCAGGCAGTGGACAGGGCGAAGTTGCGGAGAGGCAGGGTCGTCTTGCCCTCGCCCACACGCCGGTGGCTCTTGTCGTTCGCGTGCTGCTCGATGACGCGCCGGACTGTCTCATCGACTCGCGGTGCCCCACCCAGGCTTGAGCCGGGCCCCGTCGCCGGAGAGGTGAGTGCGCGGGCCTGGGCAGGGCTCATGCCGGTGGCGGCGCTCAGAGCCCGCACCGTGTCCTGCGGCAGTCCGGCGGCGAGTTCGGCCATGCGCCCACCTGCCGAGGTGCCCGGCTCAAGACCGAGCAGTTCCATCGCCCGGTGACGGTGGGTGCCCAGGGCGGCCGCGACACGCTTGACGTAGTCGGGCAGTGCTTCACCGGGGCGCGGTTGCGGCGCGCGGAGCAGGCGGACAGGGCGGGAGTCCTGGTGGCTGGCGCGGGCAGCCACCGCTTCGCGGGCCTGCGGCAAGGTGGTCCCGGGGTGCTCACGCATATAGGCGCGGACCGCACGGTCACGCTGGCGGTTACGGCGGTCGGTCACGACTCTCACATCCTTGATCGGCCTGTCGTCCCACACCCGCCGGCCGGTACAAGAGAGTTGAGGTCACGCCGGAGCGGCTCGCGCGAGTCTCAGACGTCTGCGGTCCCCCTTCGACGGTGTGGGCGTCGAGGCTGGTTGGACCGGGCGCGGCGCGGTTGCCCTGTGATGCGGCCACCAGCGTATCGGTTCGCCTCCAGCCGTAGACAGTCCCTTCTCCGTAGAGGACTGAGGGCGGGGCCGAACAGACCGTTCGGGCGCTGATGAGGCGGGTGGAGAAGGTTCGTCACGGGTGATGTCCGACCCGGCTGAGACAGTGGCTTCATGGTCACGACAGAGGTCGCGGTGCCCGTCTCGCTCCCCGTGCTGGCCGCTCAGCTCGCCCAGCCCGTACACGAGGTGCTGGCCAGCCGTGCTGCTGCACTGCGGGAGCTACTGCCGCCCCGACCGGACACTGCTGCGGGCCGGTACCGGTGGTGGCGTTCCCTGGACGAGGAGCAGGCTCGCCTGGCCGCCGTGCTGGACCGGCTGGAGGTGTTGTGCCAGCACCTCCAGGGCACGCCTGGGCTCGGTTACGCCTGCGACGACCCGCTGCCTTTGGAAGCCGTGGAGGCGGCCGACGGTTTCACGGACGAGCCCCTGGCCGAGGCGCTCGCGCTGTACCGGCGGCTACGGGCGGACGGACGCTCGGGGCAGGGTTCGACGTCCTGCGCTCAGGTGTCCTGGACCGTCAGCAGGACGGGCCGCCGCCCGTAGGAGGCGCTGATGGCGTCGATCACCTGAAGGCCGACATCGGTCAGGTCTGCCTCGGCGGCGCTCCAGAAGCTTGCGAAGGCGTCGTGCATGGACGCGTCGGCGGGTGCCTTGGGATCGCGCAGGGCCCAGCTCGCGCCGGTGGTGCCGAGCAGGAGAACACCCAGCAAACAGGCGGACCGCTGGGCGACCTCGATGTCCTGGTCGTCCAGGTCGGGAAAGGCATGGCGCCACGGACCGCGCGGGCCGACGGGTTCCTCCGTCGCCACGGCGTGTACGTCCAGCCCGGCGGAGCACACGATCATCGGCTCGTCTTCATGCTCGGGCCACAGCGCGTACACGCTGGTGCCGCAGCCCCCGTAGCTGTCCAGGTGTGTGGGCCAGCGGATCAGTGAGCCGGTCATCGCGGTGGCGTCCATGCGCCGCCAGTGGTTACTCAAGGGAGGTCTCCGTTCGATCAGGAATGAGGGAGCCCTGCTCTGGAGGAGCCGGGTACGTTCCGCGCAGCGGACCACGCGGTGCTACACCTCGTGGTCGATGGTCTGAGTGGGGCGCTGGATGCTGCCGGGTTCCAGCAGCAGGTACTCGGAGTAGCCGAGGACCATTTCGGTCACGTTGAACCCGTCGCTGTACTCGGCAAGCACCTTCCCGTCGCGGTAGACCCGGTACCAGGCGAACTTCCAGCAGACGAAGTCGACGGGCTCGCCGTCCCGCATCACGTCGTCGAGGATTCCCCTCTCGACGACGTCGCCGACCTCACCGACGCTGTACTCCTGCCCGGGCAGGGGGCTGAAACGGGTCTGGATCAGCAGACCGGCCTTGAGCGCGCGGGCCTGCACGTACGGCAGCCCGGTGGCCTCGCATGCCTCGCAGAGTCCGTTGGTGGGGTGGTCGTGGGACACGGAAGTTCCCTTTCGGGGTGTGGGACGAAGAAGTTCCGGCGGCGGAAGGGGCGGCCGGGGTGCGGCGGATACTTCCCGCGTGAGTACCGGGGGGCCACGCTCCGCGAGTTCGCGTGGACGTTGGGCCGTACGCTGTTGCGTCATGGACGCGCTGACCCGGCCGGCTCGCATAGAGATCGCCGCACTGCTGAAGAAGCTGGCGCCCGGCCCGGCGGACACCTACAACCAGCGGGCCTGCTATCTGAACGAGTTTTTGAAGTTCCTCACCGAGGTCCTGGAACTGCCCGAGGAACGGATTCAGGCAGGTGACCTGGTCGACCTGGACTACGCAGGGGTGTGGCTGCAGGCCGCGGGGAAGGGATACACGCGGCAGCGCCGGCGACCGGGAGGCCCCGAGGCGGCCGAGGCGTCCCAGGCTGCTCGGCGCGCGACGTTCAACGCCTTCGCCCAGCATCTGCGGATGCCGCAGCGCCTTCCGGTCGAGTGGCCCGCCCGCAAGGGGCTCCCGGTTGAGGAGAGCCGACGCATCGTGACCGAGCTTGCGGACACCCGGCCGCCGGCCACGACCACCGCGGTGTGGGAACGCACAAGTGCCCTGGCAGCGATGCGCTTCGCCACAGGCCGTCCGGTGTCACAGCTCGCCGCCGTCCTGGTGACGGACCTGGACCTTGAGGCCGACGTCCCGACCGTCGTGCTCGGCGGGAGGCCGTACCCCCTGGACGGCTTGGCCGTGCGAACGGCCAGGCGGTGGCTGGACACGCACACCCGGCTGACCTCCGAGCTGGAGGGCGGGGAGGTCACCGCCTTGTGGATCACCACCAGGCCCGGGCGGCCGCGGCTGGGCGAGCCTGCCCGGCATCCGTACCTACCGTGCTCGTTCAGGGCGCTGTGGGCGGCGCACCACGCGGTGACGAGCCGTCTGCTCGCGAAGCCGACCCGGATCGGGCAGCTCACCGCGCCCGACCCCGACGAGATCGTCGAGGCGCGGCGCAGGCGTCGGCCTGCCCCTCCAACGGCGCCGCCGCCCCTGTCGGCGGAGGAGCGACGGCGTGCTCTGGAGAAGGCCGGCGCGGTCCGGCGGGAGCGGGCGCAGCTGCTGAACGATCTGAAGTCGGGCCGGGTGAAGATCGACGCGGTCCTCGCCCGAGAGGACCGCGTTGTGGGCATGACGCGGCTGCGTCGCCTGGTGGAGGCACTGCCGAGCACCGGCCCAGCGGGCGGGATCAGAATCCTCAAGGCGCTGGGGGTCGACGGTGACCGGCGTCTTCAGGGGCTGAGTGAACAGCAGCGCCACGAGCTGCTGCGGCTCTGCTCGCCCAAGGCCGCGGCAGCTGCGGCCATGCCCGGTGCCGGCCCTGTCGCCGGGTAGCGGGGGCCGGACAGGTCGGCGGGGCCTTCGCCACGGCGGCGGGGCACACTGAGCGGCGGCTGATTCCCTCCGCCCTCTCTTTGAACTGGAGCTTCTTCGCTATGGTCCCGCGACGCTCTCCCGACCAGCAGCTGATGGTCGACCTGGACGAGACCGCCCTGCTCGCGCACGGCGACACGGTGGCCCGGGCGTTGCGGACGTGGACGGACGAGACGATCGACCAACTGGAGGAGGACCACGACCTGCTTGCTGCTCCGGAGACACCCTCGGCGCACAGCCGGTGGGTCGCCAGGCTCAGCGACGGCCATGCCCAGGCGCTGGCGCAGGTGGAGCAGCTGCGTACGGTGCGGGCGCGGGTGTATCTGGCGTGGGCGGAGGACCGGTGGGCTGACCTCGGGCAGCTCGGTTCGCGCTACCGCCAGCATCTGCCACCGGAGGCGGTGGAGGCCGTGCGGCGCCTGGGCGAGATCGCTCAGGCGTTCCCCGGCAAGGGGCGGGCGCCGCAGCCTCGGCAGAGCCTGACGATGCCGCCGGTACGGGAAGGGGTTCAGGTGCCGTGGGGGGTGGATCCGGACGCGCCGGTCACCGGCCGTTCGCCGCTGGTCTCCTCCAGGCGGCTGTGGGCCCTGCTGCATGAAGCGTTCCCCGAGGCGCCGTCCAGCCGGTGCACCGTCACCGCTCACCGGATTCAGCGTGAGGTGGCCCGCGCCAGTGTGGGCCCGCGCGACGCCATGGCGCTACGCAAAGAGATCACGTCCGCACTCGGTGCCGCCGGTGCCCCGTCGGCAGACGAGCACGAGCGGCAGCGCCCACAGTGCGTGGAGTCCGTCCTGTCGCAGGTGGTCGTGCCGCTCGCCGACGAGCGTGATCGGCTCGCGGCCTCCGTCGCCGACGTCCACGCCCTTCATGATCACCGAGAAACCGGACGCTGCCCCGCCTGCGGGGTTCCGGGCCCGTGCCCCACGAACAGGGCTCTGGGCTGCGCAACCGAATGATGTGCCCCGCGGCCCACCGGGCTGGGCCGGGCTCATGGCCACGGGCTTCGTTGCCTGGCGGGTTCGGTGAGCAGCATCGCCAGTCCGTCCAGGAACGTGGTGAGCCGGTCCAGCATCGGTCCGCTGCGCGCCCTGCGGAATCCGTGGCGGCGGCCATGGAACGCCGCCCGCAGGATGTGAAGCTGGGCCCACCGCTGGACACGCTCCCGGTCGACTTCCGCAGCCTCAGCGAAAACGTCCAGGATGCGGTGGACTGCCCGGCGCAGGTCATCGACCTCCAGCAGAGCTGGCGAGCGCGACTTCAGCAGCGGGCCGACGTCGTACGCCGGGTCGCCGACCTGTCCCTTGGGGTCGACGGCCAGCCACGGTTCTCGGTCAGCGTGCAGGATGTTCCTGGCGATGAGGTCACCGTGGACGAGGGTCTCCGGTTGGTGCTGGCCGAGTTCGCGGACGGTCGCCACGGCGGCGTCCACCGTGGTGCGCGGCAGTGGGTGGGACAGCTCGGCGGCGTCCGTGCGCAGCTGTGTCTCCCATGCGTCGGCCCGCTCACTGAGGCGAGGCAGGCCCTCAGGCGCCGGCACGGCCAAGCGGTGGTTCAGCCGCCCGGCGACCTCGATCACCGCGTCGTTGTTCTCGATCGTCGCCAACATGACGGGGTGAGCCCGCTCGAGCAGCATCGCGAAACGTCCGTCGTCACGCTCGTGGAGCAGGACAGCGCCACGGCCTGCCCATGTGGCGAGTGCATCCGGCTCGTGGACGTTGCCGGGGTGAGGGAACGACACCTTGATCACCGCGGCTTCCGTCGTCGGCCGTCGTACGGGGACGACGATCCCGACGCCCCCGTACATCAGCTCGCCGTCCGGCACACAGTCCCAGCACTCCAGCAACTCGGCCACGATGCCGGGCAGTTCGGCGAGCCAGGCAGCGGCGGCCGGTCCTTCACGCGCCATGGTGCTCCGCGTGAACGCCTCAGGTACGTCGATCACCTGGGCACCCTACGCGCCGCCCCGGCAGCAGCGCCGCGTGCTCGGTATCAGAACGCTCGCGATGAGCGTCACCGGCCAACGAGCGCACTCAGCCGATCCAAAACGGCTGCGATGGCCTTGGAGTGGCGCGGAGCGACCCGTACGAGGAGGTGCCCCAGCTGGTAGCCGTCGGCCAGCACTTGGGCGTCCGTCTCGCTGGCGGACAGCCAAGACGCAACGGCGTTGTGCACCGTGAACCTCTGGTCACCTGCGGGGGAACGCAGCCGGTGGCGTGTGTCGGCGGTGGCCCTGTACAGGCGCGAGGCGAAGGGCCAGTCCTCGTCGCGCAGGGCGAAGTGCGCCTGAAGCTCATCGGCCAGGACCAGGTAGGGGTGATTCGGGTCCAGCTCGCGGCGCAGTTGCTGCGCCAGTTGGTAGGCCGCCGCGCGGGCTCGGGGGATCCCCTGGTCCGCTTCGGCCGCCTTGATCGGTGCGACCAGCGGGTGCGTGATGAGGCGGCCGTCCGTCCACCGCGGGTCGGCGGGGTCCAGGGGAGGGAGCACCGGGGGCGCGGAGAGCCGGACCCGGCTGCCGTCGCGGTCCATCATGAACGTCTCAACGATGCCGTTGGATCGGCCGACGCTGACCTGCACGGCCCGGTCCAGGCTCTTGGCTGCCGTGCGGGCCATGGTCCATGCCTGGTTGAGCGCGGTTGACGGGCTCGCGGCGATGAGCAGACGGCCGCTGGCGTGTACACCGCCGCCTCGGGGCAGCACGAGGATGGTGAGGAGAGGGTCGAAGGGGAGCGTCGCGTTCGCCGTCATCGCCGGCCCGCATTCCCGGCGGGCTGCGCGGAGTGCTTCGGCTGGCCGTCCACGACCTTGTCCCAGATCCGCTGCAGGTCACTGCCGTCGTTGGCGTCTTCCAGGGTCCAGCCGTCGTCGGCGAACTGACGCATCCTCGGCCCCAGTGTCCAGGTCGCTCCGCCGAGCGCGGCCCGCAGAACGATCGTGGCCGACGGCGTCGGGGACGCCGCCTCCCACCAGGGCGGTACCTTCCCGTGGCGCTGCGGGACGGGCGCGTGCACGATGTCCTGCACGCGCAGCGTCTCACCGCGTACGAGCGGCTTCCAGTCCTGGTGGGTGGTCAGGCGCAGCGAGCTGACGCTGAGCCGGGTGCCGATGGCCGGAACGGCCAGGGCCCGGTAGCCGGAGCTGCGGCACAGCGCTCCGAGCAGACGGCGCGGGTCGGCGTCCAACGTGGCGAGGTCGTAAAACTCTATGCGGATTCCGAGGTCGATCATGCCGCGATGATGTCGGCGAGAGCGGACACCTCCGCGCGGCGCCGTTGCGGCGTTCGCCCCGTCAACGCCGGGCGTCCTCGTCCGGGGGAACTCGGCTGGTCCATGGCCGTTTTGCCTCATAGTGACCAGTACGGTGAGGGGTGGACGGCAGAGTGCCTGCCGGTCTCCCACTGCAGTGACACCCACGCTGTCGCGGCGAGGAGGCGAAGGAGCCCCGGATTCCTCGGGGCGTGTCCAGGACCCGGCATGTAGCACCCTCTTTGTGATGCCGACCGTGGACTTTGACGGCCGGGCGTGGGCGGCCTCGAAGGACGCAGCATGGCGCGCAACAGGACAGTGCAGCGCAAGGCACGGCAGCTCCAGCGGAAGACCGGCGGCAGCTTCAACGCCGCACGCGACCAAGTCGCTGCGGTCCCGCCCCGAGGAGCGCGTCTCACGCGCGAGGAGTGGCTGGCCGCCGGGCGAGCCCGCTTCGGCACCGACGACATCAGCCAGTGGTCCGCCCTGTGCCCCCGGTGCGGGCACATCACATCGGTGGCCCGCTTCCTCGAAGTGTCCGGGGGCACGGAAGTGACACAGGCGTTCACCGAGTGCCTGGGCCGTCACCTTCCCGACGGCGGGCCGCGTACCTTCCCGTGCGACTGGGCTTCTTGGGGGTTCATCCCTCTGTACGGCTACACGGTCGTCGGCGAGGACCAGGAGGAGGTCCGCGTCTTCGCCTTCCCCGCTCCCGGTGACGCCCTTGAGGACAACCGGGCTCGGCACACCGAGCGCGCGGCAGCCTGGCAGGCCGCGGACGATGTGGCCCTGGCAGCAGAGGAAGCCGCCGAGGGGGACCACGAAGAGGACGGGGAACGGACCGATCGGTGCGAGCAGTGCGACCGGCCGGTCGGCCGCCGGCACCGCCTCGACTGCATCTGGCGCATGGAGGAGATCTTGGGGGAGAGCGAGGAGGTGGAGGAGGTACACACCTGGGCCGACGGGCAGGAACTACTGGATGCCGTCGAGGTCCTCGCGCCTGCGGTCGCGGCGTACGCCAGCCAGGTCGGACGGTTCCTTGAGGCCAGCGGGGTCGTGCTGGCGGAGCGGATCGAGTCGCCGCGCGCCGATGTCCGTGTTGAGGACGGCTACGCGATCAGTGCTGACTGCGACGTGACGCTGTGCGAGCGGAACGCGCTGGGAGGTCTGCAGTGGTTCTCGTGGGACGCCGAGCACGGCTGGTCGTTCATCTCTGTCGATCCGGCCGTGCGCGTCAGCGCGGTCTGCTACGCGGGCGGAGCGGTGACGCCTCCGGTGGAAGAAATCGCCGAGCGGATCGCCGCCGTCGTCGCCGGCCGGGAGCAGTGGACTGGTGAGCGCATCCGTCACCGAGCGGTAGTCGAGCCCAAGGTCTGGCGGGAGGTCGCGCAGGAGCTGACGGCGGCCAGCGGTTCGCCGAGCTTGGTCGGCTAGACCGTGCTCTGTGCCCGCCGGTGGCCGAGGTCGTGCGTTCTCCCCGGCCACCGGCGGGTTGGGGAGGTGTTCAGCGCGTTCGTGCGGCAGCGAGGACCTTCTCGGTGATGGCGTGGCACTCCTGATCGGTCAGCGTGAACGCCACATCCGGGCCGCGCTCGCCGAGGCGGGGCGTCGCCGGGATTCCCAGGGCAATCAGCTGTCGCGCGTTCTGCGGCGTGCACCACAGGGTGAACATGCCGGCCGGGTGCCCGGCCCAGGTTGCGGTGGTGTAGCGGATTCCGGCGCGGCGCTCCAGCGCCAGGAGGAGCCGGTTGTTCGCGGCGTGCGGATCGTCGGAGTCACCGGCACGGCCGTCGATGATCGCGTCCTGCCGGGCGGCGATGGCGGCCCAGTCCGGCTCGACCGGCTCCGGCTTGGGGGCGGCTTGGTGGCAGCGGATGCCGCGGGTCCAGCGCAGGCGGCTGTCGCAGTCGGCGATCGTGAGGGCGATGCGCGACTCGGCGGACAGGGCCGCGACGAGGCGGGTGCCGGTGCGGGCGTGGAGCAGGTCGTGGATGCCGCGGCTGCTGACGTACAGGGCCAGGACGGCGCCCTCGGGCGTTGCGTCCAGGCCCTCCAGGTGGAGGTTCAGCACAAGGCGGTGCATCGCCGGGTCGGCATGCCGGTTGGCGGCGGTGCGCTCCTTGACGTTGGCCCAGGCTGTGTTGACGCTGGCGGCGAGGACCCGGCAGGTGACGTCGATGGCGGCGGGGTCCCCTGCGTCGTCGGGCAGGAGCCACCGGACGGAGTCCTCGGTGAAGGGCATCGCGCGGGTCAGCAGGTCAGTATCGAACACGAAGGACAGTCCTCAAAGCCAGGGCTGGGCGGCCGGGTTCATCGTACGGACCGGCCGCGGTGCCGCGGCCGGTGACGGTCAGGCGGCTTCCCCCACATCTGGGCTCTCGGTGGGGCTGACGGCGGCGAGCGCCCGCTCGAGCTGGTCTTGTGGGACGGGTCCGGAGCTCGGGAGCCCTGCAGCCTGCCAGGCGGTGGCCGCCCGCTCGGTATCCCCGCCGACGGCTTGGACCATCAGGTCCTTGGCGTCCGTCTCCCCAACGGCGCCGTCAGCCGGGCCGAGATCCACCAGGTGCACGGCCATCCGGACCTGGTTGGCAGGTCGGTCACCGTCCTTGACCTTTACCGAGTCCATCTCCTTGTACACCCGGACCAGGCGGCCGATGAGCCGTTGGGCGATGGCGTACAGCTGCTTGCCGGAGTCGTTCTCCAGGCGGTCGGTTCGGAACCGTTCCTCACCGCGGCCCAGGGCCTTGACGTAGATGAAGCCCCGGTTGCTGGATTCTTCGATCTCCACCCGGGTGAGGATGCCGCGCACACGGTCCTTGGTCGCCTGAATACGAGCGATGTCGGCTGCCAGCTGCATGCCGTCCAGGTGGAGGTTGAGCGCGATCTCGCGTACCCGGTTGTGCCAGGCCGCCTCCAGATTCGGCGGACAGGGGCCGGCTGCCTGGGCGGCGGCGATGATGAGCTGATGGGGATCGGTCACAGACCCATGATGTCGTGCGGCTACTGATCTGGTGGCACGGGGAGGCGGCGCTTTCTGGGCACAGCCGGACCGGGGCTGTGCCCAAGCAGAGATCCACCGGTCACTCGATGTGCAGGCCCTCGCGCTCCCATTGCCGCAGTGTCGCGTAGTCGCGGTGAATGGTGCTGTCGTCTTCCGCAGCGAGATAGACGTACCCGGGCGAGCTGATCAGGTCGCGGGTCGGTTCCAGCGGTGCGCCCGGGGTGGCAGAGGAGCAGACGGCGACGGCGCTCGGCAGGGAAGCGATCTTGTCTGTGGCGGTGGCACTGGCGAGCCCCGCGACGTGGTTGATGAACTCCACGTTCCGGATCCGGCCGCGCCACTGGGAGCGGCGGTCGTCGAAGTCACGCAACGCGCCGGGGTCGCCCAGGGTGGCGGCGAGCAGGGAGGTCTGCGAGGTGCCGAGGTGCTTCTCCACGATGGCCGGGGCGGTGGCGCCGCCGAGACGAGCTGCAGATTCGATCAGGACAGGGCCGCGTGCGGTGAGCATGACTTCCGTGTGGCCGGCTGAGTCGGTGATGCCGAGTGCGTCGAGGACTTGGAGGGTGAACTCCCGTAGGACCGTAGCTTCAGGGCTGTCCGGCGTCACCGGCTCCTCATAGTCGTAGATCGGAGTCGTGGTGCCGGTGGTCTGCTTGCTGTAGTGCCAGATCTCGGCGACGCGGTGGTCCCCTCCGGCGCTGACGGTGTTGAGGTAGTACTCCTCGCCGATGAGTCGTTCCTGCACCAGGACGGCGGTGTTGCGCTGGCCGAACACGTTGGGGGTGTCGAGGACTGCGGCGCTGGCGTCGCGGACGTCGGCCGCGGTGGTGCAGAACCGCACCCCGTCGGTCGCGGCGCTGGCGAGCGGTTTGACCACGGCGTGGTCGAGCCCGGAGGCGGTGAACCAGTCCGCGGCTTCGTCGGGGCCGTGGACCACGGTTCCCAGGGGGACGGCGAGGCCGGCGGCGCGGACGGCGCGGGCCATCAGCGCCTTGTCGCGGCGGGCGGCGACCCCGTCAGGGCTGTTGGTGGGCAGTCCGAGCTGGAGGGCGAGGGTTTCCGCGAGGGTGACACCGGACTCGGAGCCCGCGATGATCCGGCCGACGCCGAGTGCGGTCAGCTGGGCGGTCAGGGCGGTGGTGTCGGTGCAGTGTCCGAGGTCGTGGGTGTAGTCGTCGCTTTTGAAGCTGCGCTGCAGGTAGCTGTTGGTCTGTGCCTGGCTCTGGAGGTGGATGCACTCGATGCCGAGGCTGTGCAGGCGACGGGCCAGGGCGGCCCCGGTGGAGTAGCCGTCGACGATGCAGATTTTCACGATGATTCTCCCGGGTGCGGAGGGCGGGTTGGGTCAGTGATGGCGCGGCAAGCTGCCGGCGGTGCCCGGCACGTACGGGTTCGGGCGCGTCGCGTGAGCAGTCGGTAGGCCGTAGGCGGGCGGAGGGGAGCCCGCGTGGAGTTCGCCGCGATCGGCCGCCCGTCGCTCGCGGAACTGCTCCAGGCCGCGGTGACCCCCGCGGGGGCCGGTAGGGATCCGCAGGTGGTTGCGGTACGTGGTGAGGTCGGTCATCGCGGGGGGCTTCCGTGATGCGATCCCTCGCCGATTTCGGCGGCCGTGGCGGGGTGCCGGACCGAATCCGCAAAGATCGCGGTGGCGTCGGCGGCGGCCAGGCGGCCGGCCGCACCGGGGTGGTGCAGGAGGCAGCGGACGATGGGGGAGCCGACCACGACGGCAGACACGAACGGGGATACGAGGCTGGCGAGTTCTGGAGTTGACACTCCGACGCCGGTGACCACGGGCACGTCAGAGTGCTGACGCAGACGGCCGGTGAAGGCGCGCAGGGCCGGTATGTCGAGCTGCCCCTGATAGCCCGTGGGCTCGGTGGCGGCGGGGGCGTAGAGCCAACCGGACGCGGTGGCGGTCTGCGTGCTCAGTTCCTGGTCGGTGCCGTTGCGCGGAACGAACTGGAGGTTGTGAAGACCTGCGGCTCGCACGGCTGCTGTCCAGGCGGCGACAGCTGGTGGGGGAAGGTCAGGGATGAGCGCGCCCGCAGCGCCGGCCGCCGCGAGGTCGTGGGCGAACTGGGGACCGTAGACGCGGACCGGTTCCCAGTAGGTCATCACGAGAACGATCGCGTCGGTGGTCTCGGCGGTGCGGCGCACTGTGGCGAGCACGTGCTCCGTCCGCGTGCCGTGCGCGAGGGACTGGCGGTTGGCCTCACGGATCGTAGGGCCGTCGAGCGGTGCGTGAGGGGTCGGCAGGCCGATCTCCAGGATGTCGGCCCCTGCGTCGGCGAGCAGGCGGAGCGTCTCGACGTCCAGGCCGGGGGCGGGGAATCCCGCTGGCAGGAAGACGCCGAGCGCGGGCGGGGGCTGGGTGAGCCGGGCGGTGAGTCGTTCGGCGGCGGGTGTGAGGGCGTGCATGGGTGTGAGTCCTTCGGCAGGGGGTCGAACGGGCCGCACGGTAGGGGGGAAAGCGGACAGTCCTTGGCGGCCCGGTTTGCCAGCGGTCTTCTCCGCGTGGGCCGGCGCTCGTCGGGCGGCGGCCCCGCTGTGGCCTGCCCGAACGGCGTGGCCATGCCCGGCATGGCCCTCACCACCCGCTGTTGTTGGGCGGCTTGCGGGGCTGGGTTGTGTCGGTTGTCGCCGTGGACGCGGGTCCGCGTCGGTAGACTCCGCAGGAGTGGGGCGGCCGGTCGCCCTGCTAACACGAGCCCGTTCTCGTGAGCCTTCGGGCCAAGATTCTTCGAATCACCGGAGAACGTCCCCCAGCTGTAGCTGGGGGACGTTCTGTTCGTTGCCCCCGTGAGGTCTCGCGGGGGGCCGGTCGTGGCTCTCGGAGCCCGGGGACTGGCTAGCCGAAGTCGAAGCCGCCGAGCCAGTTCCGGTCGGTGGGCTCTTCAGCCGGTGGTGGCGTGTCCTCGTCAGCGGGTGGGCGCGGGGGCCCTGTGTCCTTGGTCAGGTTTGGTGCGCTCGGCGCTGCGGGTGTGGCCATGTCCTGGTTGGCCGGTTCAAGGGCGTCGTCCGGTTCCGGATCGTCGGTGAGTTCGGGGCGGACCCAGCGGGGTTCCTGGCCTCCGTCGGCGTTCGGAACGAAGACCTGCACATATCCCATTTCGGCGAGGTGTGCGCGGGCCATGTCCTTGGCGCCCTGGATGGTGATGGTGGGGTCCCAGGGCAGGGGCATGGTGTCGTCGGGGAGGAACATGACCTGGGCCTGCTGGTAGCCGTACTTGGGGTCGTAGCCCCAGGAACGGCCCTTGGGGGTGCCTTCGGCAGGGAAGCGCGTGCCGTGGTTGGAGTTGAGGATCTGCTCCGACTCGTACTGGTCCAGTGGGCCGACGCCGAGACGGCGGCCGAGCTGGGAGCGCAGCTGCATGCCGAGGATGTCGCCGGCGGGTTTCTGCGCGGCGCAGGCGATGTTGGTTTCCAGCGCGCGGCCGAGGCGGGCGACCTTCTCGAGCATCGCCTTGGCATCGTTCTTGAGTTCCTCGATCTCCTTGTTCGCGGATTTGGCGAGGTAGTCGGCGATCTCGTCGAAGAAGAGGATCAAGCGGCTGGGGATGGTGTCGCCGTCGCGCAGGACGACCTCGCCGCGCGCCACCGCGTCCCGGAGTAGCTGCAGGTTCCGTTTGCCGTACCGGTTCAGGAGGGACTGGCGGCGGTCCATCTCGGCAGCGAATGCCTGGATGGCGGCGTAGATCTCCTCGTCCGTCGCGGCGAAGCGGATGACGGCAGGGAACTCCGGGCACCAGGTGAAGTCTGTTCTCTTGGGGTCACAGACGATCAGCTGGTAGATCGTCGGGTCGTACAGGGCGGGGAAGAGGATCAAGGACAGGGCCACGGACTTGCCGGCGCCGGTCTTGCCGCCGATGAGGGCATGCGGGGTCTGTTGCAGGTCCCAGTCCAGCCAGCCACCGCCCTTGACCGGGCCGAAGCGGATGGTGCCGCGGCGGGCGAGCTCGAGGAACTCCTTGAACTCGGCACTACCGGGTTGAGGAAAGGCGAGTTGGGTGGGGAGTTTGGGGACGGCGGTGACGGTGACGCGGCCTTCGGCCTCGGCCCAGCGGTAATTCCAGTCGTTGGAATCGGTGAGGGAGTCGGCGTGCTGCTCGAAGCTGTCGCGGGTTTCGGGCTTGGTGACGTCGTAGGCGCCGAAGGTGACCACGAAGGACTCGGGGCGTTCCACTGGGTGGCCGTCGCGGCCGGGGTGACTGGCCCAGGTGTGGATGGTGACTTCGACCGGGTCGTGGCCGCGCTTGGTAGGGAACTTGGACTCGACGACGGTCTGGAGGCGGGCGGTTTCCCGTTTCCGTACGGCCTGCGGATGGTGGTTGGGTACGGCGTTGAGCACCAGCTGGTTGGTATGGGAGAACGTCCATGTCGGCAGCCAGGTGCGATCCGGGAGGGTCTTGGACAAGGCGGTGTCCAGGGTCCGCTCGATGCGGGTGCGCAGGTCTGCCGCGGCGACGTCGAGGGTGCCCAGGCCGATGGTGATCTCGATGGGGGTGTGGGCCTTGGGGTGGTCGGGGTCGTCGATCCAGCCGGTGATGTCGACGGTGAGCTGTCCGGCCTGCTTCGCGGGGATCTGGCCGCTGATGAGATCGGTGATGTGCCGTGTGCCCTGTTTGCGGATCGCCTCGGGGGAACTTGCGGGCACGGCGCGGATGTTGAGTTCGCCGGGCTGCCAGGTGTAGATCCAGACGTGGCCGCGGTCGACCTGGGCGTCGACGACCCTTTCCACGTTCTCGCGGAACGCACGCTGGGACACGTCGTAAGCGCCGAAGCGGACCGTGATGGCGGTGGGAACCTCTCGGGCGCCCGCGCTATCGGTGCCGGTGGACTCGCTGCTGCCCTGGGTCTCCCAGGTGTCGACGGTGGGCAGGATGTCGACGTCCAGGCCGCGCAGGGCGGGGAACAGCTGGCCGATGACGGTGCTGATCCACCTCTCATCGGTCATCCGCAGGAAGCGGGGATCGGTGACGGCGACGAGCTCGGCGGACAGCGTTCCTGCCGTGGTCCAGTCGAAGATCCAGCCCGTGCCTTCCGGCACGGGCGAGGCCTCGACGGCCTTCTCGGCCTGCCAGCGGGCGCGGGCCTGGGCGGCGGGTGCGGAGGGACTCACCATGATGCGGGCAGCCGCGATCGAGGTGGAGCGGCGCCAGCGGGTCACCTTGATGTACTGGGCCTCGTTGACCGGACGCGTGGCGGTCGGGGCGGGCAGGGCGCACGGCTTCTGAAGCCGCCCGTACAGATCGGCCAGGGCGCGGCGTTGACGGGGGATCACTCTGGCGGCCCGGCCGATGGTGTAGAGCAGGGCGACGGCGGTGGTGGGAGCGAGGATCTTCCAGGCGCGCCATTCCAGGTACCAGGTGCCGGCGAGCGCGGGCAGGGCGAGCCAGTTCAGCAGGGTGTGGGGGACCTTGCCGAAGGCGCGGCTGCGGTCGCGGCCCAGGGTGAACGCCAGCCAGGTCCGTGTGTGGGCGCCCACGGGCCATCCGACCGAGGCGGCCGGGCGGCGAGCGGCGGGGCGGCGGCGTTTGCGGGCCGCGGGCATGAGGTCGGTCCTCCCGGTCGACGACGGGTGTTGACCGGATGGTGGTGCGCAATGCGGACACCTCCGGATTCCTGTCGTGGAAGCCGACCGTCCCGGCCTCGTCCCCGAGGACCTGGTGCGTCGGGGTCCAGGTGCAGGTCCCCGGAGACGCGCTCAGCGCAGCTGGGTGTCGTCATGCAGGGCGACGCGGCCGAGTTCGATGGAGTCGTCCAGCCGCCACCACATCAGCCGGGGTGCGCTGGCCGTGTTGTTCTTCAGGGAGCAGCGCATGGCGACTGCCTGGTCGCTGGTCCGCATGAGCGGGCGGGCGCCGCGCTCGTCGCGGGCACGCATCCGGTGGACCTGGCGGCCGGGCACGGTAGCGGCGCGGCCGGTGAGGACTTCGACGGTCACCTCGACAATCCTGCGGCGGTCGACGAGCTCGACGGTTGTCAGCGAGTCGAGCCAATCCGGCCCCAAGTGGTAGGTGCCGAGGGGGAAGTCGGGGCGATCAGCCTCGGGTGTTGAGCGGAGCCATACCTGTTCCACCTCGTAGCGGAACTGTCGCTCAGGGTCGGCGAAGACGGCGGGAACGTCGATGACGGCGCGGCCTTCGGCGGCCTTGAGCTGCTTGGCCAGCCGCTGGGTTTCCCGGCGCAGCTCGGACATGGTCCGGTCCCGTTCGGCCAGGGCTGCCTTCAGCCGGGTGTTCTCGGCCTCCAGGTCGCGTGCGCTGGGTCCGGGAGCTGCAGTCCGGGCATTCGACGGCGAGAGCTCGGTGCGCGGGGCGGGGGTGGAGGTGCTGTAGACGACGCCCAGCCGGTGGAGCCGGTCGCGTATCTCAGCCAGTGCCTGATCGGGGTTGCCCTGAGGGAGGAGGACGAGCGGATGGTGTTGCGCGGAGTCGTCCGGGCGCGCGTCCGGACGGTAGATGCGTGCTGCGCCGCCCCATACGCCGAGATCCGGCAGCAGGACCCGCAGCGCTTCGCTGGCGGCTGTGTCGGTAAGCACCGCGACCTGCGCGTGCTCACTGACATGTTCGTGGAGAACGACCGGATCGAGCAGCGCCGTGTTGCCGCCATGGCGGGGATCCGGGGAGATGAGGATCAGCGGCTTGAGCCGGGAGGGGTCGAAGACGAGTTCCACGAATGTCTTCGCCGCGTGCTGGTCTACCTGCCGTACGGGATTCGGGGTGGTGGGGACGAGCTTGCCTCGGGCCTCCGGCGGCGGGGCAGTGGGCATCGGGGGTCTCCTTGGAGGTCGGGCACGCGTCAGCTGGCGTAGAGGTAGGTGAGGGGGGCGGGCCCGGTGGTGTTCTGGCTGCGCTCGGTGCGGGCGCGGGCCAGGGCACGGGCGTGGGTGACGGCGTTCCGGGCGGCACGAACGGCTTGCGGGGACGGAAGGTCCGGCTGGGTTTGCGGGAAGTGCTCGTCCGGTTCGCGCCGGGGCGCAGCGGTGGTCGGCTGCGCGGGTGCGGGGGCTGCGGCGGCACGCTGGGCGGCGGTCTCACGCAGGGCGGCACGCGTCGCGAGGTACTCGTTGCTGGGCTCGGCGCCGCGCTCCTTGCGGAGCACCGGTGCGGGGGCACTCGCGGTGCTCGGCGTGGTCGTGTCCTCGGCGTGGTCGCGGGAGGTGTGGCCGGTGCGGGTCTGGACGTCCAAGCCGCGCAGTGGCTTGCCCGGAACCTTGCCGTTGATCTTCGTGATCATCTGGGGGGCCATCAGGCGCAGGCTGGCCGCCCAGGCGGGGCTGTCGCATATGACGCGGAGGATGCCGGTCTGCTCGTCGTAGGCGTCGGCCTTCCAGTGAGCGGCCTGGGCCTCGCCGACCAGGCTCGGCCACGCGTTCTTGAGGTTTCCCCCGGCCTTGCCGCGTTCCCACTGGTTGTCGACGACGAGCTGCTTGATGATGCCGCCGAGCGGGTTCGGGTCCCGGCCGTCCCCACGCGGGTGGGACCGCTGGCGTGTCTTCGGCTTGCTGATGACGGGCCGGTTCTTCGCGTCGGCCTTGGCGCGGCGCAGCATGATCCGCGCGAGGTCGGCTCCGGAGGCGCTGGGCAGATCCCCTGCGGCGGGGGTCTGCTCCGGGGCAGGGTGCGCGCCGGTGTCGGTGAGGAGGGTCGGTGCGGGGGTGGCCGGGGCGGTCGCGGTGCGGGCGTTCACAGAAAGGCTCCTCCTCAAGGCGGCCGGTCAGTAGGCGGGTTGAAGGCGGGGGTTGGTGTCGAAGCGGATGCAGGCGTCGACGAGCTGGTGGGTGTACAGGCGGGCTGCCGCCGTGGTGCCGAGCCCCTCGACAGCGGTGAGGACCAGGTCGGTGTCGCCGTAGTGCTTGAAGCGCCACCAGGCGTCGGCCCTCATCTGCTGCAGGAGGCTGGCATCGAGGTCGTCGACGGTGGCGATCTCGGCGAATTCCTCGGTCGGGGCGGTGTGCTGGCGCATCGTCTGGAGCGCCTGGTGGAACTCGGCGGTCGGCGGTGTGGCGCTCGCTTCGTCGGCGATGCGCTGGGCGGTCTCCCGGGCCTGGGCGGCATCGCGCAGCAGTTGCGCGGCGACGTACGCGTGAGCCTGGGCGGGGCGCCAGGCGGGCCCGTAGTGGTGAACCGGGTTGATCTCGTGGAGCCAGGCGTTCACCTGCTGGAGGGAGGCGCCTTCGGCGACCTTGTCGGCCAGGACCCAGGACAGCTGGGCGATGCGGGAACGCTGGAGCCAGGGGTGGAGCGGGCGCAGAGCGCGGGCGAGGCGGTCCGCGGCGCGGTAGACGGCCGCGGTCACCGTCCGGCCGAGCAGGGACTTCCTTTTGGGCTTCGCGTTCTTGGCTCGCGCGGTGCGCGTAGTTGTTGAAGTACCACTCAGGTCAGCTTGAGGAGCGTGGGGTTGGGGGGTACGGGAAGGGGGCTCACGCCGGGTCCGTGCGGAAGCGGTCTTGGCTGCGGCGATGGCCTGCTCACGGCCGGCCGGGGTGAAGCCGATGTGGCGAGCGGTGTAGCCGTGGCCGGACAGCCGGTGCCCGTGAGCGTGGTCGTATACCGGGGGGATGGTGGCGCCGTAGACCGTGGCGGTGGCGGTGTACCGGCGGCCGGGGAGGCGGAGGTTGCGTCGGCTGCCGTGCTGCAGCCAGACCAGGGCGCCGAGCTCGCGCAGGATCTTGACGTGCCGCTTGACGGTGGCGCGGGAGACGCCGACGCGCCGGGCGGTGCCCTCGAGGTCGTACAGCACGATGCCCCGCTCGAAGTCCATCCGTTCGGCGAGGTCGACGGCAACGGACAGCGTGGTGGTGGCCAGCGCCTTGGGGTGGGCGCCGGCCTCGACGAGCCAGGTCACGGCCTTGAGCCATGCGCGGGGCTGAGCCCGGCGGGAGAGGGTGGTGATGACGTCCTGCTCGGCTTCGGGCACCTGGTGAAAGGGGGGCTGCGCCGTGCGGGACGGGTGGTGCAGGCGGTGCATGTGGCGGGGCTTTCGCTGTTTTCGGGCAGCACGAAGGCAGGCGCGGCCGCTGAGATGTGCGGGTGGGTGTGGTTCCGCCTCCGGGGCGGGCGCTCACGGGCCGGAGGCCGTGGCGAGGCGAAGGGCCGGGCTGCCGGTCAGCCGCGGGCGGGGTGTGCCGCTGGGGCTAACCCGCCTCCTGTGTGCCCCTCATCGGGCGGGCGGCGCCGGTATGGGTGTCGGGGCCGCATGATCAGAACCAGGGGAGCAGCTGCTCGGCCGCGTCGAGGACCTTCTTGGAGGTCAGCGGGTCACGGCGGGGGCGACGGCGGACGTTGCAGGAGCTGCGCTGGCGGCGGCGGATGGTGCGGGTGGAGCAGCCGAGTTCCTCTGCCATCTCGGACTGGGTCATCTGGCCAGCCTCGGTCATCGCGGCAATCCGGTCGGGGTCGACCGCGTCATAGGTGCGGCGCACGAGCAAGTAGATGTCGTTGTCGTCCGGGGCGAACGGCTTGAGGCCGAGCCGTTCGCGCAGCTGCTCGCGGTCGGACTCGGTGGTCCCGGCGACGATGCCCTTGACTGCATTGTCGGTGACCGCTGAGAACAGGCACTCCTCCAGCAGCGGGCAGGCCGCGCACAGGTCGCGGGCCTTGGCCAGGGCCTCGCGGAAGCTGGCCTCCTCAGGCGTAAGCATGGCCAGGTGGTCGCCTTCGAGCATCTCGTCGCTGATGCCGCTGGCGGCCAGGTCTTCAAGGGTCCGAAAGGGACCGGAGGGACCGCCCTTGGTGTCGGTGCAGGGGGTGGTACTCATGCGATGTCCTGGGGTGCTGCCGCCGCCGAGGCGGGGCTGATGGCGATGGTGACGCCGGGCTCGGTCAGGGCCCAGTCGTGGGTGGCCATCGGGGCGGGGTAGGTCTTGAAGGGGCCTATGTCGCAGCCGACGATGCGGGAGTCCTCGGTGTAGACGCGGAAGGCGGTCTTGTCCTTGGGGGACATGGCGTCGTTGATGGCGCGCAGCAGCTTGTCGAGGTCCGGCTTGGCGGCCGCGTGGATGATCTTGGTTTTCGGGGCGCTGGACGGTCGGGGGAGCGTGAAGACGGCAGACAGCAGCAGGGGGCAATTCGCCGGCTCCCAGTTGCTGCCGCAGGCCGCCGCGGCGGCCTTGTTGACCGTGTTCCGCCACTCGCGCAGCTCCGGGCTGTACTTGACGACGCCTGGGGCGGGCGTGGAGACGGATCCCTGGGTGACGGGCTTGCCGGTGACGGTGAACATGAGGCGCTGGTCGGGGAGGTGGCGCAGGCTGCCCAAGGCCTTCTCATTGGCGGCAGCCAGGCGGGGCCGCACGGACGTGGGCCGGGCGGGTACTGGGGTGGGCGTCGTGAGCGGGGTCTTGCAGTAGCGGCAGTGTGTGGCGCTGGGGCGGAGAACAGCGCTGCAGGACGGACAGGGCCGGTAGCCC
>LIQL01000121.1 GCA_001418405.1 Streptomyces diastatochromogenes | reverse complement strand
CTCTTCCCCGACGCGCTCACGAGCACCGTGAGCGCGTCGGGGAAGAGGTGCTGAGCGAGTCCGCGCGCGGCGGCTACGGGGTTCCGTTCGCGTCACGTCCACCCCAGGAATGCACCGGCTGCTTGCGGCTCCACCCTGGCACGGGGCAGCCGATGGTGTGGGGAGTTCGGTGCGTCCCGGACGCTGGGCGTAGGGCGGGCGGGCCCGGCCGTCGTGCGTGCCGTCGCCCGCCCGCCCCTCGCTCACTTCATCGCGATGGCGGCGTCCATCTCCCACATGAGGACCTCCGCGCCGTCCGGGCCGGCGGTGATGCGCTGCCCCTCGGCGCGCGTGATGCGTGCCGCGTCTCCCATGGCCAGCGGTCCGCCGCCCTCCAGCTCGACGCTGCCCCGGGCGACGAAGAGGTGGGCGAACGGAGCGGTGGCGATCTGGAGGGTCTCACCGGAACGCATGCGGCTGACATGCAGGGCCGCGTGCTTCTGACGGATGCCGATCGCCCGCTGGTTGGCGTGCTGGGACATGCCGGAGGCCAGCGTGCTCCAGCCCCCGCGAGCGAGTTCGTCGTTGATGTCGAGCTGCTCGTAGCCCGGGCGGATTCCGGCCTCGTCGGGGATCACCCACATCTGGAGGAAGTGGACCGGGTCCTCGTGCTCGGGCTTGCCGGTCAGGGTCCACGAGTCGTTCTTCTCGCTGTGCAGGATGCCGGTGCCGGCGCTCATCCGCTGCGCCAGGCCCGGGTAGATCACACCGTTGTGCCCCTCGGAGTCCTGGTGCACGAGGCTGCCGTCGAGCACCCAGGTGACGATCTCCATGTCCCGGTGCGGATGGGTGTCGAACCCGGTGCCCGGCGCGACGACGTCGTCGTTGGAGACCAGCAGGAGCCCGAAGTGGGTGTTGTCGGGGTTCCAGTGGTGGGAGAACGAGAAGGAGTGGTGGGAGTCCAGCCACCCGGCCTGGGTGTGGAAGCGCTCGTCGGCGCGGCGGACGTCGAGGGTCGAAGCCATGGTGCGGTCCTCTCTGGCTGGTGTGGGCGGTTCGTGACCTGGTGTTCCGCGGGTGAGGCCGGGTGCCTGCGGCCCGGGGAAGGGGGGCACCTCCCACTTGGTTGAATCATAAACAAAAGTGGGAGGCGTGGGTATTCCGGGGCCGTGCGAGCGGCTGCGCGGCGCGGATGGTAGTCACCCTGGTGCGGAGGGTGAGGGGTGGTTCTGGCCTGGTCACGGACCGGCCGGCTCGCGCCCGAGCGCACGCTCCGGGGTGCGCGGGCGCGAGCCTCCGTCTCGCCTCGTGGGTCGTCAGGCGGGCGGCGCTGTCGGCGGGGGAGGGGAGGCCGATGAGCCCCGTTGGTCGGTCCAGGCGGCGCAGTCGGCGAGGCGCGCCCTGATCCACGGGTCGGCCGCCAGGTCCGGCGGCAGCCGCGTCCCCTCGTCGAGCACGGAGCCGGACAACTGCTCGGCGGTCACGCCGCGGGTGTCCGTCAGGTCGGTACCGCTGAGATCCGCACCGACCAGCGACGTCCCGCCCCCGAGATGGGCGCCGCGCAGATCGGCGTTGGCGATCGCCGCGCCGTCGAGAAGGGCTCCGGCGAGCATCGACAGGCGGAGATCGGCGCCGTTGAGGATGGCGCCGCGCAGGTCGACTCCGCGCAGGTCGGCCCGGCGGAGGTCGGCCCAGGTCAGGTAGGCGCGGGCGAGGCGAGGCGGGGCGTCGAAATCGAAGCTGCGCATCATCAGCCCGACGAGGGCGGTTCGGCGGAGGTCCACCCTACGGGCCTCCGCGCGTTCGGGCCTGCGGGCGAGGACCTCCATCGCCGCCCTGATGTCCGCACGCGGTTCCGTGCCGAACGGTGGGGGAGGCCCCTGCTGCCCGGCGCCCCCTTCCGGGGCCGGTTCGTCCTCGCGGCGGGCGCGCTCACGGACGAACGCGGAGAGCACCGACACGACGGTGGCGTGTTCCTGGGGCGACTCGGCCATGACCTGCTCCAGGCCGTACACCGCCCCCAGGCGCTCTTCCAGCTTGTCGGACGCCAACTGCCCGATGGCCGTGCTGAACCGGCCGGTCACCTGGCCGCGCCGCGACAGGTGGTATGTGCGGGCCGTGTATCCGAAGCCGAGCAGGACCGCCGCTCCGCCCGCGGCGGTCAGGACGGTTTGGCGCACCGCGTTGAGCGCATCGGCCTGCTCCTTGCCGCTGAGGTTGCGCACCGTGCCGCCGGCCACCAGCCACGACACCGGCCCGAGCATGACGAGGATGAAACCGAGCACCGCCGGGAGCCCCAAGGCCAGCCCCGTCGCGGCTCGATGACGGCGAACCCAGCGCGTGCAGGCCCGTATGCCACTTCTGGCGCGTTCATGAGATCTCACAGCAGGCCATCCCATCGCATCACGGCGGCGGTTCACCAGCTCGTGCGACGTGGTGAGTTGAGGGCCGGATTGCCGCTGGGCGAGGCGTACGATACGTCACCTCCTTGACCGGTGACGCGATGCGTGACAAAGTCGTCACCCGCTGAGCTGGTGATGCCTGGATCGCGAGGAGCGCACATGGCCGGGAGCCACGCCATCGAGGTCGTCGTCTTCGACGTCCTCGGAACGCTGGTCGACGAACCCGGCGGACTGCGCACGGCAATTCGCCGGGCCGTGCCGGCCGCTGACGATGCGTCGGTCGGCGAGCTGCTCGCCGTGTGGCAACAGCACGTGGAGCGCGAACAGCGCTGCATCACGCAGGGTCACCGGGCGTACGCCAACACCCAGATCATCGACGCGGAAGCGGCCCAACGCGTCGCCGACGAGGCCGGAATCACCGATCGGGCAACCATCGCCGCACTGTCCACCGCAGGTCAGCGCCTGCCTGCATGGGCCGACTCCGTCGCCGGCCTCGAACGGCTCGGGCAGCACTTCCCCGTGGTCGGGCTCTCCAACGCCGGCCGCGCCGCCCTGCTGCGCCTCAACGCGGGCGCCGGGCTGCGCTGGCACCAAGCCTTGTCCGCCGAATCCGCCCGGACCTACAAGCCGGCCCCCGAGGTCTACCAGCTCGCCATCGACGCCGCCGGATGCCCACCGGAGCGCATCCTCATGGTGGCCGCCCATGCCTGGGACCTCCGCGGAGCCCAGGCGAAGGGCCTGCGGACCGCCTACGTCCAGCGACCGGTCGGCGATCCACCGACGCGCTCCGACGCCTTCGACTGGCGCGTCGACGGGCTGGACGAACTGGTCACCGCACTGACGGCGAGGTAGTCGTACGGGGATTGGAGACCGGCCGCGTCCGGCGAGGGGCGGCGCAGGGTCCGTTCACCCGACCTCCGCCGCGCGGCCCTGCGACCGGACCCGTACCGTCGCCGTGCCGAGCAGGACCAGGGCCGCCGCGCCGAAGACCACATTGCCGGTCAACGCCGTGTCGTACGGGACGTCCATCTCCCGAGCATGCGTGAAGCCCAGCCAGACGTAGGTCAGCACCGCGCCGGCGGTCAGCGCCAGCCGGTGGAGCGGACCCCAGCCGGGGGTGCGCGACCAGCGGGCGCACAGCCAACCGACGCCCGCCGCCAGGACGCACCAGAGGGCCACCGCCACCCACGGCGACACGCTGTCGGGGAGCAGGAAGTCGCGGGCCCAGTACGCGCTGCCGGCCGCGAAGGCCACGGTGCCCACCAGCCACGGGACGGGCGTGGCGGCGTCCCGCGGCGGCAGCCGGAGCCGGCCCAGCGCGAAGGCCGCGGCGATCAGCGCGACGATGACGACGCAGGCCCCGCCGAACTGGGCGGCCGACGCCAGGAACTTGCCGCTCTCGTACTGCTCGACGGCGAGGAACGTCGAACCCGCCACGAAGACCGCACCGGTCAGCGCCAATCCCGGACGACCGAGCCACGGCCGGGTCCGGTCCGCGCCGAACACCTCGACCAGCGCGATCGGAACGCAGATGCTCCAGACGGTGTGCATCGACAGCACGTCCTGCAACAGGGCGGCGCTCGTACCGAGCCAGGACACCTGCGTGTCCGCGTACGCCAGACCCATGTCGACGCCGCCGTAGTGCGGGTTCCACAGCATCTGGTCGATCGGCCCCTCCTCCACCAGCGCGTACGCCGCGGCGAGCAGCACCATCGTCGGCCAGCCGCAGCCGGCCCGTCGTGCTCCCTCGCGGATCAGCAGCGCGCCGCACCCGTACATCGGCGTCAGCATCAGCACCGCGGGCAGTGCCGTGATCGGCTGGTTGCCGAGGAGGTACTCACCCACCAACGGAGCGAGCAGCACCAGGGCCCACGCCAGAAGCAGCCCATGGCGAGGGCGAGTCGTGGGTGTCGGGGAAGCCATGCCGTCCAGAGTACGGACGGGAACGTCCCCGACGCAGGGCGATATGCGTACAACGCTCCCGTCCCGCACGGCCTCGTCCGGCCACCCGCGCACCGCAAGCCGCCACGACCTCGACGAAGGGGAGACGATCCCACCGGGTGCAACGGCGCCGTGAGAGGAAAGATCGGTGCCAGACGCGGGGGTGACGGACCGGATCCGCCACCCGTGACGTTTGATGGCGGAGACACGCAATTCAACTGCCGCTCCCGGTACCCACGGTTCGGGAAGCGGCAGTCCGCACATGGAGCACACTCTTTGACTGTCGGAACTCTCACCAAGCGCGCAGTTGCCCTCGCGGGCGGCACCCTGCTCGCCCTCTCCCCGCTGACCGCTCAGGCCGCGACCCCCACCCAGCCGGAGCCGCAGCCGCAGCCGACCCTCGCCGCCAAGGGCGCCTCGTTGGTGGACGACACCAGCGGCAACACGCTCTTCGCCAAGGACGCGGACACGGTCCGTCCCATAGCCAGCACGGCGAAGATCATGGCCGCGTCGGTCGTGCTCGACACCACGGGCGTCGACCTGGAGCGCCAGGTCCCCGTGCAGCAGGCGTACCGGGACTACGTCACCCAGCACGGATCCAGCACCGCGGACCTGCAGACCGGCGACAAGGTCACCGTGCGCCAGCTGCTGTACGCGACCCTCCTGCCTTCCGGCGCGGACGCCGCCTACGCGCTCGCCGACACCTTCGGCACCGGTACCAGCAGCGCCGAGCGCACCACCTCGTTCATCTCGAAGATGAACACGAAGGCCGGTGAACTCCACCTGTCCAAGACGAAGTTCACCTCCTTCGACGGCGGCGGCTCCGACTCCAGCACCCCCACCGAGCTGGCCGAGTTGGCCCAGCACGCCATGAAGAACGACACCTTCCGCACCATCGTCAAGACCAAGGAGTACAAGGGGGAAGCGCCCGCCGCCAACGGCCGCACCCGCTACTACACCTGGACCAACACCAACCAGCTGCTCGGTTCGTACGACGGCGTCATCGGGATCAAGACCGGGACGACCACGCCGGCGGGCGACTGCCTGGTCTTCGCGGCCACCCGCAACGGCAGGACCCTCGTCGGCACCGTGCTGAACAGCGCCGACCGGTACGCCGACGCGGCGAAGCTGCTGGACTACGGGTTCGGTGCGAGCACGGCGAAGAGCATGAAGCTGCGCGCGCTCCCGACGCACGCCCAGCGCGACTGATCCGTCCCCACGATCCCCGCGCGGCGTACGGTCGCCACGGCGACTGCACGCCGCGCGGGGCGATCCGCACGTGATCCGTCGACTGACGTGCGTACAGAAGGCGGTCCGCCGGCCCGAGTTACCCGCGAGTCGACCGTTGCACCACACCGTTCCTCGGCCCTACGCGATGAGTTGGACCACGAGGTAGAGCGCCACCACGGTGGCCAGCACGGCACCTCGACGCGGGCCTCGCCTTCGAGCAGGGAGTGCCAGGTGATCTTCGCGTTCGACGGTTGCTCGACGGGCGACGGATCGGCGCGCTGAATGATGTGGTGCCGGACCGCGGCCAGGACGCCGTTCTCGTTCAGCATGCCTCTTCCCGGTTTCGGCCGCCCATGACCGGAGCGGCCCAGCAGGCACCGTAGCGAAGCCACCCGCTGCGTACATGACGATTCGATCAAGTGGGTCTACTCGCGGGGAAGTTGGATGCTCACCGACCGAGATGCGCCGCGGAGGGGAGTCACGCGCCGCTCACTTCCGTGGGTGGCGGGACGGGAACGCGGCGCGCAACAGGCAGCAGGGGCGGCGCGGCCACGCCCCCGAGAGTCGTGACCCCGCCGCCTCTGGGGAGCTGTCACTTGGGAGGCGTCAGCACGTGGTCGATGAGGTACACGGTCGCGTTCGCCGCCTTGAGGTTCCCGCAGGTGACCTGGGCGGTGTTGTTGACGGTGTACGTCGAGCCGGAGACCTGGGTGGTCAGTTCGCCGCCCTCAAGGGTCTTGAACTTCCCGTTCGGGAACTGCTTGGGCGTGATTTGCTCGCCGACCACGTGGTAGGTGAGCACCTTCTTCAACTCCTGTTTGTTGTCCAGGAGTTTGACCAGATCGGCTTTCGAGATCTTGGAGAACGCCTTGTTGGTCGGGGCGAAGACCGTCAGGTGCTTGCCGTGGTTGAGGGAGTCGACGAGCCCTGCCTTCTTCAACGCCGTGACCAGCGTCGACAGGGAGGAGTTCTGCTCCGCGCCGGTCACCACCGGTTTGTCGGCCAGGGACTGGGCGCTGCCCGGCCCGCTGTGGGGCAGTGCGGAGCACTGCGAGCCGACGGTGTCGGCCGGCGGAGAGGCGGCGGCCGGTGTCGCGGCGGCGGCCCAGCACAGCGGCAGGGCGGTGGCCGTCGCGATGGTGAGGGCGGTACGGATGCGGTGGGTGCTCATGAAGAACCTCCTCCGGCCCCGCGCTCCGATGCTGGTCACCACTGGTATGGGGTGCACAGAAGCAGCTCGGAAGGATGGTGGGGAAGTCGGATCGTCGCGCATGCCGGCGCGGTGCGGACTCGTGTGCCGCGCAACACCGCGGGCGACGTCGATGCCTCGGGCGGGGCCGTTGCCCTGTGGGCGAAGTGCCCGGAACAAGTGATCTGTTTCACAACAGGCTAGCACGGGTGCGCGAACGGGGTCCGGCGAGGCCCCAGGGCCTGGGGTGACGGGCTGGCGTCGCCGGGGGCACCGTGCAGAGGCGTGCGGTCCGATGCGGTGGACGGCCGCGCGCCGCGGCCGGCGGGATTCCGTAGCCACCGCCTGCGTGCCTGCGTGCCTGCGTGCCTGTGTGCCTGCGTGGCTGGGCGCCTGTCGCCTCCGTCGACGGTGTGCGCCCACCCGCGGACAGACACCGGGCACCTGCACCGGCCTTCCCTACGGCCGCTCCTCGCTCTGTCCGCAGAGCCACGTCAGCGCCACGTGCACCCCCTCCACGTAGTCGTGCGCCGCGCTGCCCGGCGACAGGCTCTCCAACCGCACGGCCGCCGCATCGGACTCGGCCGTCAAGTACGGCATCGCGAAGTCGGTTTCCAGGGGCCCACCGGTCACCGGCCCGGTGGTCTCGACACCGAGAGCCCACCGGCACGCCGCCAGGAACCCCTGCGCCAGGCGTGCCTGGCGGGTCTCGCCGGGCGGGAGCGCTTCGAGCTCGGCGCAAACTTTCTTGAGTTCGGACCGGGGCCGCGCTCCCACGAGTGCGTCGCCCTCGGCCGGTGGGGGTTGCTCGTCACGTGTCATGAGGCGTTCCTCGGGCTCGGGTCGGACGGGGGAGTGCCGGCCGGGCGGTCACCACCCGGTGTGCGGAGGAGAGTTCAGCGTAGGCGGCGCGGCCGGTGCGCGCTTCGATCGAGGTGGACGTGGGCGGTGAGGTGGCGGGGCCGGGCCGCGTGCCGCGCCGGTGCGAGGACGGTGCGGGCGAACTCGTCCAGCACACGGGACGGTTGGGCGTCCGGGACGAGGCGGAGCCGCACCCGTGCGTGCAGCCGGTCCTTGCGGGCCGTCATCCGGACGCGGGCCCGCGCCACCCCGGTCACCGCGGCCGTCTGCTGGCCGAGGACCTCGGACAGGGCGCGGGTACGCAGGCTCACGCCGGCCTGGCGGAGCGGTAGGCGTCGGGCCTGTGCCGAACGGAACTGCCAGGCGCACCAGGCGAGACAGAGCACCGTCGCCACCGCGCTCGCGGCGAGCAGCACGGTGGTCCACGGCACGCCGCCCGGTGACGGGACCCCGCCGTCCAACAGGTGCGCCGGGGACGTCGCCGCGGCCCAGCCGTCGGGGAGCCGGTCGCGCAGTGCGGAGTGCGTCGCGACGGCCCACAGGCCACCGGCCACCACGGCCGTGGCCAGGAGGCCGAGGAGCGTACGGTTGACGACGTTACGGATGTGCGGCACGGTACGCCACCTCCGGTTGCTCGGTGGCCGTCGGATCGGTTTCGGGGCGCCGCCAGGCGGCCGTGGGGCGCACGCGGACCCGCAGGCGGCGGGGCCGAGCCAGACCACAGGCGGCGACCGCGTCCCGGGCGACGGACTCGACCTCGTCCCGGGACGCCACGGGGTCGCCGAAGGCGAGCCGAGCCCGCACCACCAGGCGCCGGCGGCCGACGGCGACACGCACCGCCCCGATGCCGGACACCCGGGCCACGGCGCCGCCCACCACGGCCGCGACCGCGCGCCGGGTGAGCACCGCCCCGGTGCCGGGGGCGGGTGGCGCCAAGGGGAGGCCACGGCGACGACCGGGCGCCAACGCCGCCCACAGCAGGACGGCACCCAGCACCACCCCGGCCGAGCCCGCGGCCACCACGAGCCCGTCACCGGGGGAGGACAGCCATGTCACGACCCGGGCGTGCCAGCCGGCCCCGTGGTGCGGCGCCACGGTGCGGACGACGAGGTCCGCGCATCCGAGCGCGCTGACCGCGGCCCCCGCCAACGCCACGACCGCGGCCGGCAGTCGCCGCTCGGACCACGGGCCGCGGGCCGGCTGCCGCCGCGGGGCGTCGACGTCGGCTCCCTTCGTCAACGAGACGGCCCGGCGCGGCCGCAAGCCGCTCAGACCCACGTCGGCGCTGACGGTCAACCCCGTCAACTCCCGGGTGCGCGCCGTGACGTGGCCGTGGACGTCCGCACCGGCCTCGTCCAGGGGCACCGGGTACGGGGCCGTGACGCGCAGCGCCACCTCCGCGTGACCGCCGCGGACGGCGGCCCAGGCGCCGGTCACCTCGACCCGCTCGCCGGGCAACGCCTCGGTGGCGGCCCGGGCGGCGATGGCACGCACCGCCCGGTCTCCGATCCGCGTCGTGCCCCGCTCGCCGGCCGCCGTCACCGGTTCCTCCAGCCGCCCTGGCCCAGGAACTCCCGCAGGTCGGTCCCGTCGTCCAGCAGGCGCCCCAGTACGTACCCGATCGCACCGAGCGCGGCGACCAGGAGGAACGCCCCGAATCCGCCGAACCAGGCGGCGAACGCCAGGGCCATCCCCGTCATCAGGCCCACCGTCGCTCTGTTCACCACTGACCTCATTCCCCTCGTGGAACCGTCCCGGACCCCGTGCGTGACGCCGTGTCACCGCTACTCGACGCGGGTCTCCCCGGCGGGCTGGGCGTCGTCGTCCTCGGGGAGGTGGACGTCGTTGACGGCGACGTTGACCTCCACGACCTCCAGCCCGGTGATGCGTTCCACCGCCGCGATGACGTTCTCCCGCACGTCGCGGGCCACGTCGGTCAGGGGCACGCCGTACTCCACGACCAGGTCCAGGTCGATGGCGGTCTGGCGCTCGCCGACCTCGACCTTCACGCCCCGCCCCACGTTGGGCCGGCCGCCCGGCACGCGGTCACGGACCGCACCGAGCGTCCGGGAGAGTCCACCGCCCATGTCGTGCACGCCGGGGATCTCCCGGGCCGCCATACCCGCGATCTTGACGACCACCACGTCGGCGATGGAGGTCTTGCCGCGGGAGGCGGCCGGTTCGCCCGCGCCGGTCGCGCCGTTGACGGTGGTGATGCCCGACGGCTGCCGGGCGGTGTCGTCGGTCTTCGTCACGGAAGCGGTCGCTTGCGTCGGCATGTGTCCTCCTGCTGTCTCCGGTCGTTTGCTGTCACAGGGTTGGACCCCGTGCCCGGAGCCGTGTGACGCGCATTCCCCGGATTTTTTTCTTCACGTCGGCACGGCCCTTCGGCGTCACACATCGCCCGTGAGACGTGTCCAACCCTCGACGTGTGAAGAAAGGACGTGTTCAGTGCCGGGAGACCCGCGCTCCAGCCAGCCACCGGGCGACCGGGCCCGCCCCGACGACGGGGTGCTGGCCGCCCGGGCGGCAGAGGGCGACGAGGACGCCTTCGAGACCCTGGTCGCCCGCCACGCGCCGGCCCTGCTGCGGCTGGCCGTCCGGTTGCTCGACAGCCGCACGGAGGCGGAGGACGCCGTTCAGGACGCGTTCGTCAGCGCGTGGCGCCGCCTGCCGGACTTCCAGGGACGAGCCGCCTTCGGCACCTGGATGTACCGGATCGTCACCAACCGCTGCCTGAACCTGCTGCGGGCCCGACGACCACTCACCGACCTGGACGCGGTCGCCGAGCCGACCGCGCCGGACCATCACTCCCCGGCCCGCGCCGCCGAATCGCGCGCCGCGGCCAAAGACCTGTCCTCGGCGCTGTCCGCACTCTCCGCCGAGCAACGCGTGTGCTGGATCCTGCGCGAAGTGGACGGACTGACCTACGACGAGATCGCGGAAACGGTGGGCATCACCGGGCAGGCCGCCCGGGCCCGCGTGTTCCGCGCCCGACGGTGCCTGACGGAGGCGATGCGCGCATGGCGATGAACGATCCTGCCGGCCCCCACCGGGCCGGCCGGCCCGCCCCCGAACCCGACGACGAGCACCTGCCCTGCGGACGGCTGCTCTCCGAAGCCTGGGCCGCACGCGACACCCCGACCCCCGACCCCCACGACCGGACCTGCCCGCACTGCGCGGCGGCCCAGGACGAACTCGACCGGCTCGGCGACCTGGTGCGCGGCCTGCCCGCCCACCA
>LIQL01000120.1 GCA_001418405.1 Streptomyces diastatochromogenes | reverse complement strand
CCGCCCACCCCTCCCGGTTTTCTCGATTTCTTGGTGTCCTCACACTCGGTGCCTGAAGGGATTGGAGGGGGAATGCCGACACATACGACCTATCCCGGCGTCTATGTCGAAGAGCTTCCCAGCAGCATCCGCAGCATCACCACCGTGACGACCTCGGTGACCGCGTTCGTCGGCCACACCCGGCGCGGCCCGCTCAACCAGCCCGTCCGGATCACCAGCTTCGCCGACTTCGAGCGCCGCTTCGGCGGCCTGACCTCGCGCAGCCCGGTCTCCTACGCCGTCCACCAGTTCTTCGGCAACGGCGGCGCCGTCGCGGTGATCGTCCGGGTCGCCAAAGCCGGCAGCGGCAAGGAGGCCCAGGTCACCCTGGAGTCCACCGAGGGCCGCAGCCAGTGCCCGGTCCTGGAGGTGCACGCCAAGGAGCCGGGCATCTGGGGCGACGGCCTGCGCATCGCCGTGGACCACGACACCCCGTGCCCGGAAGAGACCTTCAACCTCCAGGTCCTCGACGCGCACGGCACCGCCCGCGAGTCCTTCACCGGGCTGTCCATGGACCCCGGCAGCGGCCGGTTCGTCGAGACGCTCGTCAACGCCGGCTCGTCGCTGATCCGCGTGGCGGCCGTGGGCGAGGACCGCCCGGACCCCTCCGGCACCGTCTCCAAACCTTTCCACCACGAACTCCCGGACCTGACCGTGGAGTTGACGGTGAAGATCGGCGAGGTGGAGCGGGAGTTCACGCTCTACGACCCGGACTGCGACGGCGAGCCGCCGTGCGACGTCACCGAGTTGGCGCTGCTGCTGGAGCACAAGCTGCGCTCCCTGCCGGACGCGCCCGGCAAGCACGCGTTCGCGGGCGCCCAGGTGATCTCCTTCGGACGCCGCATCCAGGTGGTGGCCGGCTCCACCGACCCCGGCGACGTGGTCCGCTTCCTCGGCGAGTGCGCCAACGACCTGGGGCTGGAGGCGTCGGTCAATCCGCCGGTCTTCCCGCTGTGCGGCGGCGAGGACGGCGACCCGCCCGGACCGCGCGACCTCATCGGCAGCGAGGCCCGCAAGAGCGGCCTCCAGGCGCTGCGCGACATCCCCGACGTCAACCTGCTCGCGCTGCCCGAGCTGGCCTCGTACGCGTCGGTCGACGACACGCTCACGGTGGTCTCGGCGGCCCAGCGGCTGTGCCGGGAGCGGCGGATCTTCCTCCTGGTGGACGCGCCCGCGGCGTGGGGCAGCGTGGACGCCGCCCGGGCCGGGATCGGCGCCTTCGACGCGGTCCGCGACGACCACGCGGCCCTGTACTTCCCGCACCTTCAGCTCACCGACCCGCTCACCGGCCGGCTGCGGTCCTTCCCGCCGTCCGGCGCGCTGGCCGGCGTGATCGCCCGCACCGACGGCGAGCGCGGGGTGTGGAAGGCGCCGGCGGGCACCGAGGCGCGGCTGGCCGGCGTGCACGGGCTGACCGTCAAGCTCACCGACCGCGAGAACGGCCTGCTCAACCCGCTCGGCATCAACTGCCTGCGGACCTTCCCGATGGTCGGCCCGCTGGTGTGGGGCGCCCGCACGCTCCAGGGCTCGGACGCCCTGGACAGCGAGTGGAAGTACGTCCCGGTGCGCCGGCTGGCCCTGCACGTCGAGGAGAGCCTGCTGCGCGGACTCCAGTGGGTGGTCTTCGAACCCAACAACGAGCAGCTGTGGCAGCAGATCCGCCTCAACGCCTCCGCCTACCTGCACTCCCTCTTCGAGAAGGGCGCCTTCCAGGGCGGCACCCCGCGGCAGGCGTACTTCGTCAAGTGCGACAAGGACACCACGACCGAGGCGGACATCGAGAACGGGATCGTGAACGTCGTGGTCGGCATCGCGCCCGTCAAACCGGCCGAGTTCGTGATCGTCAAGATCCAGCAGCTGGCCGGCCAGTTCGACCTGTAGGGCGCGGGGCGCCGGGTCCGGCCGACGGGCCGGCCCCCGTGCGCCCCACGACGCCGACGTTCAAGGAATCCGACGTGAAGGAATCCGATGGCTGAGTTCAAGATCAACGCCCATCGCTTCGACCCGTACAAGAACTTCAAGTTCCTGGTCCTGTGGGACGGCCGGACGGTCGCCGGGGTCAGCAAGATCAGTCCGCTCAAGCGCACCACCGAGGTCGTCAAGCACCGCAACGGCGGCGACCCCAGCTCCCCGCGGAAGTCCCCGGGCCGCTCCGAGTTCGAGGGCATCACCCTGGAGCGCGGGGTCACCCACGACCCGGAGTTCGACCGCTGGGCCAACAAGGTCTGGCAGGTCGGCGCCGGCCTCGGCTCGGAGGTGTCGCTCGCCGACTTCCGCAAGGACATCGTCATCCAGGTCCTCAACGAGGCCGGGCAGGTCGCCGTCTCGCACAAGATCTACCGGTCCTGGCCCAGCGAGTACCAGGTCCTGGGCGAGATGGACGCCAACGCCAACGCGGTGGCCATCCAGAGCCTCAAGCTCGAATGCGAGGGCTGGGAACGCGACTACGAGGTGCCCGAGCCGGAGGAGCCCTCGTTCACCCACCCGGCCTGAGCCGCGGCACCGGGGGTGGTGGGGCGACGGGGTAACGGATGACGGTCACCGGGCCGGCGGAACTGCTGGCCACCTGGGAGGCCGGGCTGGCCGAGCGGGGCGCCGCCCGGGCCCTTCTGCTGCACCGGGCGGCCCGGCCCGACGCGGCGCCCAACGCCCTTGCGTCGGCGCCGCTCGGGGAGCGCGCGGCCGATCTCTTCGCGCTGCGCCGGGCACTGTTCGGCGACCGCATGGAGATCACGCTCTCCTGCACGGTGCCCGGCTGCGGCGCCGCGCTGGAATGCGAGCTGGACGCCGGGGAGTTGGCGGCCGCGCGACCGCGACCGCCGGAGGACGGGCTGCGGGTGGACGAGGGCGAGTGGACGGTGCGGTTCCGGCTGCCCACCCCCGCGGACCTCGCCGCCGTGGCCGCCGCCCGAGCGCCCGACGGCACCGCCGCCCGGCGGCTGCTCGCGGCCCGCTGCGCCCTCGCCGCCCGGCGAGCCGGCCGGCCGGCCACCGCCGAGGAGGTCGCCGCCCTGCCCGACCCGGTGCTCAAGCGGTTCGCCGCGGCCGCCGAGGACGCCGACCCCGGCGCGGAACTGACCCTGGAGATCGCCTGCCCGGAGTGCGGCGCGGCCACCCCGGCGGAGCTGGACATCGCCGCGTACCTGTGGACCGAACTGGACGCCTGGGCCCGGGACCTGCTCCTCGACGTCCACCTGCTCGCCTCTGCCTACGGCTGGAGCGAGCCCGAGATCCTGGCGCTCAGCCCGCTGCGGCGCCGCTACTACCTGGAGCTGTGCGCGGATGCCTGAGATGCCCGAGCGGACGCCCGCCGCGTCCGGCGACTACCTCGGCCGGCTGCTGGCCCGGCACGCGCCGCCGCCGCCCGATCCCTTCGGCGCGCCCGACGGCGCCGACGCCCCGGCGGCGCGCACGCTCGTCCGGCCGCGGCTGCCCGGCCCGTTCGAGCGGGTGGAGGCGGTGCGCGGCCCGGCCGCCGACGATCCGGACGACGACGGTCCGTCGTCCCCGTGGTCGACCGGGCGACCCGCCGCGGCACCGTTCGCCTCGGCCGGCCCGCGCACCGAGCGGTGGACGGAGGTCCGGACGGAGCACGCGCGGGAAACCGTGGTGCGCACCGAGGCGGCGCCGGACCGCGCGGCCGACCGCGCGGCGGCCGAACGGGAGCCGGGGCCGGGCGCGTTGCTGCGGCCCGCCACCACGGCCGCGCCGGGGGCCCGGGCCGGCGCCGAGGGCGCACGGCCCCGGGGACGGGCGGCGGCCGGCACCGAGGAGGCGGCGCCGGGCCGCGGGGCGTCGCCGGGCGGACCCGAGGCGGTGGGCCAGGCGCCCACCGGCGTGCTGCGCCCGCGCCTCGACGACCTGCCGGCACCGCGCCGTCCGGTGCCGCCCCGCGCCGGTGCCGCGACCGGCCGGCGGGGCCCGCGCGGCCCGGCCGAGCGGGTGGTGCACGTGCAGATCGGCCGGCTGGAGGTCAGTGCGGCCGGCGCCGAACGGTCCGCGGCCGGCACCGGTCCGGCGCGCCCCGAGCGGCGGGCGCCCGCGCTGAGCCTCGCGGACTACCTGGCCACCCAGCAACGGACTTCAGGGGGACGGTCCACATGAGCAACGCACTCGCCCTCGCGACGGTCACCCAGGCCCTTGCGCTGCTGATCGAGCACAACCTGCATCCGGAGATCGACCTGGCCGTCTCGGTGGAGACCCGCAAGCCGCCGGCCGATCCCCCGACCGACCCGACGATCACCGTGTTCCTGTACCAGGTCTCGCACAACCCCTCGATGCGCAACTCCGACCTGGTCACCCGGGCCTCCGACGGCACCCTGCTCAAGCGCCCCGCCGCCGCGATCGACCTGCACTTCCTGATCAGCGCGTACGGCGAGGAGCAGGAGCTGGTCGGACAGCGGCTGATCGGCAGCGTGGTGCGGACGCTGCACGAGATCCCGGTGCTGCCGCGGGAGTTGATCGAGGAGGCGGCCGAACGCCCCTACCTGGCGGGCAGTGACCTCGCCGAGTCCCCGCAGAAGGTCCGTTTCACGCCGACCCAGATGGACGTGGACGAGACCTCCAAGCTCTGGGGAATGCTCAACAACACGCCGTACTCCCTGTCGGTGGCCTACCAGGCGTCCTTGGTGCTGCTGGACGGCCACCAGAAGCCGGCGCCGGCCCGCCCGGTCAAGCGTCCGGAGGTGACGGTGGTGCCGGAGGTGCCGCCGGAGGTGCCGTTGGGGGACCCGGCGGTGCCGCTGGGGGACGCGGCCCCGGTCCCCGGTGCGGCGGACGGCCCGGCGGCGGACGGCCGGTCGGCGAGCAGCCCGGCGGAAAGCCCGGCGGCGGACGGCCGGTCGGCGGACGACGCGCCGACGGGCGCACCCGAGGCGCCCGCCCCGACGAAACGGCCCGCGAAGAAGACGACGGGCGGCCCTCGGAAGGCCACCAAGTCGGTTGGCCAGAGCGGGAGTTCGAGTGGCGGCCGCTCGGGGACCGGCTCGCGCCCCCGTCCCCGCAAGGCGCCCGGCGACGGCACCCGGCAGGCGCCCCGCACCGACGACGCGGGCCGGACCGACGACGGCGGGGAGGACTGAGGCGCGGTGCGGGGAACGGGGGCGGAGGAGGACGCGGGCGACATGGCGGGCAACGGCGGGAACGACCCCGGGGCGGCGGCGCCCGGCCAGGCGGACACCGGGGCGGACGGCGCAGCGCTGGCCGGTGCCGTCCGGGCCGTGCTCGCGCGCCTGGACGCACACGCCGCCCGGGTCCACGGCAACGCCCGCACGGGCGCCGGCGGGGACGCGACCGCAGCCGGGACGGCGGGCCCGGCCGTCACCCCCGACGGGCAGAAGGACGCGGCGGAGCCCGGCGCCCCCTCCCCCCAAGCCCTCGACACCCTCACCGCCTGCTTCGGGCTGACCCCCTTCGAGCGGGCGGTCGTCCTGCTCGCCGCGGCCGCCGAACTGGACCCGACCACCGGCGCCCGCTGCGCCGCCGCCTGCGGCGATCCGTCCCGCCCGCACCCCACGTTCTCGCTCGCGCTGGCCGCGCTCGACGCACCCCACTGGAGCGCCCTGACGCCGGTCGCCCCGCTGCGCCGCTGGCGACTGGTCGAGCTGGAGGACGAGACCCGGCTGACCGCCAGTCGCCTGCGGCTCGACGAACGCATCCTGCACTTCCTCGCCGGCGCCCCCTACCTGGACGCCCGGCTGCACGGCCAACTGCGCCGCACCGTCCCGCCCGAGACCCTGCCGCCCGCCCACGAGACGGCCGCCCGGCAGGTGGCGGCGGGCTGGACGGGCGCCGGGCCCGACGCCCCGATGCGGGTCGAGCTGGTCGGCGGTGACCTGCGGACCCGGGGGGAGATCGCGGCCGCCGCGGCCCGCCGCTCCGGCCTCGGCCTCTACGCGATGAGCGCCGCCGACGTCCCGAGCGACCCCGCGGAACGGGACCGGCTGGCCCGGCTCTGGCAGCGGGAGGCGATCCTGCTGCCGGCCGCGCTGCTGGTCGAGGTCGGCGAGCTGGACCGGGAGCAGCAGGCCGGCGCGGACGCCTTCGTCGCCGGCAGCGCCGTCCCGCTGGTCGTCGCCAGCCAGGAACCTCGGCAGACCGGCCACCCGCGCGGTGCCCGCGTCACCGTCCCCGCACTCTCCGACGAGGAGCAACTCGGCCTCTGGAGCGACGCCTTCGCCGACCTCCCCCAAGTGACGGAACGCCATCTGGCTTCCCTCGTGGCCCAGTTCCAGCTTCCTGCGCACGTGGTGCGGTCCGCGGCGGCCAGCGTGCGCCGCGACCTGCCGCCCTCCGGCACCGTCGATGCCGTCGATGCCGTCGAGCTGGCCTGGCGGGCCGGGCTCGCCGAGGCGCGGATGGGCCTGGACGAGCTGGGCCGCCGGATCGAACCGCGGGCCGGTTGGGACGACCTGGTGCTCGCCGACCGGCAGCTGCGCATCCTCCAGGAGGTCGTCGCGCACGTCCGCCAGCGCGGCACCGTCTACCAGGACTGGGGCTTCGCGAAGTCGCTGCGCAGCGGCCTGGGCGTCACCGCGCTCTTCGCCGGCGGTTCCGGCACCGGCAAGACGCTGGCCGCCGAGGTGATGGCCAGGGAACTCGGCCTGGACCTCTTCGTCGTCGACCTCTCCCAGGTCGTCAGCAAGTACATCGGCGAGACCGAGAAGAACCTCAGCCGGGTCTTCGACGCGGCCGAGCGCGGCGGCGCGCTGCTCCTCTTCGACGAGGCGGACGCGCTGTTCGGCAAGCGCAGCGAGGTCAAGGACAGTCACGACCGCTACGCCAACCTGGAAGTCAGCTACCTGCTGATGCGCATGGAGGCGTACCGCGGCCTGGCCGTCCTCACCACCAACATGAAGAAGGCCCTGGACTCGGCCTTCATGCGGCGGATCCGGTTCGTCGTCGACTTCCCCTTCCCCACCGAACGGGAGCGGGCCGAGATCTGGCGCCGGGTGCTGCCGGCCGAGGCCCCGACGAAGGGCGTCGACCCGGCGCTGCTGGCCCAACTCACCGTCGCCGGCGGCTCGATCCGCAACATCGCACTCTCCGGCGCGTTCCTCGCCGCGGAGGAGGGCGACCGCCTCCAGATGCGCCACATGCTGGCCGCAGCCCGCACCGAGTACCTGAAGCTGGAACGTTCTCTGGCGCCGTCGGAGGTCCACGGATGGGTCTGAAGCACGAGGTCGGCAGGAACGCCACACGGACGGCCCGAACCGTTCCCGCGGCACCGGCACCGGCACCGGCACCGGCGTCGTATCCCGCGCACCGCACGCCGGCACCCGCGCCGGCGCACGAGGACCCGCGGGCGTCCCGCTCCCCCGGCACGTTCCGCATCGACATCGACGAACTGGTGCTGGACGGCTTCGACGCCCGCATCGACCCGAGCCGGGTGTCGGCCGCGTTCCGGGCCGAGTTGAGCCGCCTGGTGCGCGAGCGGGGCGTGCCGCTGGCGGCGGACGGCGGCCCGGACCTCGCGCTCGACGGGCTCGCCGGCCTGCCGCCACTGCCGGCCACCACCCACCCCGTACGGCTGGGCGAGGCGCTGGCCCGCGCGGTGCACGCGGGCCTCACCGGGCGGGGGGAAACGCGATGAGCAACACGAACCGCTCGGCCACCCAGGACGACCGGTCCGCCCGCGACGCACGGCGCCGCAAGCGCAAGGAGCGGTCCGCCAAGTCCGCCGCCCCCGAGCCGAAGAACATCGTCAGCGGCGCCGGCCAGCCCCTCGACCTCAGCGTCCGCCGCGAACTGGAGGAACAGCTCGGCCACGACTTCAGCCAGGTCCGCCTGCACACCGACCGCGACTCCGGGCGGCTCGCGGACCTCATGGGCGCCGACGCGTTCGCCGTCGGCCGGGACGTCTTCTTCCGCGAGGGCGCCTACCGCCCGGGCACCGCCGACGGCCGACGCCTCCTCGCCCACGAACTCCTGCACACCGTCCAGGACCCGCACGGCCCCGGCGCCCTGCGCGCCGGCCGCGACCTGGGCGCGGTCAGCCTCCCCCAGGAGGCCATCGAACGCGAGGCGGAGGACGCGGCCCAGGAGTCCGTCCGCGCCGCCATGCTCGGCGCCACCCGCCCGGACCACCCGACCCCGACCGTCGAGCCGGGACAACACACACCCGGCTGGCTCCGCTACGCCACGGTGGACGCCGACCGCCACCGCAGCGAACTGATCGACCCGGCAACCCTGGTGGACCGCCTGGCGAACGGGGTGCTGCGGTCGTTACGGGGGGATCCGGAGGATCGGTCGGGGCGGGTGCGGCTCGAAATCGCCCGGATGGCACCCGAATTGCAGGAGTCGGTGCTGGATCGGCTGGAGGTGCGGCTGCTCAGTTCCGACTTCAACCGGCTGCTGGAACTGGTGACGGAGTCCGAGGTGTTGCCGACCGGCTTCCAGCCGTCGTCCACCCCCGAGCCGGTGCCCGACGCCCTCGACCAGGTGCTCGACGAGCGGGCGGGCCAGGAGCAGCGGGTTCAGGGCGCCGCACGGGCGGAGAAGCAGCGCGCCGAGGACGTCACCGAGGAGAAGAAGGACGCCAAAGGTCGCGCGGCGAAGCAGGACCAGGACCAGAGCAGGGCGCAGCGCGACGCGGCGGCGGAGGACCAGGAGGCCGGCGAGCGCAAGGCGCACGAGGACGAACGGGCCGTCGAGGGCGCGGACGCCAAGCAGGAGCAGCAGCAGGCCGACGAACAGCAGGGCCAGGAGCGTCAGGAGGCCGATCAGGCCGATGCCACCAAGGCGGACCGGGCCAAGGACGGTGCCGAGCGCACCAACGAGGAGCGCAAGGCCCAGCGGGAGCGTGAGGAGGCCGACCCGGAACAGGCCAACCGTCCCGGCGCCGACAAACGCAAACGGAACGACGACGCGAAGAAACCCGCGGACGGCTCGAAGCAGGAGGAGCTGGAGAAGAAGAAGCGGGAACAGCCCGGGCCGGTCCGTCCGGAGAAGGTCGACGAGCGGGCCGACCAACGGGACAGCGCACTGTCCGAGCACGGGCTGAACGAACAGGACGAGGAGGACGGCCCGCCCCGCGAGGAGGAACAGCCGATCGGGCTGGAGGCGGGCGCCGAGAAGGACATCGGCGCGAGCGGGGACGCCGGCGCAGCGGCCAAGGGCGGGGCGGGCCCGGGCGAGGCCGCGCTGAAACCGGAGGACTTCCTCCCCGACGCCGACCTGGACGTCTCGTCCGTACCGACCGCCGAGCATCCCGACGCCGCCCTGCCGACGTTCCCCACTCCCCCGCCCACCAAGGCCGAGCAGGTCCAGCAGGAGCGCGAGAACGCGGCGGACGACGAGGAGCACGAGGACGAGCCGGAGGCCGAGACCAAGCCGCCGGGCGCGGAGCTGGGCCCGGTCGAGGGCGAGGCGCCGCAGCCGGAGCACGGGCCGGCCGCGGAGGCCGGGGACCGCACCGAGAAGGACCTCCAGCCCTCGATGCCGGTCGAGCAGGAGGTCGGGCCGGACCCGGAGGCCGAGGACCGGCAGGCCCAGGAGCCGGAGGCCGAGGAGAAACGGGATCCGGACCAGACCCAGGACAAGGACGAGGACGGCGCCCGCCAGGCCAAGCAGGACGCCGACGACAAGGACGCGGACCGCGACGCGGAGGGCGGCACCGGCGAGGAGGCGCCGGACGCCAAGGAGGCCCAGGACGAGCAGACGGAGAAGAAGGAGCAGGACGCCCAGGAGGAGAAGCGTCAGGCGCAGGAGCAACCGGAGGGCGCGGCGGCCGGGAAGCCGGCCGGGGTCCCGTCGGACGGCTCGGCGAGCGCGGGCGGGGACTCGTCCGCGTCATCGGCCTCCTCTTCGGCCCCACCCGCCGGTGCGCACACCGACCGGACGCCGGCCGAGGACCGGCGTCCGTCCCCCGCTGCGCGCCGGGGTGCCGAGCCCGTGCGGGCCGAACGGGACGCGCCGGGCGCGAAGAGCGCGGTACCGAAGGAGTCGGGGCCCGGTGCGGCGCCCGGCGGTGCGGTGGGCGGCACCGAGCCGGCCCATGCGCCGTCGGCCGCCGCCGGCCCCGGCGGCGCGCCCTCCGTCGCCCAGGCCGCGGTCGGTCCGGCGGCCCAACAGGCCGACAGCCCCGGCAAGATGGGCGCGCCCGCGCCCGAGGGGGCGAAGGCCCAACCGGACGCCTCGCTGGAGAAGGACGGCGGGGGCTGCGCGCCACCGGCACCGGCCGCCGAGAAGGAGGACGGCGGCCGGTGGCGGTGGAGCGCAGCCCCCGCCG
>LIQL01000012.1 GCA_001418405.1 Streptomyces diastatochromogenes | reverse complement strand
CGCTGCCGGCGGGGCGGGTGCACTGCGACGAGCGGCTGTTCGCGCGGGGCGCGGGGGTGGCCGGGGTGGTCGATCCGCGGGTCGTGGTGGCCGGGGACGTGGCCCGGTGCGATGCGGTGCGGTCGGCGGACGGTCCGGTTCCGTTGGAGCACTGGAGCAATGCGGCGGCGCAGGGGGAGTTGGCGGCGCGGAACCTGTTGGCGGGGCCGGCGGCGGCCGAGCCGTACGTGCACGTGCCGTCGTTCTGGACGTCGGCGTTCGGGCTGCGGATCAAGTCGGTGGGGTTGCCGGGCACCGGGGACCGGGTGGTCGCCGAGGAGGGCGAGCCGGGTGCGGAGAAGGTGGTCGAGGCGCACTACCGGCGGGGCCGGTTGGTCGGTGCGGTGAGCGTCAACCTGGGGAAGCGGCTGGCGGGTTACGCGCGGCGGCTCCAGGAGGAGCAGGTGTCGTAGGGGGAGTCGGCGGCCGGTGGCGGGCCCGTGGGGCGAGCCGGTCCGGGCGTGGCGAGGGCCGGCCGCCGGCCGGAAGGCGAGGGCGTGGCGGAAAAGGTGACCTGTGGGTCGGTTTACTGGCGGTAACCCGTCGCGGTGCCGGACAGGGCAGTAAACCCGGCCAGTGTGAATGGCGCGTTAAGTTTTCCATTACCACGGAACATTTATGGTTGACCCCTTCTCGGGCCCTCTGGGTCACGTGACCTATCGCACAAACGAGTGACGCTTCATGGCGGCTCTGGTAACGTTTTTATCGCGCCTCCGGGAGAGGCGGGACGGGCTTTGCGGGTGCGTCACGACGTGGTGATCGCCGCCAAGAAGAGCCTGTTCTTGTGCAAGCAGGTGTCGGGGGACCATTTGCTACGGGGGACAGATCATGTGTAGCGCCTTCGAAGGCGTCTGAAACTGGGACTTCCTGAGATCCGGAAGTTTTCCCTTTCTCTTGTGCTCGCGAGCTGAGAAGGTCGCCCCAGCGGCGACTTGTCATGCCTTGGGCGGGCAATCCAACCACACTCTTCACCGAACGGCAGCCGATTGTTGCGGTCGTCACCGGGAATTCTGAACGAATTCACAAAAGGTTTCCGGGGCGGATTTTCGGCATCGTGAAAACGTGCTGCCCCGCGACTTTTTGGCGCCGGATCGAGCGGGCCGGAAACGTACCGTCAGGTAATTTCCGCTGCCGTTTTCCGGGATTTTCCTTGGCTGGTCGACGGCGGTGTTCAGAGTGCTCAAAAACGAGGAGAGAAACATGCAGAACCCCTACGAGGCCGAGCAGATCCAGGACATCGTGCGGGACGGCCTGGCCCAGGTCCTGGGCACCGGTGCGGACGAGGTCACCCCGGACGCCACCCTCGTCGCCGACCTCGGCGCGGAATCCCTGGACCTGGTCGAATTCCGCTTCGAAATGGAGACCAAGCTCGGCGTGGCGCTGCCGAAATCGAACGTCCTGGACCAGCTCGCCACCGCCCTCGGCGGCTCCGAGCAGCTCTACGACGAGCGCGGCGGCATCACCGAACTGGCCGCCGAGGTGCTGCGCCGCAGCGCCTTCGGCTACTCCGCGGAGCAGGTCCACGCCGGCCAGCGGCCCTACGAGGTCGCCGCGGCCGCCACCAGCGCGCACTGGGCCGCCTTCACCCACGCCCTCTTCGACCACCTGCCCGAGACCTGCACCGAGTGCGGCGCCGACAAGGCCGAACTGGCCGCGTCCGGCAAGGCGATCTGCGCCGGCTGCGGTGCCGCGCTGGAGGCGGCCACCGGCGACGAGGTGATGGCCGAGGGCGTCCGCGCGGCGCTCGTCGCCATCGGGCACGCCCAGCCCGTCGGCTGACCGCCCGGGGCCGGTACGGCAGGCGTCGCTCGTACGAGTCGTGCGAAAGGAAAGCAAGTGACACCCCACATACCCAACGGGGCCGAACACGAGGTCGTGGTGACCGGGATCGGCCTGGTCGCCGGGCAACTCACGGACCCGGAGGCGCTGTTCGACCACCTCGCGGAAGGACGCACGCTCATCACCGAGCACCCCCTCCACAAGGAGTGGGGCGTCCCCTGCGCCGTCTCGGCGCACATCGACCCCGCGGTCCGGCAGGAACTCGCGGACGCGGTGCCCGAGGAGGCCGGACCGCTGGGGTCGGCCGGCGTCCTCGCCTGGCACGCCGCCGCCCAGGCATGGCAGCGCAGCGGACTGCCGCGGCGGCTGGACTCCGAGCGCGGCGGCGTCTTCCTCGCCTGCAACCGCATGGTCATGGAGCCGGCCGAACTGACCGCGCTCGCCGACCACGTGGACCACGAGGCCGGCGCGCTGGACCTGGACGGCTACCTGGAGCGGCTCGACGGCACGGCAGCGCCCGACGCGGCCGACGGGCTCGACCCGCAGCGGTACCAGAAGGTCCAGCCGGACTCCGCCACCGCCGCCCTCGCCGACTACTTCGGCGCCGCCGGCGTCCTGGAGACCCACGCCGACGCCTGCGCCGCGGGCGGCATGGCGATCGGCAGCGCCTACCGCTACATCCGCAGCGGCACCCTCGACGTGGCGCTCGCCGGCGGCGCCGAGAGCCTCACCACGCTCACCTCCGTCACCGCCTTCTACGGGGTGGGCGCGCTCGCCCCGGCCGACGGGCGGGACCCGGCGCAGATCAGCCGCCCCTTCGACAAGGACCGCTCGGGCTTCGTCATCGGGGACGGCGCGGCCTTCCTCGTCCTGGAGTCCCGGGCGCACGCCGAGGCGCGCGGCGCCCGCATCCTGGCCACGGTCGCCGGGTACGCCGGGGTGACCGAGGCGGTGAAGATGACGTCCAGCTCGCGGGACGGCGCGGACTACGCCCAGTGCATGCGGGCCGCGCTCACCGACGCCGGGCTCGCCCCGGAGGACATCGACCACGTCAACGCCCACGGGACCTCGACCGAGGCCAACGACACCTGTGAGGCGGCGGCCCTGCACACCGTCTTCGGGGCGCGGGCGGCCCACCTGCCGATCACCGGCAACAAGTCCGCGATGGGGCACTCGCTGGCGAACAGCGGGGCGGCCGAAGCGGTGCTGTCGGTGCTCAGCCTCCAGCGGCAGACCCTGCTGCCGACGCTCAACTTCACCGAACCCGACGAGGTCACCAGCGGCCTGGACGTGGTCACCGAGCGGCGTCCGGCGCGGGTCACCGCGGTGCTGTCCAACTCCTTCGGCTTCGGCGGGCAGAACTGCTCGCTGATCCTGGCCGAGGCCGGGGGAGCGCGGCCATGACGACGCGCGACGTGCGACTGACCGCGCCCGGGCTCTACACCGCGGCCGGCACCGACCCCGGCGACCTGTGGGAGACCCTGGTCGCCGGCAAGGACACCCGCCGGCCGACCGAGGCGCTGGCCGGCCCGTGGCCGGAGTTCGACACCGCCTTCCTGGTGGACGACCCCGACGCGGCCACCCTCGGGGTGCACCGCAGGGTGCTGCGCACCTCGGAGAAGCAGGCCCGGATGGCGCTCTACGGGGCGCGGCTGGCACTGGCCGGCGCGACGGAGCGCGGCACGGTGGGCGGCCCCGGTTGGGGGCTCTACCTGGGACTGCCCACGGTGGACGAGGAGCTGCTGCGGTTCGGCGCCCTGGACCGGCTGCACCAGGTCGCCGGCTCGCCCGGCGACGTCGCCGCGCTCTACGGCCGGGAGGTCCCGCCGTTCAGCGGGCTGTCGCACCTGAACAGCACCGCGGCGGCGCACGTCTCGGCGGTCTTCGGGCTGACCGGGGCCATGGCCGCGTACTCGCCGTTCTCCGACGCCGGACTGACGGCACTGATCGACGGGGCGCTGTCGGTCGCCGAGGGCGAGAACGAGGCGGCGCTGGTCGGAGCGGTGAGCCCCAAGGTGCATCCGCTGCTCTTCGCGCAGTACGAGGAGCTGGGGTGGAACGGGGCGGTGCCCGGGGAGGGTGCGGCCTTCCTGCTCGCCGAACCGGCCGACGGCGCCACCGGCTCCGCGGCCGCCTCCGGGGCCCCCGGGGCGCGACTGGCCGGCTACGGCCGGGCCTTCGGCGCCGGTGCCGAGGACCGGAGCGAGGCGATCGCCGAGGCCGTCCACGCGGCCCTGGAGACGGCCGGCACGGACGCCGACGGGATCGGCTGGGTGCTGCCCGACGCCGCCTGGACGGTGGACGGCGCACGAGCCCAGAGCGCCGCGCTGGACCGCGTCTTCGCGGGCGCCGCGCCGCGGCCGGCGTACGTCACCAGCGAACGGGCCACCGGGGTGCTGGGGCCCGCCCACCCGTTGGCGCACGCGCTGCTGGCGCTGCACGGCCTGGCGTCCGGGCGGCGGTTGGTCGCCGACGGCGACGCGGTGCGCGAGGAGGCGCTGCCCGCCCCGCGGGCCCTGGTGCTGGCCTGCGGCGCACGCGGCCAGGTGTGCGCCGTCGTACTGGAAGGAGCCGAGAAATGAGCCGCCGGGTCGTGGTGACCGGACTGGGCGCCGTCTGCGGACTGGGGCTCGACTGGCAGACCATGTGGGAGGGGCTGACCGCGGGCCGCTCCGCGATCCGCGCCTGGCAGTTGCCCGGCGTGGCGGACTTCCCGGTGCGCTACGCGGCACCGGTCGACGACGCCGCGTTCGCCGCGCGCCACGGCGCCGAGGCGGACCCGGACCGGCCGCTGGAGCGGCGCACCCGGTTCGGGCTGGCGGCCGCCGCGCAGGCGCTCGCCGACGCCGGCATCGACGGGCCGGGCGCGGTCGGCCGGATCGGCACCGCGGTCGGCTCGGGCGTGCCGGAGCGGGACCCCTACGAGCTGCTGCACGCGATCGGCGAGGACGGCCGGCCCAGCTGGCAGACGCTCTTCGGGCGGCGCGACCAACTGGACCGGGCCAGCGGCCTGTTCTGCACCAACGACGCGCTGGCCGCCGGGATCGCGGCCCGGCACCGGCTGCGCGGCCCGGCGCTGAACTTCTCCACCGCCTGCGCCGGGGCCACCCACGCCATCGGCCACGGCCTGCGGATGATCCGCCGCGGGGAGGTGGACGCGATGGTGGTGGGCGGTGCCGACTCGGTGCTCAACCTGCCGACCATGACCGGGCTGCACCTGCTCGGCGCGCCGTCCACCTCCGAGCTGTTCGGGGACCGGCTGTGCCGGGCCTTCGACCGGGACCGCAGCGGGCTGGTGGCCGCCGAGGGCGCGGCCATGGTGGTGCTGGAGAGCGAGGAGAGCGCCCGGCGGCGCGGCGCGACCGTCTACGCCGAACTGGTCGGTTTCGGCACCTCGTTGGACGCCCACCAGGTCACCGCCCCGCACCCGGAGGGGCACGGGGCGGCACTGGCGATGAGCCGGGCGCTGGCGGACGGCCAGGTGGCGCCGGACGCGGTGGACTCCATCAACGCGCACGGCACCTCCACCCCCCTCAACGACCCGATCGAGACCCGGGCGATCAAGGACGTGTTCGCGGCCGGCGAGCACTACCGGAAGCTCGCGGTCACCGCCAACAAGACGATGCTCGGGCACCTGATCGCCGCCGCCGGCGCGCCCGAGCTGATCGCCACCGTGCTGTCCGTACGGGACGGCATCGTGCCGCCGACGCTGAATCTGGAGAACCCGGATCCGGCCTGCGACCTGGACTACGTGCCCGAGAAGGCGCGGTACCAGGAGGTGTCGGTGGCTGTGAGCAATTCCTTCGGCTTCGGCGGACTCAACGCCAGTCTGGTGGTGCGTGGTTATGAGCACTGACATCGTTTCGAGCACCGACACCGCGGTGCGCGACGACCTCCTTCCCGGCGCCGACGGCGCCGGTTCCGGCCCGGCCCCCGACCCGGACTTCGACCCCGACGCGATCGTCGTCACCGGCATCGGCGCCGTGCTGCCCACCGGGCGCGGGCCCGAGGCCCTGTGGACGGCCTGGCGCGAGGCGCGCCCCGCGCTCACGCCCTACCAGGACCCCTACGTCCGGACGAAGAAGATCACCCACTTCGGGCACGTGCCCGCCGAACTCCAGCAGGCCAGCCGGGACAGCGTCCCCCACAAGCTGCGCAAGTTCGGCACCGGGTTCACCTTCAACGCGGTGCTGGCGGCCGAGGACGCCATGCGGCAGGCCGGCGAGAGCTGGCAGGCCATCCCGGAGGAGCGGCGCGGCCTCTACGTCGCGCAGGACGACTCCACCGAACTGAGCGTGGCCGCCTTCCACAAGGCCCTCAACCGGGCCCGCACCGACACCTCGCCGCGGGTCGGCGCGGACCTCACGCGGGTGGTGGCGGAGGCGTTCGGCAACGCCGCGACCTTCAACCCGTTCACCGTCATCCGGGCGCTGAACAACAACACCCTGGCGCTGGTCAGCATCGCCGAGCGGTTCCGCGGCGACTGCGCGGCGTTCGTGCAGGACGCCGGGGCCTCGCTGGGCGCCCTCCAGCGGGCCGCTTTCAGCCTCCGCCAGGGCGCCTGCGACACCGCGCTGGTCGTCGGCGCCGGCAGCTACAACGAGCCGCTGAAGCTGGCCGCGCAGTACCGCGCCGGGCACCTCACCGCCGGCGGCCGCGGCGCCGCCTCGCTGCGCAGCTTCGACGCCGAACGGGACGGCACGGTGCTCGCCGAGGGCGCGGTGGCGCTGGTCCTGGAGCGGGCCGGGGACGCCGCGGCGCGCGGCGCCCGGCCGCTGGTGGAGGTGCTGGGCGCGGCGCTGCGGCCCGCCGTGGACAGCGGCGTCGGCCCGGCCGCGCTGGCCGAGAGCGCCCGCGGCCTGATGGCCGCGCACGGGGTGACGCCGGACACCCTCGGCGCCGTCCTCGCCGACGGCAAGGGCACCGTCCAGCACGACGCCGCCGAGGCCGAGCTGCTGCGCGCGCTGCTGAAGGACAGCGGCGTGCCGGTCAGCTCCGTGCGGCCGGTCACCGGCACCCTGGGGGCCGCCGGCCCGCTCGCCGAACTGGCGCTGGCCCCGAGCCTGTTCGCCACCGGGGAGCTGCCGCCGATCGCGCACCTGACGACCCCGCCGGACGACGGCACCGACTTCGTCACCGGGTCGGCCCGCAAGCGCCGCATCGACTCCGTCCTCAGCCTGCACAGCAGTTTCAACGGGTTCGCGGGAGCACTGCTCGCCAAGCGGCCGCACCTCGCCTAGGAGACCACCAGCAATGTCAGCCACGTCAGCCTTCACCGAATTCGTACAGCCCCAGATGGGCCGGGTGTTCACCGCCCTGGGGCTGGACGTCGAGTACGAGCGGGCCGAGGGCAACACCCTCTACCACCGCGACGAGCAGGGCGAGTTGGTGCCGGTCCTGGACCTGATGGGCGGCTACGGCTCGCTGATCTTCGGCCACAACCACCCGGAGATCGTCGCGCACGCCAAGGAGCTGCTGGACCAGAACCGGGCCGTGCACGCCCAGTTCTCGCTGCGCGGCGAGGCCGGCCGGCTCGGCGCCGCGCTCAGCGACGTCGTCCGCCGGGAGACCGGCATCAAGGAGCCGTACCTGGCCACCTTCGGCAACAGCGGCGCCGAGGCCGTCGAGGCGGCCGTCAAGCACGCCGAGCTGGTCCGGGTGACCAAGGCGGCGGCGCTGGCCGAGGAGACCGCCGCCCACCTCCGGGCGGCCCGGGACGCGGTCCGCCGCGGCGCGGCCACCGTCGACCCGGACGCCCACCAACTGCCCGCCCTCCAGGGACAGATCGCCCCGACCGCCGACATCGACGGCCTGCTGGCCGCGATCGGCGCGCACAACGCGGCGGCGCTGGCCACCAAGCCGCTCTTCCTGGCCCTGGAGCGGTCCTTCCACGGCAAGCTCGTCGGCAGCGTCCAGCTCACCTACAACGCCGGCTTCCGCACCCCCTTCCAGAACCTGGGCACCCGGGTCCGCTTCGTCCCCATGGACCAGCCGGAGCTGCTGGACCGGATCGCCGAGGACGAGCGGGTGGTGCTGCTCGACGCCGAACTCGCCGACGGCCGGGTGCGGATCGTCGAACGGGACTTCCCGGCCATCACCGCCTTCATGGTCGAGCCGGTGCAGGGCGAGGGCGGCATCCACGCGCTCACCACCGAACAGGGCCGCGCCATCCGGCTGTTCTGCAACAAGGTCGGCACCGCACTGATCATCGACGAGGTGCAGAGCGGCATGGGCCGCTGCGGCGCCTTCCTGGCCAGCTCGCTGATCGGGCTGCGCGGCGACTACTACACCCTGTCCAAGTCGCTCGGCGGCGGCCTGGCCAAGATCTCCGCGATGTTGGTCCGCCGCTCGCTGTACCAGGGCGAGTTCGACCTGATCCACAGCTCGACGTTCGCCATGGACGACTTCTCCTCGTCCGTCGCCCGCAAGGTCGTCGAGATGCTGGAGGACGCGGACGGCCAGGCGTACCGGCAGGTCACCGAGCGCGGCGAGCGGCTGGTCGAGATGCTGGCCGACCTGAAGTCGGCCTACCCGGACGTCATCGAGGACATCCGCGGCAAGGGCCTGTTCCTCGGCGTCCAGCTGCGCGACCAGGGCGAGGCCCGCTCCATGGTGCTGCGCGGCAGCGCCTACACCGGGGCGCTGGGCTACCTCCTCTCCGGCTACCTGCTGCGCCAGGAGCGGATCCGCATCGCGCCGACCGGCAGCGCCGGCAACGTGCTGCGCATCCAGCCGTCCGTCTTCCTGACCGACGAGGAGATCGAGCGGCTGCGCGGCGCCCTCGACCGGCTCTGCCGGATCCTGCGCTACGAGGACACCCTGCACCTGGTCCACCCGGCCAGCGACCGGACGATCCCCAAGCCGCGCGCGGAGATCCGCGACTTCCGCGGCGCCGTCGAGGGCTACGAGCAGGGCGAGCCGCGCCCGGTCACCGGCCCGGTCCGCAAGGTGGCGTTCGTCAACCACCTGATCACCCCGGCCCACCTGCGGCAGGTGGACCCGGCGCTGGCCGACTTCAGCGACGCCGCGCTGCGCGCCTTCGTGCTGGGCATGGACCCGGTGAAGAAGGCGGCGCCCTACCCGGGCGTGCGGATCGACTCGCCGCTGGGCAGCGCCGTGGAGTTCGCGCTCTACCCGCTGATGGTCGGCTCCGAGCAGATGGGCCGCTACCTGGCGTCCGGGGACGTCGCCGGCATCCGGGCGGACGTCGAGGAGCGGGTGCAGGCGGCCCGCGAGGACGGCTGCGAGGTCGCCGGGCTCGGCATGTACACCTCGATCGTCACCCACAACTGCACCTCGCTCAACGTCCCGGGCATCGCACTGACCTCCGGCAACGCGCTGACCGTCGCGATGGGCGTACGGGCCATGGAACGCGGCGCGCAGGACCGCGGCTTCGCGGTCGCCGACGCCACGCTGGCGGTGGTCGGCGCGGCCGGCAACATCGCCTCCGTCTACAGCCAGCTGTTCGCCGAGAAGCTCAGCAAGATCGTGCTGGTCGGCAGCCGCCGGGACGGCTCGGCACGCCGGCTGCGCGCCACCGTGCACGGCATCTACCAGGAGTGCTGGGCGCGGATCGCGGCCGGCGGCGAGCTGACCGGCATCCCGGCCCGGCTGGCCGAGGAACCGCTGATCGCCAAGTGGCTGGCCGACGGGGCGTCCGCCGAGGGCGAGGACGCCGCGGACCGCGGCAAGGCGATCGCCGCCCACCTGGAGGAGCAGTACGGCCAGGACCCGTTCCTGACCGTCACCCAGGACGGCGACGCGCTCCGCGAGGCGCAGCTGGTGCTGTGCGCCTCCAACAGCCCCGAGCCGTTCCTGACCGGCGAGCACTTCGCGCCCGACGCGGTGGTCTGCGACATCGCCGTCCCCAACAACGCGGTGCCGGACCTGACCGTGCAGCGCCCGGACCTGGCGTACATGCTCGGCGGCATCGTCGCCACGCCCCACGGCGAGAGCCTGCACCCCTCGGCGCGGGCCTTCCTGGAGGCCGGCCAGCTCTTCGCCTGCATGGCCGAGACCGCGCTGATGGGCCTGGCCGGCATCGACCGGCACTACTCCTACGGGAACATCAGCCGCCAGCAGGTCCTCGACATCGCCGCCCTGGCCGACGCGCACGGGCTGCGGCTGGCCGACTACAAGAGCGCCCACTCGGTGTGAGCCCACCCCGGCCACCGCTGGGCGAGCCCCCGGGCGCCGCACGCCACCCGTCGCGGGCCTCCGCCGCGTGCGGCGCCCGGACCGAGGGGCCCGCGCCCCGACCGACCACCCTCGAAAGGACCCGTCAGCTCATGGAATTCGCAGGTCAGGTGGGACTGGTGACCGGCGGCAGCCGGGGTATCGGCCGCGCCATCGCCGTCAAGCTGGCCGAGGAGGGCTGCGACATCGCCCTCAACTACCGCTCCGCCACCGCCGAGGCGGAACAGGTCGCCGAGCAGATCACCAAGCTGGGCCGCAAGGTCGAGCTGTTCCAGGGCGACCTGTCCGACCCCGAGGTGCCGCACACGGTGGTCTCCGGCGTCCGCGCCTCCTTCGGACGGATCGACGTCCTGGTGAACAACGCCGGCATCACCCGCGACGAACTGCTGGTCAACCAGAGCCTCGCGGACATCGAGGACGTGCTGCGCACCAACCTCGTCGCCCCGATGCTCACCGTCCAGGCGGTGGCCCCCGCGATGCTGCGCCAGCGCTACGGGCGGATCGTCAACGTCTCCTCGTCCGCCGCCTCCAAGCCGGGCCGCGGCCAGTCCAACTACGCGGCGGCCAAGGGCGGCCTGGAGTCCTTCACCAAGGCGATGGCGGTCGAGCTGGCCTCCCGGCACATCCTCGTCAACGCGGTCGCCCCGGGCGTGATCAACACCGACATGACCGACACCATCCGCGCCCACGGCGAGGAAGAGATCATGAGCCGGCTGCTGCTGAAGAAGTACGCCGAACCCGAGACCATCGCCGACGCCGTGACGTACCTCGCCAGCCCGCGCAACACCTACACCACGGGCGAGGTACTGCACGTCGACGGCGGCCTGAAGATGGCGTGAGGGCCCGACCATGAGCGAAATCGACGCACTCGACACGCCCGTGACGGGCCCCGCGGCGGGCGAGCTGGCCGGCCGGACCGCGGTGGTCACCGGCGCCGCCCAGGGCATCGGCCGTGAAGTGGCGCTGCTGCTGGCCGAGTCCGGCGCGGCCCGGCTGCTCCTGCTCGACCGGGACGCCGCCCAATTGGAGACCGTCGCCAAGGAAGTGCAGGGCCTGGGCGCGCAGGTCACCCCGCTCGCCGTGGACCTGCGCGAGCGGGCGACGGTCCGCGGCGCACTGCGCACCGCGCTGCGCGCCGCCGGACCGCTGCACATCCTGGTCAACAACGCCGGCGTCGCCGACGAGAACGGCCCGGACGACGAGGAGACCTGGCTGCGGGTGCTGGACATCAACCTGCACGGCACCTTCGCGGTCACCGCCACCTGCCTGGAACACCTCGTCGACGGCGGCCGGATCGTCAACGTCTCGTCGATCCTCGGCAAGGCCGGCAAGATGCGCAACACCGCCTACTGCGCCTCCAAGCACGGCCTGATCGGCTACACCAAGGGCCTCGCCCTGGACCTGGCGGCCCGCGGCATCACCGTCAACGCCGTGCTGCCGGGCTGGATCGACACCCCGATGCTGCGCCGCGAGATCGCCGCCTCCGCGGAGGAGATCGGCGCGGACCCGGCACGGATGCTGCGCCAGGCCCGCAAGTCCATCCCGCTGCGGCGGCTGGTCGAGGCACGGGAGGCCGCCGAACTGATCGGCTTCCTGGCGTCCGACCGGGCGGCCGCCATCACGGCGCAGTCCCTCACGGTCGACGGGGGCTACACCCGTGGCATGTGACGCCCCGGCGGTCACCCTCCCGCGGCCCCGGTCGGCGCCCGCCGCCGACCCGTGGCTGCGGCGGCTGCGCCCGGGGCCGGCGCAGTCGGCGGCCGGCGCCGCCCGGGTGGTCTGCTTCCCGCACGCGGGCGGCGGCGCCGGCACCTACCGGCCGCTCGCCACCGCCGTCGCCGCCCGCAGCGTCGGCGACCGCCCCCACGAGGTCCTGGCGGTCCAGTACCCCGGCCGCAACGACCGGATCCGGGAGGCCCGCGTCGAGGACCTGCGGACGCTGGCCGCCGGTGCCCACCGGGCCCTGACGGCGCTGCCCGACCGCCCGCTGGTCCTGCTCGGGCACAGCATGGGCGCCCTGGTGGCGTACGAGGTGGCCCGGCTCCTGGAGCGCGACGGCCGCGCCCCGGCGCACCTGATCGTCTCCAGCGCCTGGGCGCCGACCCGGGTCCCCGGCGGCACCGTGCACCTGCGGGACGACGACGGACTGATCGACGAGATCCGGCAGACCCGGGGCACCGACCAGCGGCTGCTGGACAACCGGGACGTGCTGGCCATGGCGCTGCCGGTGGTCCGCAGCGACTACAAGGCCGTGGAGACCTACCGGCACCGGCCCGGGCCGCCGCTGGCCACCCCGGTCACCGTCCTGACCGGCGACCGGGACCCGCTGGTCGGCGTCGCGGACGCCGCCGCCTGGCAGGCGCGCACCCGCGCCGGCTTCCGGCTGCGGGTCTTCCCCGGCGGCGACCACTTCTACCTGACCGGGCACTGGGCGGAGCTGGCGGACCACCTGGTCTCCGCGCCGCCGCGCCCGGTGCCGGTGGCGGTCGGGTAGCACCCCGACGGGCCGCGTCAGGCCGGGGCGAAGTCCTGCGGCCAGCGGGCCCGGGCCTGCTCCCGGGAGCGCATGGTGGCCAACGTCAGCAAGCCGCGCTCCTGGCCCGTCTGGAGCAGGCCCGGCAGCGCGGGCAGCGGGGCGAGCGCCGCGACGTCGTCCAGGACGAGGGTGAGTGGTGGGTCGAGCCGACCGGCGGATGACCGTTCGGCCATGCGGCGGCCGTGCTCGACCACGTGCGAGAGGAGTGCGGTGAGCAACGGCATCGCACCCGGATCGGTGCGCGGGTCCTCGATGGACTCGCCCACCAGGTACAGCGTTCCCCCCTCGGCGACGAAAGATTCGAGAACGAGGGCATCCGATCGCAGCGGATTGCTGGCGTCGCGAATGTGGACCGAGGAGAGCGCGGCCAGCGCCCGGCCGACCAACTCCTTGGCCATTTCCCGGCGTTCGGCGTGCGCGGTGAGCACCGACTCCAGCTCGCCGGCCTGACCGGCGGACGCCTTGGCGTCGGTGCGCAGGATGCGGACCGGTTCCTGGGCGCCGCCCGCGGCGTGTGCCCACCGGTGCAGCTGGCGGAACGGGCGGCCGTCCAGCGCGGCGGCGTGCAGCCAGCAGCGCAGCAGGGTCTGCGCGGCGTCCGCGACGGCGGAGTCCAGGGCGCTGGCCGGCCGGACCGGGGCCAGCAGCGCCGCCGCCCGGGCGGCCGCGGTGCCGATCTCCTCGCAGCCCGCGGTGGGCGACCAGCGCAGCCGGGCCGGGGTGTCGAGGCGGTGCGCGGGGTCGTAGGCCAGCACCGGGCCCAGCTTGGCGCGGGCGTCCTTGGTCTCGGCCCACAGCGCGGGGTCGGTGGTCGCGAGGACCAGCGGGCCCGGGGCGGCGGTGGCGGCGGCCAGCGCCGCGGCCCGGGTGACGGCCCGATCGCTGCCGAACTCGACGCGCGGCAGCGTCGGTTCCGGCGCGACGGCCGGGGCGGCCACGACCACGGGGGCGGCCGCGGGCCCGGCGGCGGGGGCGGTGCCGCGCTGCTCCGGGAGCGGGCCGGCGGCCGGCGGCGGTTCCGCGACCGGCACCTGGGGCACGGCCGGCGCGGGCACCGGGGCCGCCGGCGCCGCTGCGGGCGCGGCGGTCTCCGGCCCCGCGGGCCCGACCGGCCCGGGCCGGCCCGCCCCGTCGGCCGGCGCCCGCCGCTGGGCCCGCCGCGCCGCCCGGACGGCCCGGTACCGCGTGAGCGTGCCCAACGCGAAGATCGCCAGCACCAGCAGCACCATCAGCTCGCCGATGAACAGCCCCCAGAACAGCCCGTAGCCCGACAGCTCGCCCTTCGGGGTGCCCGGCCACGCCGCCGCGACGTCGTGCGGCGCGGTGATCAGGTGCCGCAGCGCGAGCGGCGTCCCGGTGTACGTCACCCCCGACGGCCAGCCGCCGTGCGCGAGCAGCCCTCCCAGGCCGGTCGCCGTCCACACCACCAGGGTCAGCCCGAGCAGGAACCCGATCAGCCCGACCAGCAGCCCGTCGGGCACGCCCCGGCCCCGCGGCCGGCCACCGCGGCCGCCGCCGCGCGCGTAGGGCCCGCCGTGGCCCCGCTCGTCGTCGTAGTCGCCGCGGCCGCTCTCGTCGTATCCGTGCCTCACGCCACCGTCTCGCTCGACTCGTTGCGCAACTGCCGTTCCAGTGCGATGGCCTCGGCGCGCGCCTCGGCCTCGGCGTCCGCCGCCAGCGCCAGCGAACGGGCCTCGTCCGTCGGCAGCGGGGACGACTCGGTCATCGCCCGGTCGGTGTAGACCAGCGGCCGCTCGGCCTCCGTGATCAGGTGCTTGACGACCTGCACGTTGCCGTTGACGTCCCAGACGGCGATGCCGGGCGTCAGGGTCGGGATGATCTCCACCGCCCAGCGCGGCAGCCCGAGCACCCGACCGGTGGCCCGGGCCTCGTCGGCCTTCTGGGCGTAGATGGTCCGGGTGGACGCCATCTTGAGGATCGCCGCGGCCTCCCGGGCCGCCGCGCCGTCGACCACGTCGCTGAGGTGGTGCACGACGGCCACGAACGACAGACCCAGCCGGCGGCCGAACTTCAGCAGCCGCTGGAAGAGCTGCGCCACGAACGGCGAGTTGATGATGTGCCAGGCCTCCTCGACGAGGAAGATCCGCTTCTTGCGGTCGGGCCGGATCCAGGTGTGCTCCAGCCACACCCCCACGATCGCCATCAGGATCGGCATCGCGATGGAGTTCCGGTCGATGTGCGAGAGGTCGAAGACGATCAGCGGCGCGTCCAGGTCGATGCCGGCCGTGGTCGGCCCGTCGAACATCCCGCGCAGGTCGCCGTCGACCAGCCGGTCCAACACCAGCGCCACGTCCAGGCCCCAGGCGCGGACGTCGTCTATGTCGACGTTCATCGCCTCCGCGGAGGCCGGCTCGGGGTGCCGCAACTGCTCGACGATGTCGGACAGCACCGGCTGCCGGCCGGGGCGCGGCGTCCCGTCCGCCGGCTCCTCGTACTGGGTGAGCACCGCCGCGTGCGCGACCTTCAGGGCGAAGCCGGAACGCTCGTCCAGGCCGTGCCCCATGGCGACCTCGATGATGGTCCGCAGCAGGGCCAACTGGCCGGTGGTGGTGATCGAGGGGTCGAGCGGGTTGAGGCGGATGCCGCCGTTGAGGGCCGCGGTCGGATCCAGGCGGATGGGCGTTATCCCCAGCTCCTGGGCGATGAGGTTCCACTCGCCGACGCCGTCCTCGCCCTGCGCGTCCAGCACCACCACCTGCCGGTCGCGGAACCGCAGCTGCCGCAGCACGTAGGTCTTCTCCAGCGCGGACTTGCCGTTGCCGGACTCGCCGAGCACCAGCCAGTGCGGTGCCGGCAACTGCTGCCCGTACAGCTGGAACGGGTCGTAGATGTAGCCCTTGCCGGAGTACACCTCCCGCCCGATGATCACGCCCGAGTCGCCGAGCCCGGGCGCCGCCGTCGGCAGGTACACCGCCTGTGCCTGGCCGGTGGAGGTGCGTACCGGCAGCCGCGTCGACTCCACCTTCCCGAACAGGAAGCTGGTGAAGGCTTCGGTGAGGGCACCGAGCGGATCGAACATGGCCATGGCGTACGCGCCTCCCAGGGCTTAAGCGGCGTTGGCGGCGTTAGCGGCGGATACCGGTCGCGAACGGCAGGGTGTTCACGAAGGCCCGGTGGTGCTCACGGTCGCACCATTCCAGCTTGAGGTAGGACTTCCCCGCCGAGGCACGGATGGTCCGCTTGTCGCGGGCCAACGCCTCGGGGGAGCGCGACGAGACGGTGAGGTAACCCACGAGGTTGACCCCGGCCGCACCGGACGCCAGGTCCTCGCCGCGCTGGTCCACCCGGCCGTGGTGCGCCACGTCCCGCGGATCCACCACCCGGTTCATCTTCGCCGCCCGGCTCGCCTCGGCGTCGTCGTTGGTCTTCTCCGTCAGCATCCGCTCGATGGCCACCTCGGTGGGCTCCAGGTCCATGCAGACCGCGACCGTCCGGATCACGTCCGGGGTGTGGACGAGCAGCGGCGCGAGGAAGTTCACGCCCACCGGCGTCAGCGGCCACTCCTTGACCCACGCGGTGGCGTGGCACCAGGGCGCCCGGGTCGACGACTCGCGGGTCTTGGCCTGGAGGTACGTCGGCTCGGTCGCGTCCAGCTCGGCCGGCCAGGCGTTGCGCCGGCTCATCGCCTGGATGTGGTCGATCGGGTGGTCCGGGTCGTACATGGAGTGCACCAACGACGCCAGGCGGGCCTGCCCGAGGGGCTGGCGCACCCGGATGTCCGCCTCCGTCAACCGCGCGCAGATGTCCGTCAGCTCACGGGCCATCACCACCGCCAGTCCGGCGTCCCGGTCCAGCTTCCGGCGCAGCAGGCCGCTGCGCTGGGCCGCCGCGGCCCGGGCCATGGTGACCGCCTCGGTGGCCAGCTCCCGCGTGTAGTGCATGCAGGCGACCAGATAGGCCCGGTGCTGCTCGGACGATGTCGACACCATCGACTGCAACTGGTCGTAGGACTCCTGCAACCACTGCGGGGAGCCGGTGTCGCCCCGCTGGGCGACGTCCTTGGCGTGCGCGTCCGGGTCGGCGGGCAGCGTCCGCGCCAGCATCTGCAGGCGCGTCACGAAGCCGTCCCCGTTGGCGACGTGCTTGAGCAGCGTGCCGAACCGGTCGACGAGCGCCTCCTGGTCCTCGCTGTCCCGCAGGCCGACGCCCGGCCCCTCGATCTCGATCGCCGCGGTCACCGTCCGCCGGTCGGCGTGCAGCAGCACCGCGATCTCGTCCGGCCCGAACGGCGCCGACAGCCAACTGATCCGCCCGATGCCGGGCGGCGGCCCGATCTCCACTTCTCTCCCGTCCAGTCGTACGCCGGCCTCCATGGCCCCGGAGCGGTACACCGCTCCTCCCTTGCGCACGGTTCGGCGGAAACTCCGCCGGATCTCGAACCACTTGTAGTACGTGCGCCCCTTGTAGGGCACGTAGACCAGGGCCAGCCCCAGCATCGGGAAGCCCGTCAGGCTGGCGATCCGCAGCGGCAGCGACGGGACCAGCAGCCCGCACATCATCCCGAGGAACGCACCGGCGATGATCAGCGTGATCTCGCCGGTCTCCCGGTTCTTGCCGACGACGGCGTTGGGCCGGGCACGGCCGATCAGGTACGTGCGCCGCGGCGCGATCGGCTGGGACGGCGTGCTCAACGCCCCTCACCTCCAGGTGTCTTGCCGGTCCGGGAACCGCCGGCGCCGGGGGTCGTACGGGGCGCCGGCGCGGTCGAGGCGGAACGGGAGCCGTGCGCGGCGACACCGCCGGACACCGCGTCGGCCGGCCGGGACTGCCCGCCCTGGGCGCCGCCCCCGCCGTCGCCGCCCGACCGGCGGGCGCTGTGCGTCTTGATGCCCTGCGAGACCAGCGCCGCGGGCGACGAGATCATGGCCGCCGCCTGGCTGCCGTCGGTGGCCCGGCCCTTGCTGGACCGCGCCGACACCATCTCGTCGCCGAAGCCCGGCACGAACCGGTAGATCACCGCACTCGCGAAGATCGCCAGGACGATGATGGCGAGCCCGGACACCACGGCCGAGAAGGCGTTCGGCCCCTTGTCCCCGGAGAGCGCCCCGGCGATCCCCAACACGATCACGATCACCGGTTTCACCATGATCACCGCGATCATGATCCCGGCCCAGCGGCGGACGTGGCCCCACATGTTCTTGTCGACCAGCCCGGCGTACACCACGGTCCCCAGCAGCGCCCCGACGTACAGCAGCGCGGCCCGGATCACCAGCTCCAGCCACAGCACACCGGCGGCCAGCACCGACACCAGCGACACCACGATCAGCATGATCGGGCCGCCGCCGATGTCCGTCCCCTTGGTCAGCGCCTGCGAGAACGCCCCGAAGAACGTGTCGGTCTGCGCCCCCGTCCCCTTCGCGATGATCTCGGTGACCCCGTCGGTCGCCGACACCACCGTGTAGAGGATCAGCGGCGTGAACGCGGACGCCAGCACCGTCAGCCAGAGGAACCCGACCGCCTCACTGATCGCCTCGGTCAGCCGCACCCCCCGCACGGCCCGCTTGGCCACCGCGAGCAGCCACAGCACCAGCGTCAGCACGGTCGACGCCGCGAACACCACCGCGTACTGCCGCAGGAACGCCGCATTGGTGAAGTCCACCTGCGAGGTGGCCTTCACCGCCCCCGACAATTTGTCGACAATCCACGCGGCAGCCTTCGCACACCCCTGCGCGAGCGAACCGAGGGGGTCTAGGGGGTTGTTGGTGGACAGGCCGCCGCCACCCGGATCGGACGCCCCGGTCCCGCCGCCGCTCCGTTGCTCGCACAGCTCCTTGGCCTTGTCGGTGAGGAGGGCGCAGGCGCCGTCGGAGGGCTTCGGTGAGGGGGAGGGGGAAGGCGCCGCGAACGCGCGTGCCGAAAGGACCACGAGGGTGGTCTGCACTCCGGCCAGCGCCGAGGTGATCCCAAGGATCCGACGCCGGTTGTCACCTCGCATAGGTCAACCCTCCGAACCCTTGGACGGCCTGGGAAATGGCGTCGGCCGTCGCGGCGGTCTGGTCCCCGCCGACCGGAGCCGGTCCGGCGCTCGTCGTGAATCCGGCGACCTTCCAGTCGCCGTTCACCCACTGCAATTGCATCGTGGCCGTGTACCAGTTCTCCGCGACCGGATTCTGGGACCCCTGGCCCGCGACACCGAAGAGGAGGGAGTACCAGACCGAGACCTTGGCGGTGGCACCCCCGAACGCCTCGGTCTTCGTCCCGATGGGGTTGGCCCTGGAGACGAAGGTCATGCCCTTGGGAGCGCTGCCGTCGGGCTTGAGGCCCACCTGGGCGAGGAACTTCGGGTCGGTGTAGCTCTTGCGCAGGCTTTCCTTGCGGGCCTTCGCCGCAGCGGGGGTGTAGACGGCGTCCACGAGCGCGTCCCGCTGGGCCGACTGGTACATCCCGTTGCCGGACATCGCCACCACGAAATTCGCCGCCGCCGACTGTGCCCCCTGCTCCGTCTGCGGGAAGCCGGAGGGGATGCCGCCGGTCTTGCCGCCGACCGGCTTGGTGCCGGTGGGGGCGGTGGGCTGGGCCGCGGCCTGGTCCTGGGAGGAGCCGGTGGAGCCGGTGTCCGTCTCGCTGTTGCCGCTGCCGCCGCGGTTCGCGAAGGCGATGGCCGCGAGCAGGAGGACGACCACGCCGACGACCGTGATGAGGTTGCGGCTGGAGAGGCCGGCCCGGGCGCGGCGCGGGGCGGCGTACGGATCGGTCTCGCCGTCGGGGAGTCTGGTCCTGGTCTGGCCCGTGCCGGATCCGCGGCCGTCGCCGTAGCCTCCGTCGTCGCCGATACTCATCGCGCCTGTGCCCCCTCTGCCGCCATCGCCGTTGCCGCCCTCGCCGTCCGTGCCGTTGGTGTGCCGCCTTCATATGACCGTAGCTGCGCGGGCGGCGGCTCGGGTGAAGTGGTACGAGTACATCTCACCGTGACGGTTCCTCAGTTGCTGGGCGGCAGAGGCGAATGGGGGACTCTGGGCGGTTTGTGCCCCTCGTCCGTCGAACGCCCGCCGCGGCCTGCTGGTCTCCGCAAGCACCTGTCCCCGCGCCGCGGGCACCCCAACCGGCCCGCTGGTGACGGGCGTGGGCACGGCGTGGCTCGGGGCCCCGCGGTCCGGGGTGAGGGGGCGTCAGCATGGGGCCTCGGGCAGGGGGCGGGACATGTGGGGGTACGGA
>LIQL01000119.1 GCA_001418405.1 Streptomyces diastatochromogenes | reverse complement strand
CGAGCACGCGGTGCGCACCGCCGCCACCGCCCCCTTCGACCTGGCGCGCTCCCCGCTGCGCGCCCGACTCCTGCACCTGGCGCCCGACAGCGCCCTGCTCGTCCTCGTCCTGCACCACATCGTCTGCGACGAGTGGTCCCTGCGACTTCTCGTCGAGGACCTGCTCGCCCTCTACGACGGAGCACAACCGGAGCAGCCGCGCCTGGACGCCCTGGACGTGGCCGCATGGGAACGCGCCGAACTCACCGGGGAGCGCCGCGCACTGCTGGCCGATCACTGGCGCACCACGCTGTCCGGCCTCGCCGACGTCCTGGAACTGCCCACCGACCGGCCGCGCCCGACCACCCGCTCCTTCCGCGGCGACCGGCTCCCCGTCGAGGTGGACACGGCGAGCGTGTCGCGCCTGCGGGAGCTGGCCCACAGCCAGGACGTCACGCTTTTCACGGTCCTCGCCGCCGCGTGCGCACTGACCCTGCAGCGCCACACCGGCCAGGACGACTTCGCCCTGGGCTTCCCCGTCGCGGGCCGCACCCGCCCGGAGTTCGACCGGATCGTGGGCTACTTCACCAAGACGATCCCGCTGCCCGTACGGCTCTCCGGCCGGCCCACGGTGGCCGGACTGCTGGCCCGGCTGCACGAGGACATCGCCCGGGCGCAGGACCACGCCCAGCTGCCGTTCCAGGAGATCGCCGACGCCCTCGGCATCGAACGGCAGCCCGGCGTACCACCGTTGATCCAGTGCGCACTGGTGCTCTACTCCGATCACCGTGAGCCCGCCACGCCCACGGGACTGGACGTCACGGTCACGGAACTGGGCACCGGCACCTCCAAGTTCGACCTCAATTGGTATCTGGACGAGCGCGACGGCAAGCTCACCGGCTATGTCGAGTACGCCACCGACCTCTTCGACCGCGCCACCGTCGAACGCCTCCACGGCCACTTCCTGAACCTGCTCGCCTCCCTGGCCGACGCCCGTCCCACCACGGTCAGCGCGACCCTGTCCATGCTCGCGCCCCCGGAGCGGGCGGCGCTGCTGGACCAGGCCGGCCGCGCCGAGTCCGAGCACGGCACCTGGGAGCCCGTCCACCGCATGTTTGAACGCTGGGCCGCGACCCGGCCCGACCACGCCGCACTGTGGTACGAAGGCGAACACCTCACCTACCGGGAACTCAACGCTCGCGCCAACGCCGTCGCCCACACCCTCCGCGAGAAGGGGCTGGGCGCCGAGGACCTCATCGGCATCCACATCGGACGCTCCCCCGACCAGATGGTGGCGCTGCTGGCCGTCCTCAAGGCGGGCGCCGCCTACCTCCCCCTGGACCCCGCCTACCCCGCCGACCGACTGAGCTACATGGTCCGCGACGCCGCCCTGGCCGCGGTGATCACCTCCGACGGAGCCCGGGCGCTGGCCGAGGACCTCGGCGCGGTACCGCTCGTCGACCTCGCCGCAGCCATGGTCGGACCTGCGGTCCCGGACCCGCAGACGCCGACGGCCCCCGGCCAGCTCGCGTACGTCATCTACACCTCCGGAACCACCGGCCGCCCCAAGGGCGTTGAAATCACCCACCGCAGCCTGGCCAATGTCATCACCAGTTCCCAAGAGGACTTCGGCATCCACGGCGACAGCCGCGTCCTGCAGGTCGTCTCCTTCAACTTCGACGCCTCGGTGTGGGAGATCTTCATGGCACTGTCCTGCGGGGCGACGCTGTGCCTGGGCCCACGCGACGTGGCCCGCGCCGAGCAGGGCATCGAGGAGGTCATCCGCGCGTCCGGTGCCACCCTCGTCTACCTGCCGCCGGCCCTGCTGTCCCTGGTCGACCCGGCAGCGGTGCCCGGCGTCGAGACCGCCATCACCGGCGGTGACCTGGTCACCGAAGACCTGCGGCGCCGATGGACTGGACGGTGCCGCTTCTTCGTCGCCTACGGTCCGACCGAGGGCACCATCGTCCAGACCTGGCAGGAGCACGACGCCCGCGTCACCGCCGCCCTCCCCATCGGCGAACCCTTCGACGGGGTGCGGCTGTACGTCCTGGACCGCGAGGCCGAGCCGGTCCCGGTCGGCGCCGTCGGTGAGGTCCACATCGGCGGGGTGGCGGTCTCCCGCGGGTACCGGGGACGTCCCGCACTGACCGCCGAGCGCTATCTGCCCGACCCGCACAGCCCCGTGCCCGGCGCCCGGATGTACCGCACAGGGGACCGGGTACGCCGGCTGCCCGGCGGCGAACTGACCTTCGTGGGCCGCACCGACCACCAGGTCAAAGTCCGTGGCTACCGCATCGAACCCGCCGAGGTCGAGGCCGCCCTGCTACGACTGGACGGCGTCGAGACGGCCGTGACGCTGGCCGAAACCGGCCCCCACGGCCGCGCCCAGCTCGTCGCCTACATCGTCACGCCCGGCCGCACCGCGTACGTCGAGGCCGAACTGCGCGAGGCGCTCAAGGCCACGCTCCCCGACCACATGGTGCCCACCCGCATCCATCGCGTACCGGCGGTCCCGCTGACCGCCAACGGCAAGGTCGACCGCAAAGCCCTCCCCAAACTCGCCGATATCGACAACGACGTGCTGGCTCAGCTGCTGGAGCACGTGGAGGACACGATATGAGTGCCGGCGACACCGCGCCCCGCGCCGAGGAGCAGGCCGACATCGAGGACATCTGCCAGTTGACACCGCTGCAGAGCGGAATGCTCTTTCACTCCCTCAAGGCCGAGCGACCCGGGCCGTACCTCGAACAGTTCGTCTTCGCCTGTGCCCCGGCCCCCGCACCCGCTGACTGCTCGGTGCCGACGGCCCCCGACGCCCGCGCCCTGGGCGCCGCCTGGCAGGCCGTACTGGACCGGCACCCCGTCCTGCGCACCGGCTTCGTGTGGGAGGAGGTCGACGAACCGCTACAGATCACCCTGTCGCGGTGCCACGTCCCCGTCGACGAAGCCGACTTCACCGGCACCCCGCCGGAACAGGTGACGTCCCGGATCGAGAACTACCTGCGCGCCGATCGCGCCCGCGGCCTGGACCTCACCCGCCCGCCCCTGATGCGGATCGCCCTGCTGCACACCGACGAGGCGGCCTACCTGGTGTGGACGGTGCACCACCTCGTCCTGGACGGCTGGTCGATGCCGCGCATCCTCGACGAGGTGGGCCGGGCTTACCGCGGCGGGCCCAAGGCCCTGGCAGACCTGCCCCCCGCCCGCCCCTTCCACGACTACGTCACCTGGCTGCAACGGCAGGACGCCTCCGCTGCCCGCCGCTTCTGGCGTGGCCACCTGGGCCCCGTCGAGCCGCCCGCCCGGCTGGTGCTGCGCCCCGGACGGCCCGCCGAGCGCCGGGGCCGCGCCGCGGGCGGCACCGCCCTGTATGACCTGCCCGCCGACCTCGGCGCCGCCGCCCGCGCCGCCGCGCGCAGTGCGCAGGTCAGCCTGAGCACCTGGTTCCAGGCCGCCTGGGCGGTCACGCTCTCGCACACCGGCCCCGACCCGCAGCTCTTCGGCGTCACCGTGGCCGCCCGCCCGATGGACCTGCCCGGCGTGGAGGAGATCGTCGGCCCCTGCGTGAACACCGTCCCGCAGCGGGTGGACGCCATCGGCCCGGAACCCGTACGCGACTGGCTGGCGGACATCCAGCGGCGGCAGAACGCGGCCCTGCCCCACCAGCACCTCGGCCTCGCTGACATCCAGCGCCTGTGCGGCACCGGCGGCGCACAGCCGCTGTTCGAGAGCATCGTCGCGTTCGAGAACTACCCCCACCAGGGCACACTGCTCGATCTGGGGCCCGAGGTGTCGGTGACCCTGTGGAAGTACGTCGAGGACACCACCTATCCCCTCACCCTCGTGGTCCTGCCCGGCGAGAGCACCGTCCAGCTCCAACTGTTCTATGACACCGAGCGCTTTGAACCGGCCGCCGTCGAGACCGTCCTGGGCAGGCTGGAGGCCGCCGTCCGCGCGATGGCGGACGGCCTCGACCGCCCCGTGTCCGCGATCCGCGCCGCGGCGGCCGAGCGCTCCCTCAGTCACGGGCTGCACACCGACCGTACCGAGCCCGACGGGACCGCACCGGCCCGGCTCCCGCTCCACCGCATCGTCGAACGCCAGGCGGCCAGGACCCCGCGGGCGACCGCCGTCGACGACCACGGCACACCCTGCACCTACGCCGAACTCGACGAGCGGGCCGACCGGCTCGCCGCCGCGCTGGTCGCACACGGCGTCGGTCCCGACACCGTCGTGGCCCTGCTGCTCAAGCGCACCACGAAGGCCCTGGTGAGCATCCTGGCCGTGCTCAAGGCAGGCGGTGCCTACCTGGCGCTGGACCCCGGCCACCCCGACGACCGGCTGCGGTTCCTGCTGACGGACTCAGGCGCGGCGGTGCTCCTCACCGAGGAGGCCACCGACGGCCGTGTTCCCGGCGCGGAGCCGCCCCGGCTGAGGGTGGACCGCCCCTTCCCCGCAGCCGAACCACCGTGCCCGGCGGTGGAGTCGGGGCACCTGTGCTACGTCACCTACACCTCCGGATCCACCGGGCGGCCCAAGGCCGTGGCCATGCCGCACGGCCCGGTGGCCAACATGCTCGACTGGGAGCTGGCGCACGGCACCGTACGGCGGCCCGCCCGCACCTTCGCCCAGGTCTCCTTCACCTTTGACGTCTCCGCACAGGAGATCTTCACCACCTGGGGCAGCGGCGGCACGTTGGTCCTCGCAGACGAGGACGACAGGATCGACTTCGAGCGCCTGGTGGAACTGGCCCGTGACCGGGGCGTGGAGCGCTGGTATCTGTCGCCGACCGCGCTGGGGCAGGTCGCCGAGGCCGCGGCCCGGCTCGGTGTCGGCCTGCCGGCGCTGCGCGAGGTGATGGTCGCCGGAGAGCCCTTGGAGATCGGCGAGCCGGTACGGCGCCTCTTCGCCACCAGTCAGGAGGGCGTACGGCTGGAGAACCAGTACGGTTCCTCCGAGGTGCAGGTGGTCAGCAGCCACCGCATGTCCGGCGACGCCGCCGACGAGGGCGACTTCCCACGGCGGCCGCCGGTGGGCGCCGCGATCGACGACGTCAGTCTCTACGTGCTGGATGCCGACGGTGAGCCGGTGCCCTACGGCGTGGCGGGGGCGGTCTTCGTCGGTGGCGCCGCGGTCCCCCGTGGCTACGTGGGACACCCCCGTGCCACGGCCGAACGTCTGGTGCCCGACCCCTTCTCCCCGGTCCCGGGCAGTCGGATGTACCACACTGGCGATCAGGGCGTCCTGCACCCCGACGGCACCCTGGAGTGCCTGGGGCGCACCGACGACCAGGTCAAGATCCGCGGCTACCGGATCGAACCGGGCGAGGTACGCACCGCGCTGCGCGCCCAGCCCGGCGTCCGGGACGCCACGGTCATGGTGAAGGAGGTGGACGGCGACCGCCGACTCCTCGGTTACGTCGTCACCGACCTCCCCGAAGGGGACCGGGCGAGCCATGAGCAGCAACTCCTCACCGCACTCAGGAGAGTTCTGCCGCCGGCCTTCGTACCCTGGCGCATCGTGGACATCGACCGCGTCCCGCTGACGCTCAGCGGCAAGGTCGACCGCGGCGCCCTGCCCGACCCCGAACCGATCGCCCCCACCGCCGCCGACCGCGGTACGCGGCCCGCCCTGGCCCTGATGACCCGGCTGTGGCAGACCGTCCTGGCCACCGGACCCGTCGCACCGGACGCGGACTTCCTCGCGCTGGGCGGCGACTCCCTGCTGGCCATCCGCCTCACCAGCCAGGTCAGGTCCGCATTCGGCGTCCGGCTCGGCGTCGGTCGCCTCTTCGAGGCCCCGACCCCCCGCCAACTACTCGCCACCGTCGACGCACAGCTGGGCGGGGACGAGGCGGCCGACCGGATCGCCGGCCCGCTGCTGTGATCCCGCCGCTCCCACACCCTCCCCGCCGCTGAACCCCGCGCGTACCGAAAGGCGCTCATGACCACCCCTGACATCGCCCAACGGCTGGCCCGGCTCTCGACGTCCCAACGCCAGGAGCTGGAACGCCTCCTGGACCAGCGGCGCCGCACCGCGGCGCCCGACCAGCCGGCCCGCCCCACCACCGCCACCGAAGACACCCTCGCCGGCATCTGGTCGGAGCTCCTGGGCGTGCCCCACCCAGGAGTGCACGACAACTTCTATGCCCTGGGCGGCGACTCGATCATCGGCATGCAGATCGCCGCGCGCGCCACCGCCCAAGGCATACGCGTCTCTCCCCAGCAGGTCCTGGAGGCGGGCACGATCGCCCGCCTGGCCGAGCTGAGCGCGGAGCGAAAGGACGCCCCCGGCGAGTCGGACCAGCCCCTCGGCGAGGTCCGGCTGACGCCCATCCAACGGTGGTTCTTCGAACAGGAGATACCCGAGTCCCACCACTGGGACCAGACCCTCTACATCGCGCTGCGCCGCCCGGTGAGGGCCGCCGCGCTGCGCCGCGCCCTGACCGAGGTCGCCGCCCACCACGACGTGCTGCGCAGCCGCTTCCTGCACGCCGACGACGGCTGGCACCACTGGGTGGACGCCCAGGCCCCCGCGCCGGTGCTCTCCGAGGTGGCACTCGACGGGCTGAGCGGCCCGGACCGCACAGCCCGGATCCGGACGGCCGTCCAGGAGGCCCAGCGCGGCATCGATGTGGAGCACGGCCCGCTGCTGGGCGCGGTGCTGTGCCAGGATGGCGGCGGTGGCGAGTCCTGCCTGGTGCTGATCGCCCACCACCTCGTGGTCGACGGGCTCTCCCTGCGGGTCCTCACCGACGACCTGGACCAGGTCTACCGCCAGCTCGAACGCGCGGAGCAGCCCCGGCTCTCGGCCCGCACCACCTCCTTCCGGCGCTGGTCGGAGCTGCTGCACCAGTGGGCACGCGAGCCCCGAATCACCGAGCAGTTGCCGTACTGGCGCCAGGTCCCGCGGGAGACGGCGACCCGGATGCCCCTGGGCGGGCCGTACGAGGACGGCCCGGACGGCGGCCAGAGGGAGCCGGGCGAGCAGGGCCCGCCCCCGGGCGACCAGCGCGGTCCCGAGCGTCGCAACACGGTCGGCCGCAGCGCCACCCACGCCGCACGGCTGCCGCAGCACACCACCGAACGGCTGCTGCGGGACGTCCCCGCCTCCGGTGTGCAGCCCCACCATCTGCTCCTGGCCGCACTGCTGTTGGCCTGGCCGCGCTCGGCCGACGCGGACGGGGCGCAGTTGGACCTGGAGGCGCACGGCCGCGAGGTGATTGCCGGGGACGCCAACGTCGCCCGCACGGTGGGGTGGTTCACCTCGATCTATCCGGTCCGGTTCCCGTTCCCGCCACAGAGCCGGCCGCGTGACGCCGTGACGGCGGTCGTCCGGACCCTGGAGGAGGTGCCGGACAACGGGGTGGGCTATGGGCTGCTGCGCTACCTCCGCGGTCCCGAGGGGGCCGAACTGGCCGCCCTCCCGCAGTCGCGGGTCAGCTTCAACTATCTGGGACGGTTCGAGCGCGGTGGCGGCGCGGAAGAGGTGTTCGGCAACCCCGTGCAGGCTCCCGGGGTGCTGCAGAGCGACCAGGCCCCGCGCCGCTACCTCCTGGACGTGGTGGTGACCGCGGTGGAGCGCGAGCTGACCGTCGAATTCGTCTACGCCCAGGACTACATGACCGCCGCCGAGATACAGCCCCTCGCCGACCGGTACGTGAAGCACCTCACGGAATTGACGAACTCGTTCGCCGAGCGTTCCGAAGGTGCCGTGGACGACCGGCAACTGGACGCCATCAAGCGCCAAATGGGCCTGGGGCGCGCACATCGTCCCTGACAACCTGCGATCGGCCATCCCGAGAAGGGCGATGAAACACACCATGCAATACCTGACCCTGCCCCGAGAATTGGGCAACAGGCCCGCGCTCACCAGGCTGGTCGAACGGGTGCTGGCGAGCTGGCCGGATCACCTCTCCTATATCGGTGAGCGGTTCGGCAACTGTGAACGGGAGCACCTGGACTTCTGCGAACACATCAGCCAGAATGTGTGGTCGATCATCTCTGGTGATCCCGACCGCTATGCCGAGAACTATCGGTGGACCTGCGACCGGATGCTGGAAGAGGAATACCACTTCCACATGACGGGGGAGTACCGCTACAAGTCCTTCGCAGAGGTACAGAACGGCATCGACCTCGAAGCCGACTACATGACCCGGTATACCGACGGACTCCTGCTCTCCCAGATTTTCTGGGTGAACCAGACGCGGGCGCTGCACACCTACGTCAGAAAATTCCTGACCCAGGTCCAGCCCGGCGCCACGGTTCTGGAAGTCGGGCCCGGACACGGGCTGTTCCTGGCACTGGCCGCGGAGCGCCCCGGAGCCTCCGTGGTCGGCTGGGACGTGAGCGCCAGCAGCCTGGCCAACACGTCCTGGGCACTGGAGCGCATGGGTGTCGACTCCCCCCGTCTGGAACACCAGAACCTGCACGACGCCCGTACGGACGAGCAGTTCGACTTCGTGGTGGCGAGTGAGCTTCTGGAACACGTCGACGCGCCGGAAACGGCCCTGCGCCGGCTGCGCGACCTGACCCGCCCCGGTGGCAAGCTGTTCATCAACATTCCGGTGAACAGCCCGGCCCCGGACCACATCAACCTCTGGCGGAGCCCCGACGAGATCTGGGCGTACATCCGCGACGGCGGCCTGAGGATTCTCACCGCCGACGTTTTCCCCATGACCGGCTACACCGTCGAAGAAGCCGAGAAGAACCAGTCGACCCTGTCATGCGCGCTGGTTTGCGAGCCGGTGTGAAACCCACCGTGCGGACATTTTCCAGCCGCATAACACCTCACTTGACAACCCCCTACAACGACCCCGAACCGAAACCCGCAGAACACCGGAGTGTGACATGGCGAGTGAACAGCAGTATCGCGTGGTGCTCAACGACGAGGAACAGTACTCGATGTGGCCGGTTGACCGGGATCTACCCCAGGGCTGGCGGGAAGAGGGCACGACCGGAGACAAGCAGAAATGCCTCACCCACATCGACCGGGTGTGGACCGAAATGCGCCCGCGGAGTCTGCGCGAGAGCCTCGCACAGGCCGGCCGGGAAAGCTGAACGCCGGCGGGCCGATGTCGTGTGGCAATGCCGGAGGGAAGGGATGGCCCAGTGAATGTGTCCGAGCCGGGAAGTGATCAGGTCGTCGACGTCGTGGGAATCGGGTTCGGTCCGTCGAACCTCGCTCTCGCGGTGGCGCTCGGCGAAGGCGGTCGAAAAGCCTCGGAGAAGCCGGTCACCTCGGTGTTCTTCGAACGAAAGGAGCGCTTCACCTGGCACGGCGGCATGCTGATCGACGGTGCCACCATGCAGATCTCCTTCCTCAAGGACCTGGTGACGCTGCGAGATCCGAGAAGCCCCTATACCTTTCTCCACTACCTCCACCAGGTGGGACGCCTCCCGGACTTCATCAACCACAAGCTCCTTTTCCCGTCCCGCATCGAGTTCCACGACTACCTCTGCTGGGTCGCGGAGTCCTTCGACCACCAGGTCCGCTACGGCGCAGACGTGGTCGACGTCCGTCCCGTGCACAGCGACGGTGCGGTGAACCACCTCGACGTGGTGGTGCGCCACGAGGGCCCGGAGGGCGAGCGGATATCCGTCCAGCGCACCCGGAACGTCGTGGTGGGCACTGGACTCGAAGCCCATATGCCCGCCGGTGCGGCCCCCGGCGACCGGGTGTGGCACACCTCCGAACTGCTCCACAAAGTGGCGGCGCTGAAGGAGGAGCCACGGCGGATCGTCGTGGTCGGTGCCGGCCAGAGCGCCGCCGAGGCGACGGAGTATCTGCACCGTCGTTTCGAGGCCGCCGAGATCTGCCCCGTCTTCACTCGCTACGGCTACAGCCCCGCGGACGACAGCCCCTTCGCCAACCGCATCTTCGACCCCCTGGCAGTGGACGACTATTACGCCGCCACCCCCGAAGTCAAAAGGATGCTGCTGGGCTACCACCGCAACACCAACTACTCGGTGGTGGATGCGGAGTTGATCGATGAACTCTACCGGAGGGTGTACCAGGAAAAGGTCCAGGGGCGGCACCGGCTCAAGGTGTTCAACGCCTCACGACTGGCCGAGGTGAAAGCCGGTGCGGAGGGTGTCCAGGTGACCGTTGAGTCCGTCATATCCCGTTGCCGTACCGTCCTGGACGCCGACTGCGTGGTGTACGCGACCGGCTACCGGCCCACTGATGTACGGCGGCTGATCGGCGGAATGGCCGGACTGTGCAAGGCGGACGAGATGGGCCGCCTCCACGCCGACCGGGATTACCGAGTGGTGACCGAGGGTGATGTGCACTGTGGCATCTATCTCCAGGGAGCCACCGAACACAGCCACGGCATCTCTTCGAGCCTGCTCTCCAATACGGCGGTGCGGGCCGGCGAGATCGCGGATTCCATCGTCGCGGGAGTGGTCGGCGCGACCGCGTCAGAATAGGAGGACCCTCCGCGTGTACATACCGGATCTCTACCGTACCGACGACAAGGAATGGCCCGTGCGGATTCTTGAGGAGAATCCGCTCGGCCTGCTGACGACTCACGCGTCGTCGTCGGCGCCGCCGTTCGCCACCCATCTCCCGGTGATCATCCCGAGCGGATCCAGGGATGCCCTGCTCCAGGACGAGAAGTGGCGCGGCGCCACCCTGCTCGGCCATATGAACCGCGCCAATCCGCACTGGCAATCACTGGCCGACGGCACACCGGCCCGCATCGTCTTCCAGGGGCCGGGGGCCTATGTCTCTCCGAGCGTGTACCACACCGACCCCGCCGCACCGACCTGGGACTTCACCGCCGTTCACGTCCAGGGCACGCTCTGGCCGGTCCGCGACGAGGCGGAAACCCTCGCCATCGTGACCGCCACCGCGACGGAACTGGAGAGGAAATTCGGCACAGGATGGTGCCCACACTCCTCCACCGAGTATTTTCGGCAGCTTCTCGCGGGCGTGGGCGCCTTCGAACTACGCGTCGACACCATGGACGCCATGTTCAAACTGAGTCAGGAGAAGTCCCACGAGATCCGCAACGGAGTTGTGGACTGGTTCGTCCAGGGACAACACGGCCGCAGCAGGGAACTGGCCAGTCTCATGGCCGAGTTCTACAAGGATGACCGCGGCACGGGCGCCTAGCGCCCCGCGACCGCCAACGGAATCACCGAACGACGATCTCCTCCGGACGGAGATAACAGTGCACAAAACCAAGAACGCACCCCAGCAGCGCCGCAGCGGCGCCACCCCGGTCCACACGCTCTTCGAACTCGACATAGTCGAGTTACTCGACGCTGACCGGCTGAGTAAGGTGGCCGCCGGAGTGCTCGGCGCCGTACACATAAAGAACTTCTTCACCGCCTCCGAATGCCGGGGCACCGTGGCCTCGCTCGCCCAGGACAGTTTGGGCGAGTACGACCAGGAACTGGTCGGGCGCCGCATCCGCAAACTCGGCCCGGCAGTCTTCGACTACTACAACGCCGCCGAAGTGGAGCCCTCCTATTGGGAGGAAGCCCAGGCCGCCGCCCGCACCCGCTCCGGACTACTGGACGGACACGATCCACTGGCCGTGGCTCTGGACCGGATCGGCGCCGCGTGGAAGGGAGGCGTCACCCTGGCCACCTCCGGTGGAACCCCGCTGTTCGCTGGAATGCTCAGGGAAATGGACGAGGGCACCGGAATCCACTTCGACGAGGTGGAACGGGAGTTCCCGGCCTGCCTCGACGAAACTCCACTGAGTCAACTCGCCTTCAACTGCTATCTGGAGACCCCGGCGAAGGGCGGTGAGGTGACGGTCTTCCGTCGCCGCTGGCGCCCGGCCGACGAACTCCAACGCGACGGCTACTGGTACCGGCACGACGTGGTGGCACAGGAGCCCTACGTCACGGTCTCCCCGGCCAGCGGCGACGCGGTCATCTTCGACCCGCGCAACTACCACATGGTCGAGGCGAACCACGGCGGTCGTCGGGTGACCCTGTCCTTCTTCATCGGGGTGTCCCGGCACGGCAACCTGTTCGTGTGGTCCTGACCGCTCATCGCTTCGGCGGAGTGGGCTGCTTCCCGGGCATGTCGTTGTGCGGTTGCCTGCGCTTCCTGGCTGTCGTCCCACCGGGCCGGGAGGCACCACCTCACCAAGGACCGACATCCCTCGGGCGCCGGCGCCCTGCCCCGCTGTGACCGTGCGGGAAACGCCCGTTCGCCGGTGCCCGGCACCCTCCCCCTTCCCTTCCCCCTGTCGTTCGACAGCTTCGATTGGAGTGCCATGAACGCCCTCGCCACCCCGCAACGGTCCGGCAGCGTCCCGCGCACCATGCGGCGCCGCCACTACCTGATGTGCCGCCCGAGCTACTTCGAGGTCACCTACTCCATCAACCCCTGGATGGACCCGGCCAAGCCGGTCGATACCGAGCTCGCCGTCACCCAGTGGGAGCGACTGCGCGCCCTCTACCTGGAGTTGGGGCATCGGGTCGACCTGATCGACCCGATGCCGGGTCTACCGGACATGGTCTACGCGGCCAACGGCGCAACGGTCGTGGAGGACAAGGTGTTCGGTGCCCGCTTCCGCAACGCCGAGCGTGCCGCGGAAGGCCCCGCCTACTCGGACTGGTTCCGCTCCCGCGGCTTCGCGGTCCACGAACCGGAGCACATCAACGAGGGGGAGGGGGACTTCCTCGTCACCGAGAGCTGGATCCTGGCGGGTTGTGGCTTCCGCAGTGTCCCCGAAGGCCACGCCGAGGCCCAGGAGTTCTTCGGTCGCCCGGTGATCAGCCTGGAGCTGACCGACCCGCGTTACTACCACCTGGACACCGCCCTGGCTGCGCTGGACGGCGATGAGGTCATGTACAACCCCGAGGCGTTCTCCCCGGGCAGTCGCGCCGTCCTGGAGCGGCTCTTCCCCGGCGCGGTGCTCGCCGATCCTGTGGATGCCGAGGTGTTCGGGCTGAACGCGGTCAGCGACGGCCGGCACGTCGTGCTGCCCGAGGCCGCCACCGGCCTGGCCGCGAAGCTGCGCGAGCGCGGCTTGGAGCCCATCGGCATGGAGTTGTCCGAACTCCTCAAGGGCGGCGGCAGCGTGAAGTGCTGCACCCTCGAAGTGCGGCATTGCGCCGTCTGAGTGGACGTTAAGTCCGTTTCTGGTAGCGGCCTCGTCCGGGTTGAGTGAGGAAGCCTTGTCG
>LIQL01000118.1 GCA_001418405.1 Streptomyces diastatochromogenes | reverse complement strand
CGGTGGTGCTGTGTGGTGCGGGGAAGACTCCGGGCGGTGCGCTGAGGAGGACGGACAGGACACCCCTTGTTCGCGCACCGCCCGGAGGGTTTGGGGGCCTGGGGAGGCGGCCCCCAGGCGGTGCTCCGTTACGTGCCCGTCAGGTGCTCGGGACGTACCGGGGTCTTGTTGAGCTCCAACCCGGTCGCGTTCCGGATCGCCGCGAGGACGGCCGGAGTGGACGACAGGGTGGGGGCCTCGCCGATGCCGCGCAGCCCGTACGGGGCGTGCTCGTCGGCGAGTTCGAGCACGTCGACCGGGATGGTCGGGGTGTCGAGGATGGTGGGGATCAGGTAGTCCGTGAAGGAGGGGTTGCGCACCTTCGCCGTCTTGGGGTCGACGATGATCTCCTCCATCACCGCCACGCCCAGGCCCTGGGTGGTGCCACCCTGGATCTGGCCGACGACGGAGAGCGGGTTGAGCGCCTTGCCGACGTCCTGGGCGCAGGCCAGTTCGATGACCTTGACCAGGCCCAGCTCGGTGTCCACCTCGACCACCGCGCGGTGCGCGGCGAAGGAGTACTGGACGTGGCCGAAGCCCTGGCCGGTGGTGAGGTCGAACGCCTCGGTGGGCCGGTGCCGGAACTCCAGCTCCAGGTCGATCGCCTCGGTCTCCAGGACGTCGACGAGGTCGGCCAGGACCTCGCCGCCGTCGGTGACGACCTTGCCGCTCTCCAGGAGCAGTTCGGCGGTGGCCCACGCGGGGTGGTACGTGCCGAACTTGCGGCGGCCGAGCTCCAGGGCCTTCTCGCGGACGGCCTCGCAGGTGTTCTTCACCGCGCCGCCGGTCATGTACGTCTGCCGGGAGGCGGAGGTGGAACCGGCGGAGCCGACCTGGGTGTCGGCCGGGTGGATGGTGACCTGCTGGACGCCGAGCTCGGTGCGGGCGATCTGGGCGTGCACGGTGACGCCGCCCTGACCGACCTCCGCCATCGCGGTGTGCACGGTGGCCACCGCCTCGCCGGCGATGACCTCCAGGCGCACCCGGGCGGTGGAGTAGTCGTCGAAGCCCTCGGAGAAGCCGACGTTCTTGATGCCGACGGCGTAGCCGACGCCGCGGACGACGCCCTCGCCGTGGGTGGTGTTGGACAGGCCGCCGGGCAGCGCCCGGACGTCGGCACCCTCGCCGGCCGCCAGCCACTGCTGCTCGGGCGGCAGCGGCATCGCCTTGATGCGGCGCAGGAGTTCGGCGACCGGAGCGGGCGAGTCGACCTCCTGCCCGGTGGGCATGAGCGTGCCCTGCTCCATGGCGTTGAGCTGCCGGAACTCGACCGGGTCCATGCCGAGCTTGGCGGCGAGCTTGTCCATCTGCGCCTCGTAGGCGAAGCACGCCTGGACCGCGCCGAAGCCGCGCATCGCGCCGCACGGCGGGTTGTTGGAGTAGAGGGCGATCGCCTCGATCTCCACGTCGTCGATGATGTACGGGCCGGCCGCGAGCGAGGAGGCGTTGCCGACGACGGCCGGGGAGGCCGACGCGTAGGCGCCGCCGTCCAGCACGATCCGGCACTTCATGTGGGTGAGCTTGCCGTCCTTGGTGGCGCCGTGCTCGTACCAGAGCTTGGCCGGGTGCCGGTGGACGTGCCCGAAGAACGACTCGAACCGGTTGTAGACGATCTTGACCGGCTTGTCGGTGCGCAGCGCCAGCAGGCAGGCGTGGACCTGCATCGACAGGTCCTCGCGGCCGCCGAAGGCGCCGCCGACGCCGGACAGCGTCATCCGCACCTTCTCCTCGGGCAGGCCGAGGACCGGGGCGATCTGGCGGAGGTCGGAGTGCAGCCACTGGGTGGCGACGTAGAGGTCGACGCCGCCGTCCTCACCGGGCACCGCGAGGCCGGACTCCGGGCCGAGGAATGCCTGGTCCTGCATGCCGAAGACGTACTCGCCGGAGACGATGACGTCGGCCTTCTTGGCGGCCTCGGTGGCATCGCCGCGGACGATCGGCTGGCGGTGGACGATGTTGGGGTGCGGGACGTGCCCGATGTGGTGGTCGTCGCGCCCCTCGTGGATCAGCGGCGCGTCCGCGGCCAGCGCACTGGCCTCGTCGGTGACCAGCGGCAGCTGCTTGTACTCGATCTTGATCTTGGCGGCCGCGCGGCGCGCGGTCTCCGGGTGGTCGGCGGCGACCAGCGCCACCGGCTCGCCGTGGTGCCGCACCTTGCCGTGCGCGAGAACCGGCGTGTCCTGGATCTCCAGGCCGTAGTTCTTCACCTCGGTGGGCAGGTCGTCGTAGGTGAGGACGGCGTAGACGCCGGAGGTCGCGAGCGCCTCGGCGGTGTCGATGGAGACGATCTCGGCGTGCGCCTCGGTGGAGCGGAGCGTGAAGCCCCACAGCATGTCCTCGTGCCACATGTCCGAGGAGTAGGCGAACTCGCCGGTCACCTTCAAGGTGCCGTCCGGGCGGAGCGTGGACGCGCCGATACCGGCGTCGGTCTTGCCGCCCTGGGTGAGGTTGGTGGGTGTACGGGTGGCACCAGCCATGATCAGGCCCCCTGTCCCGCGGTCTGGTTCTCGCCGCGGGCGGCCGCCAGCCGGACCGCGTCGAGGATCTTCTCGTAACCCGTGCAGCGGCACAGGTTGCCCGACAGCGCCTCGCGGATGTCGGAGTCCGACGGCGAGGCGTTGCGCTCCAACAACTCGTCGGCGGCGACCAGCAGACCCGGGGTGCAGAATCCGCACTGGACCGCGCCGGCGTCGATGAACGCCTGCTGGATCGGAGCCAGTTCGCCGTTCTCGCCGGTCCGCGAGGCGGCCGGCTTGGACTGCCACTGCTGGGCGTCCTGCAGGCTCGTCCCGCAGGCCCCGGAGGCGCAGCCGCCGTGCTCGGCGCGCTGCTTGGCGAAGTCGGCCAGGCCCTCGACGGTCACCACCTCACGGCCCTCGACCTGCCCGGCCGCGACCAGGCAGGAGCACACCGGCACCCCGTCCAGGCGGACCGTGCAGGAGCCGCACTCGCCCTGCTCGCAGGCGTTCTTCGAGCCCGGCAGGCCCATCCGCTCGCGGAGGACGTACAGCAGGCTCTCGCCTTCCCAGACGTCGTCGGCCTCTTGCTTGCGGCCGTTGACGGTGAAGTTCACGCGCACTGTGCGCCTCCCTTGGTGCCATGGGCGTTGCCCCGGTAGGACTCCCAGGTCCAGCCGAGGGTGCGGCGCGCCATGATGCCCACCGCGTGCCGGCGGTACTTGGCGCTGCCGCGCACGTCGTCGATCGGGTTGCAGGCCCCCGAGGCGAGCTGCGCGAACTGCTTGGCGACGGACGGCGGGATCGGGGCCCCCGACTCCCAGAAGCCGCCCTCGTCCAGCGCCGCGGCGAGGAACTGCTCGGCCTCCTTGGCCCGAATGGGGGTGGGTGCGGCCGAACCGATGCCGGTGCGGACCGTGCGGGTCTCGGGGTGCAGCGCGATGCCGAAGGCGCACACCGCGATGACCATCGCGTTGCGGGTGCCGACCTTGGAGAACTGCTGCGGGCCGTCGGCCTTGGGCAGGTGCACGGCGCGGATCAGCTCGTCCTGCTGGAGTGCGTTCCGCTTGACGCCGAGGTAGAACTCGTCGATCGGGATCATGCGGACCCCGCGCGCGGCGGACTCGACCTCGACCTCGCAGCCGGCGGAGAGCAGTGCGGGGTGGGCGTCACCGGCGGGCGAGGCGCAGCCGAGGTTGCCGCCGACGCCGCCTCGGTTGCGGATCTGCGGGGAGGCGACGGTGTGCGACGCCAGGGCCAGGCCCGGCAGCTCGGCCCGCAGGTTCTCCATGATCTTGGTGTACGGGACGGACGCGCCCAGGCGTACGGTCTCCTCCCCGACCTCCCACTCACCCAGATCGGCGATCCGGTTCAGGTCGAGCAGGTACTCCGGACGGCGGTGGTCGAAATTGATCTCGACCATCACGTCCGTACCGCCCGCGATGGGCACAGCGGTAGGGTGCTCTGCCTTGGCGGCGAGCGCCTCCTCCCAGCTGGCGGGGCGAAGGAAGTCCATGGTTGGCCTCTTCTACGAAATGGGGTCGTTCGCTGCTCATGGTCGGGACCTTCGGCCCTCGGCGCCATGGCGTCGTTCATGTCTTGTTAACGCGGTTGGGCTTAGTGAACGCGCTGCGGCCCCACCCGGTGCAGTCACCGAAACCATGAAGCGGTTGGCTGGCCACGCTGCCCGTCTTGTAGATTCGAACGAAAGACGAGGGATCAAAACCTCGCGGCATTCCACCGGCAACACGAGACAGCACAGAACGGCGGGCGAGGTCATGCGGCTCCGCGCACTCCTGGACACACATTCCCTGGGCCTCCAACTCCTGGGGGGCGAGGAAGAGCTGGACCGCACCGTCCGTGGCGTGATGACCACCGACCTGCGGGACCCCAGCCGGTACCTCTCCGGCGGCGAGCTGGTGCTCACCGGCCTGGCCTGGCGCCGGGAAGCCGAGGATTCCGAGCGGTTCGTCCGCATCCTGGCCTCCGCCGGCGTCGCCGGCCTCGCGGCCGGCGAGGCCGAGCTGGGCGCCATCCCCGACGACCTGGTGATGGCCTGCACCCGGCACCGGCTGCCGCTCTTCTCGGTGAACGAGACGGTCTCGTTCGCCTCGATCACCGAGCACGTGGTCCGCCAGGTCTCCAGCGAGCGGGCCGGCGACCTGGCCGCCGTGGTGGACCGCCACCGGCGGATGATGACCTCCGGCCCGGCCGGCGGCGGCCCCGAGGTGGTCCTGGACCTGCTCGGCTCCGACCTGGACCTGCGCGCCTGGGTGCTCTCCCCCATCGGCCGGCAGATCGCCGGCTCCAGCCTGGCCGGCGCCGGGCCGGAGCTGCCGGCGGAGCTCGCCGCCCGACTGGCCGGCGAGCACCTGGCGGCCGCCCGCAGCGGCCGCCGCGGCCCGCACCGGATCGGCCTGGCCGGCGCCACCTACTCACTCTTCCCGATCCGCTACGAGAGCCGTGACCTGCGGCAGACCCTGCTCAGCGACTGGCTGCTGGCCGTCGAGGCGGACGCCGGCGACTGGTCCGAGGAGCGGCTGGACCTGCTGCACGGCGTCACCCAGCTGATCGCCGTCGAGCGGGACCGCCGGGACGCCGCCCGCACGGTCCGCCGTCGGCTCGCCCAGGAGGTCCTGGAGCTGGTCCAGACGGGCGCGCCGCCGGCCGAGATCGCCGCCCGGCTGCGGGTGGCCGCGCCGGTGCTGCTGCCCGGCCTGGGTGCCGCCCCGCACTGGCAGATCGTGGTGGCCCGGGTCGAGTGGGAGGGCGGCGACGTGCCCGGCGGCCCGGTGGCGCAGAGCCTGCTGGAGGAGGTGCTGGTCGACCCCGGCACCTTCGGGCCCGAACCGTCGGACCGGATCGCGGTGGCGCACACCGGCGACGAGGCGGTGGCGCTGGTGCCGCTGCCCGCCGTCGCGGAGGACTCCACCGAGGCCGCCATGACGGACGGCCTGCACGCCGACCACCTGCTGCGCGTCATCCAGGACCCGCTGGGCCGCGGCCTGGACGGCGACGGCCGGCTCACCATCGGCGTCAGCGCCTCCGTGCACTCCGCCGAGGGGCTGCGCGGCGCCCTGGAGGAGGCCCGGCACGCCCGGCGGGTCGCCGCCGCCCGCCCCGGCCGGGTCTGCGCCGCCGGCCACGAGGAGCTGGCCTCGCACGTCCTGCTGCTGCCGTTCGTCCCCGACGACGTCCGCCGGGCCTTCACCGCCCGGCTCCTGGACCCGCTGCGGGACTACGACCGCCGCCACCGCGCCGAGCTGATCCCCACGCTGGAGGCGTTCCTCGACTGCGACGGCTCCTGGACGCGCTGCGCGACCCGCCTGCACCTGCACGTCAACACCCTGCGCTACCGCGTGGGCCGGATCGAGCAGCTGACCGGCCGTGACCTCTCGCGCCTGGAGGACAAGTTGGACTTCTTCCTGGCACTGCGGATGAGCTGACGCCCCCTCAAGGCGGCGCCCCGTCGGGCCCGGTGCGACGCACGCACCGGGCCCGACGCACGCCGCGCGACCGCCGCCGGCGGTACGCCGTCCGGGGTCCCCCGATCGGGCGGCGTCGCGTCAACGGCGTTGCCGCACCGGGCCGTCGCCTCGGCCCGCACCACGGCCGAACCACCGCACACCGGCCACCGATGCCACCCCGCGCGATTGTGAAATCTTTCACCCGCCCCCTTGGCCCGGCGACGGAATCCATGCTGAGATGCGCCCACAGCATCCTGCATTCCCGTCTCAATGGCGCGCTCGGGGAGGGCACTGTGGCGGATACCGCCATGTCCGGATCCGCGGATCCCGCGGATTCCATGAGGTCCGTGGATCAGGTACCGGTCCCGGCACCACGGCCGGCATCCGCACCGTCGGCGGCCACCCCCGGCGGCGACGACCCCCTCGACCGCGCCGTGTGGCGGCTGCGCTCCCGCGGCTGCTGGCTCGACGCCGCCGCCCTCCTGGAGCCGCTCGCGGCCCGGCAGGCGCCCGCCGCCCTGCGCCGCGCCGCGCTGCTGGTCGAGCGCTGCATGTTCACCGCCACCGGCTGGGCCGAGGCGGAGGACGCCCTGCGCACCGCGGAGGCCCTGGCCGGCGGCGACGACGAACGCGGCGGCGCCGCCTGCGAACGCGGCCAACTCGCTTACACCTCCACGGTGTTGGGGGTCCGCGACCGCGCCGACGAGGCCCGCTCGGCGCTGGGTCGGGCCGCCGCGCTGCTCGCCCCCGGCACCGCCGGCCGCCCGCTGCTGGACTTCCGCCGCGGCCTGATGGCCGAGCACGTCGCCGACAGCCCCGACTCCGCCCGCGCCGCCTACCGCCGCGCGCACGCCGGCGCCACCGCCCACGGCGACGCCCTGCTGCTCTCCTTCACCTGGCGGCACCTGGCCGGACTGGCCCTGCGCGACGGGGAGTTGGCAGAGGCCCGGCACGGCTTCGCGGAGTCCCTGCGGATCCGCGAGGAGCTGGGCTTCCTGGTCGGCACCGCACCGGCGCTGGCGGCGCTGGCCGACGCCGCCCCGGAGGACGAGGCGGTCCGCCTGCGCACCGAGGCCGCCCGGCTGTTCCGGCTCATGGGCGGCGTCCCCACCTGGCTCGCCGGCCAGCTCCCGCCGCCCCCGCCGGAGGAGGCGGAGCCCCCGCTGGGGACCGCGGGGAGCTAGCCCCCCGTCCGGCGGATCGGGGCCGGGTCCGCGACCACGGCCACGGGCCACGGGGCGACCCGGCTCCCGGGGCCGGACCGGCTCCGCCCGCCGGATGGCCGTCAACCACCCGACCTCGGCCATGCCGTGCCCCGGATCGAATGGCCGGATCCGGGCCCTGCCGGCGGCGGATCGGCCGGGCCCCGGTGGCTGCCGGTCGGCGGCCGGGCGCCGAGCGGTCGGTAGCGCCGCGTCCCACCTGCCCCGAGAATGGCCACAAGTCGCACTGCGGCGCGGCGGCGCGGCCTGGATGCTGGTCCGCGTCCAGCTTCCCTCTGGCAGAGCCTTCAGGAGGCCCACCGTGGCAGGAGTGGCCCACACCGGCACCGGAACCGACTGGGGCAAGGCGCATTTCGAGGCGATCTACAACTGCCCCGATCCGCGCCGGTACTACAGCACGCTGCAACCCTTGGAGTACCAGATCCCGCAGCACGGCCAGGCGGTGTTCCGCGCCCTGGCGGACGCCCTCCAGTGCCGCAGCGGCGGCAGTGCAGGGCGTCCGCCGCTGCGCGTCGTCGACCTGTGCTGCTCGTACGGGGTCAACGCGGCGCTGTTCAACCACGAGGTGACCCTCGACGACCTCTACCGGCGCTACGCCGGCACCGGCCCGGACACCCCCGGCGGCGACCGGCTGGCCAAGGCGGACCGGGCCTTCTACGCGGCCCGGCGCCGGCCCGGAGCGGCCCGGATCACCGGCATCGACGCGGCGGAGCACGCGGTCGGCTACGCGGTGGCGGCCGGGCTGCTCGACCGCGGCTTCGCGGCGAACCTGGAGGACGAGGCCGCGGCCCCGGAGCTGTGCCGGGCGCTGGACGGCACCGAGCTGATCACCGTCACCGGCGGCGTCGGCTACATCACCGCACGCACCTTCGCCCGGCTCTTCGACTGCTTCTCCGCACCGCCCTGGGTCGCCGCGTTCGTGCTGCGCACGGTGTCCTACCGGCCGGTCTCGACGCTGCTGGCGCGGGCCGGGCTGGTCACCGAGCGGCTCACCACCCGGACGTTCCGGCAGCGGCGGTTCGCCGACGAGGCCGAGCGGCGGGCGGCCGTCGAGGCACTGGCGCGCCGCGGACTGACCGTCGGCGGCAAGGAGGCCGACGGCTTCTACCACGCCGAGCTGTACGTCTCCCGGCCCGCCGCCGACGTCGCGGCGCTGCCCCTGGCGGAGCTGCTGCCCGCCTTCTGAGGCCGCCCGCCCCCGGCAAGCCGCCGGGCCGCGCCCGCCTCAGTGCCGGTGCCGGGCCGCCGACAGGTGCGCGCGGGCGATCCGCTCGACGACCCCGTGCTCCTGGGCGAGCAGCGCATCGAGCAGGGCGGTGTGCTCGGAGGCGTCGGCCAGCAGGGCGGCCGTGCCGGGCCGTCCCCCGGCGCCCGCCGCCCACTGCGCGCGGCGCAGCAGGTCACCGGTGACCTGGGTGAGCCGGCGGTTCCCGGTGAGCGCGATCAACGCCTGGTGGAAGGCGTGGTCGGCCTCGGCGTACCCGGCCCGGTCGCCGCGGGCGGCCGCCGCCACCCCCTCCTCGGCCAGCGGACGCAGCTCCTCCCAGCGCTCCGGGGGCACCGCCCGGGCCAGTCGCACGATGGCCGGCAGCTCCAGCATGGTGCGGACCTCGGAGAACTCGGCGAGGTCGCGGGAGCTTCGCTCGCAGACCCGGAAGCCGCGGTTGGGCACGACCTCGACGGCGCCCTCCCCCGCGAGCTGCTGCATGGCCTCCCGGACCGGGGTCGCGGAGACGCCG
>LIQL01000117.1 GCA_001418405.1 Streptomyces diastatochromogenes | reverse complement strand
GGATTCGGCACCGTGTAGCCGTTGGTCTTGCCACCGTGGTTGAGCGCCTCGCCGAGGACGACGCCGTAGATGTGGTCGCCGTCCTCGACCGCCCGGGCGAGCGGCTTGAGCAGCACCGCACCGACGCCCTCACCGGGCACGTAGCCGCTGCCGCCGGCCCCGAACGACCGGCACCGCCCGTCCGTCGACAGGTAGCCGCCCTGGCTGAGGAAGACGTACTTGTAGGGGTGCACGGAGACGTTGACACCACCCGCGATCGCCAGGTCGCTCTCCCCGCGCCGCAGGCTCTCGCACGCCAGGTGCAGCGCGGTCAACGACGACGAACACATCGTGTCCACCGCCATGCTCGGCCCGTGCAGGTCCAGCAGGTGGGAGACCCGGTTGGCGATCGAGGCGTAGGAGGAGTTGGTCACCGCCCGCCCGCCGCGCAGCGCGTCCAGTGCGCCGTGGAACTGGTACTCGCCATACATGACGCCGACGAACACGCCGACCTGGCGTTCGCGGAGGTCCTTGCGCCGGTAGCCGGCGTCCTCCAGGACGTGCCACGAGGTCTGGAGGAACAGCCGCTCCTGCGGGTCCATCAGCTCGGCCTCGCGCGGCATGATGGGGAAGAAAAGCGGGTCGAACTTGTCGACGTCCGACAGGAAGCCGCCCCACTTGCCGTACGTCCCACCGGCCCGCGAAGCATCCGCGTCGAAGAACCGCTCGTGATCCCACCGCTCCCGCGGCACCTCCGTGACGCAGTCCCGCCCCTCCGCCAAGTTCTCCCAGAACTCACCCAGGTCATCCGCCATCGGATACCGACCACTCAACCCGATCACCGCGATGGCCTCGCCGCGGTGATCGTCGCCCCCGTTCACGGCGGGCTCCGCCGTCCCCGTCAGGTCACCGGGGGCCAGGAAGCGGCCGTTGCGGACGGGTGCGGCCGGTGATGCGGCGACCCCGGCCGCACTGGCGTCGGGGGCGTCGGTCGCATCGGGGGCGGGCTGCGGACCGGTCGCTTCCGGCCCGGTGCGTGCGGTGAGCTCCTGGAGGCGCTCGGCGTGCTCCTCGACGAAGTACTCCACGAGCTCTTCGACCGTCTGGTACTCGAAGAACAGCGTCTTGGACAGCTGCTCGCCGATCCGTTCCTCCAGCTCGGCGTTGAGCCGGGTGATCATCAGGGAGTCGATGCCGTAGCGCTCCAGCGGCACGGTCGGGTCGATCTCCGCGGCGTCCATCTTGGTGGTGCCGGCCAGCACCTCGGTGAGGTAGCGCTCGATGCGGCCCCGCAGGTCGTCCGGCCCGGCATCCGGTGCCGGCGTCCCGGACTCCGGCGCGGCCGTGGTCACCGACCGTTCGACGTCACGGACCGGCGCCGGAGCTGAGGTCGGAGCCAGGGCCGGGGTCGGGGCCCCGTCCGCGCTCCCGTCCAGGGCCACGGCCCGCACCAGCAGGTCCTTGATGCGGACGAGGACGGTCCCCTCGGCATCCAACAACGCCACCTGCGCCGTCACCGCACCCGCACGAACCCCATCCCCCTCAACCGTCACATGCGCCAAACACTCCCGCGGCAACTCACCAAAAATCTCCACCGCACCCACCGCAAACGGCAGATACCCAACCCCCACACCCACACCAGCACCAGCACCA
>LIQL01000116.1 GCA_001418405.1 Streptomyces diastatochromogenes | reverse complement strand
GGCCTGGCCATGCACTTCCACCCCCACCTCGGCATCAGCCTCGCCGCCATGACCCACGTGGCGGCCACCGTCCCCGACCTGGACCACGCCTGCGACACCCACTACCCCTGGCAGACCGAGGACGTGCTGACCGAACGCCTCGCCTTCCGCGACGGCCACCTGGATGTCGGCGACGCCCCCGGCCTCGGCGTCACCAGCGGGGCACCGGGGGCGTGGTCCAGTCGGGGTGGACGCGGTGCATCGCGGCGGCGTCGTCGCGGTTGCGGTACGTGCCGTCGTCGGCGAGCCAGCGGTGGTGCAGTGCGGCGAGCCGGTCCCGGTCGAGGGTGACGCCGAGGCCGGGGGCGTCGCCGACATCCAGGTGGCCGTCGCGGAAGGCGAGGCGTTCGGTCAGCACGTCCTCGGTCTGCCAGGGGTAGTGGGTGTCGCAGGCGTGGTCCAGGTCGGGGACGGTGGCCGCCACGTGGGTCATGGCGGCGAGGCTGATGCCGAGGTGGGTGTTGGAGTGCATGGCCAGGCCGAGGCCGAAGGTGCGGCAAAGGGCGGCGAGTTCCCGGGTGGCGTGCAGGCCGCCCCAGTAGTGGTGGTCGGAGAGCACGATCCGGACGGCGTCGCGGGCGATCGCCTCGGGGAGTTCCTCGAAGGTGGTGACGCACATGTTGGTGGCGAGCGGGACCGTGGTGCCGGCCGCGACCTCGGCCATCGCCTCGGTGCCGCTGACCGGGTCCTCCAGGTATTCGAGGACGTCCGCGAGTTCGTCGGCCACCTTCAGCGCGGTGCGCACCGACCAGGCGCCGTTGGGGTCCAGGCGCAGGGGCCGGCCGGGGAACGCGGCGGCCAGTGCCCGGATCGCGGCGGCCTCCCGGTCCGGCGGGAGGACCCCGCCCTTGAGCTTGAACGAGGTGAAGCCGTAGCGGTCGGCGAACCGGCGGGCCTGGGCGACGATGCCGGCGGGGTCGAGGGCGGCGCCCCAGTCGTCCGGTTCGCCCGGGCCCTCGGGGTGCCGTTCCCACCGGTAGAAGAGGTAGGCGCTGTAGGGGACCCGGTCGCGTACCGCGCCGCCCAAGAGGGCGTGCACGGGCAGGCCGGTGGCGTGCCCCCAGGCGTCGAGGCAGGCCACTTCGAAGCCGGAGCGGACCGAGCGGCGCAGTTTGTCGGCGGTGCGGACGCCGCGCAGTCCGGCCGCGTCGACGCCGTCCGGGCCGGCCGTCCCCGCGGCACCGTCCCCGGGGTCGGTGAGCGCGGCCAGGGCGTTCAGGTCCGTGACCTTTCGGCCGACGAGGGCGGTGGCCAACGGGCGGGCGAGCGCGAGGTATTCGGCGTCGCCGTAGGTCTCGCCGAGCCCGGTGGCGCCGCCCGCGGTGACCAGTTCGATGATCAGGCGGGGGGTGTACGGCTGGTGCACGCCTTGGGTGTTGAGCAGTGGGGGGTCGGCGACCAGGACCGGGGTGAGCCGGACCTCGGTCACGACCAGGTCCGCTGGGTGGTGGGCGACCATCGGCGTTCGTCTCCATATGTAGACAACATCCATGGATCGGGATGGAGGCTAAGGAGCACACTCACGACACGTCAAGAGGCCCCCGTTGAGCGTCAGTTGGGCGTCACGATTGCGCCACCCTTGAACAACCCTTTAATCTCCGCGCGTAGATAGCCGTGGTCCGCCTCTGTTACACCTACCCGGGACCACTCCCACGCTTCCCTAAGGAGCCGCGCATGCCCCGCCCCGCCCTCTCCCGCCGCGTCCGTCTGGGCGGTGCGGTGGCCGCCGCCGTCGTCGCCGGCACCGCGGTCTTCGGCGCCGGCCAGGCCACCGCCGAGCACTCCGTGCCGCGCACCGACAAGGAGATTCCCAACCTCACCCAGGTGCAGGACAAGATCAAGGCGTACTACGGCGACACGGTGACGGCCGACGGCGAGCACTACGCCTCCCCCGCCAGCAACTACGCCCGCCAGATCCGCGGCATCGAGGCCAAGGCGCGCACCTACCTGACCGGCGCGCTCGCCAAGAAGGGCACCGGGAAGACCAAGCCGGCCATCGTCCTCGACATGGACGACACCACCCTGCTGACCTACAACTACGAGCTGAAGGTCGGCTTCAACTTCACCCCCAAGTCCCAGGACGAGTACCTGGAGCACACCGACATGGCCGCGGTCTTCGGGATGAACGACCTGGTCAACTGGGCGCACAAGAAGGGCGCCGAGGTCTTCTTCGTCACCGGCCGCAAGGAGGCGCAGCGCGACTGGAGCGTGCGCAACCTCAAGAACGTCGGCTACGCCGTCCCGCTGGACCCCTCGCACGTCTACCTGCGGGACAAGGAGCACCCGCCCGCCTACCTGCCGTGCGGCACGACCTGTTCGACGATCGACTTCAAGTCGGGCACCCGCCGGCACATCGAGTCCCTCGGCTACCGCATCGTCGCCAACTTCGGCGACCAGTACAGCGACCTGGCGGGCGGCGCCTCGCGGCGCACCTTCAAGCTGCCGAACCCGATGTACTACCTGCCGTAGGCCGGTGCGCCCCGGCGCCCGCAAAGGGCGCCGGGGGCCCTCAGCGCCGCTTGGGCAGCGGCACCCGCAGCAGGTCCTTGGCGATGGTGAGTTCACCGGTGAAGCCCGCCGCGCGCGCTTGCCGCTCGAACTCCTCGGGGTCGGCGTAGCGCTGCGAGAAGTGCGTCAGCACCAGGTGCCGGACCCCGGCGTCGGCGGCCACCCTGGCCGCCTGGCCGGCCGTCAAGTGTCCGTGCTCCTCGGCGAGTTGGACGTCCTCGTCGAGGAAGGTGGACTCGATCACCAGCATGTCCACGCCCGCCGCGAGCGCGTGCACGCCGTCGCACAGCCGGGTGTCCATGACGAACGCGAAGCTCTGGCCCGGCCGCACCTCGCTGACCTCGTCGAGGGTGACGCCGTTCAGTTCGCCGTCCCGTTGGAGGCGACCGACGTCCGGTCCGGCGATGCCTTGGGCGGCCAGCCGCTCGGGCAGCATCCGCCGGCCGTCGGGCTCGGTGATGCGGTAGCCGTACGACTCGACCGGGTGCGAGAGCTTGCGCGCCGTCAGGGCGTACCCCTTGGCGCGGTCCAGCTCGCCGTCGGCGGAGACCGGCTGCTGGGCGATCCGGACCGTCTCGCGGTAGGCCGTGGCATACCGCAGCCGCTCGAAGAACCGCTCCCCGCTGGCCGGGTAGTGCGCGGTCACCGGATGCGGCACCCGGTCGAGGTTGATCCGCTGGATCACCCCGGCCAGTCCCAGCGAGTGGTCGCCGTGGAAGTGGGTGATGCAGATCCGGTTGATGTCGTGGGCGGCGACCCCGGCCCGCAGCATCTGGCGCTGGGTGCCCTCTCCGGGGTCGAAGAGCAGCCCCTGGCCGTCCCACCGCAGCAGGTAGCCGTTGTGGTTGCGGTGCCGGGTGGGGACCTGGCTGGCGGTCCCGAGGACGACCAGTTCGCGTACCGACATGGCTCGCTATCCGGGGGGCCACTGGAGGCCGCGGCCTCCGAGGACGTGCAGGTGGGCGTGGAAGACGGTCTGGCCGGCGCCGGCGCCGGTGTTGAAGACGACCCGGTAGCCGGTGTCCTCGATCTGCTCGGCGGCGGCGACCTCCCGGGACTCGCCCAGTATGTCGGCGATCACCTGAGGCTCGGCGGCGGCGAGCGACGCCGCGTTCGGGTAGTGGGTCTTGGGGATCACCAGGACGTGCGTCGGCGCCTGGGGGTTGATGTCGCGGAACGCGACGGTGGTCTCGGTCTCGCGGACGATCGTCGCCGGGACCTCCCCCGCCACGATCTTGCAGAACAGGCAGTCGGCCTGCGGTTCTCCCGCCACCGGTGGACTCCTCCCGGGTCGCGCGGCACGCGCCGTACGCACCGTGCGTACGCCCTCCGGATGCTAGCCGATCACCCCGCACGGGCCCGGGGCCGGTCCGGGGCCGACCGCGGGGGCCGGCCACGGGGCCGCCCGGGGGTCGGCCGGCGTCGGCCCGGAGCCGGGTCACCCGGTTCGCGGCCCGGCCGACCTAAGCTGATCGTCCAGATCGCATCGGCCCCACACCCGGGAGTTATGCACCATGGCAACGACGCGCACGGCCAAGACCCACTGGGAAGGCAACCTCCTCCAGGGCAAGGGCACCGTCGCCCTGGAATCGTCCAAGATCGGCAGCTACGACGTGAGCTGGCCGGCCCGTTCCGAGGAGCCGGGCGGCAAGACGAGCCCCGAGGAACTGATCGCGGCGGCCCACTCCTCCTGCTACTCGATGGCGTTCTCGCACGGCCTCGCCGGCAAGGGCTACACCGTCGAGGCGGTGGACACCCAGGCCGACGTCACCTTCCAGCCGGGCGAGGGCATCACCGGCATCGTGCTGACCGTCAAGGCCCGGGTCCCCGGCCTGTCCGAGGCGGACTTCCAGGCCGCGGCCGAGGACGCCAAGCAGAACTGCCCGGTCAGCCAGGCACTGGCCGGCGTCAAGAACATGACGCTCCGGGCCGAACTGCTCGGCTGACCGGTCGGCGACGGCGTGCCGGTCGGTCCGCGGGGCCGGTCGGCACGCTGCTACGCGTCGCCGTCCTTGTCCGGCTTGAGCAGGGTGTCCATGGTGAGTGCGGCCGCCAGGGACATGGAGCGCAGGGGCTCCGCCATCGGGCGCAGCACCTCGTAGTAGTAGTAATCGGCGCCGAAGGCGACGTCCAGCACCCGGTCCAGCAGGGAACGGCCGATCCTGGCCACCTCGGTGCCGGTGTGGTCGGTGAAGGTGAAGTTGAAGGCGCTCCAACTCGCCTGGATGTGGCCGATGGTGGCCCCGCCCACGACGAGGTCGAAGCTGCCGAAGGTGACCACCCGGTCCTGGAGGATCTCACCGACCGGCGTCCCGTCCGGCCGGGCGACCTGCACCTTGGCCTTGAGCACCTTGGTGCCGCGGCTCAGCTCCAGGAAGGGCACGCCGGCGGCGTCCCGGATCTCGAACTTCCGGGAGAGGTAGCGGTCCATGGTGCTGACGAAGCGCATGACCTTGCGGGCGGCGTTCTGACCGGTCTCGGCGACCGACCCCACTTCGATGCCCTTGCGGTCCAGCACCGAGTAACTGGTGCTGATGTCCACCCACTTGAAGTCCTGGTTGACCGCGAGCACATCGGCCGAGAGCAGCGCCTCCGGACCGCCACCGCCCGGCGGGAACTGCTGCTGGACGGGGGCCTGCGGGGCCTGCGGCGGATACGGCTGCTGCGGCGGGTACGGCTGCTGCTGGGCGGGAGCCTGCGGGGCGTACTGCTGCGGCGCCGGTGCGGGCACCTGTGGGGGTGGCGCCTGGGTGTGTTCCGTCCAGTGGGCGCCGTCCCACCAGCGCAGCGCCGCCGCGCCGGACGGGTCCTGGTACCAGCCTTGGGGAACCGCAGGGTGGTCAGTCACGGCGACGACTGTATCCCTCGGCGCCCCAACCACCTTACGACGGGCGGAAGTTCGCGCCCGCCCCGGCAGACGTCGCGCGGGCCGTCGGGGGTTCGGGACCGACGCCGGCGCCGCGCGCCACCGGACGGGACTAGCTCCAGCGGCCGGTGCGGCCCAGCAGGAGCGCGGTCGCCGCGGTCCCCGCCGTGGAGGTCCGCAGCACGCTCGCGCCCAGGCGGTACGGCTTGGCGCCGGCCTCCGCGAAGGCCGCCAACTCCTCCGGCGAGACGCCGCCCTCGGGGCCGACGACCAGCACGATCGAGCCGGCGGCGGGGAGTTCGGCGGTGGCCAGCGGGGTGCTGCCCTCCTCGTGCAGGACGGCGGCGAAGTCGGCGTCGGCGAGCAGCGCGGCGACCTGCTTGGTCGACAGCGGATCGGCGACGCGCGGGAAGGTCAGCCGGCGCGACTGCTTGCCCGCCTCCCGGGCCGTGGCCCGCCACTTGGCCAGCGACTTGGCGGCCCGCTCGCCCTTCCACTGGGTGACGCAGCGCGCCGCGGACCACGGCACGATGGCGTCCACGCCGGTCTCCGTCATGGTCTCCACGGCCAACTCCCCGCGGTCGCCCTTGGGCAGCGCCTGGACGACGGTGAGGGTGGGGGCCGGTGGTTCCTCGGTGCGCAGCCCGGTGACGGCGACGGTGAGCCGGTCCTTGCCCTCGACGGCGGCGACCGTGCCCTCGGCGCCGGTCCCGGCGCCGTCCGTCAGGACGACCTCCTCACCGACCCGCAGCCGCCGCACGGACACCGCGTGCCGCCCCTCGGGGCCGTCCACGGTCAGCGTGCTCCCGGCCCGCACGCCGGCGAGCGATTCGACGAGGAAGACGGGCGCGGTCACACCGCACCGCCGGTGCCGTGGCCCGCGTCACCGGGGCCCAACGCGGCCCGGGTGGCGTCGAGTTCGGCCGCGAGCACCGCCACCAGCTGCCCGGCGGGCATCTCCCGGGCCAGCCGGTGCCCCTGCCCCGCCCAGAGGTTCAGCCCCTGTGCGTCACCGGCCTTGGCGGCCGCCTTGCGGACCGGGGAGGTGAGGTAGTGCACGGCGGGGTAGGCGGCCGGCGCGTACGGGCCGTGCTCCCGCAGGAAGCGGTTCACCAGGCCGCGGGCCGGCCGGCCGGAGAACGCCCGGGTCAACTCGGTGTGCGTGAAGAGGGGGTTGGTCAGCGCCTGCTTGTGCAGCGGGTTGGCGCCGGACTCGGGGGTGATCAGGAACGCCGTGCCCAGCTGCGCCATGGAGGCGCCGGCGGCCAGCACCGCGGCGATCTGCGAGCCGCGCATCAGCCCGCCGGCGGCGATCACCGGGATCTGCACGGTCTCCCGGACCTGGGCGAGCAGCGCCAGCAGCCCCAGCCCGGAGCCGGTCCCGTCCGCGTGCGGGTCGTCCCGGTGGGTGCCCTGGTGGCCGCCCGCCTCGACGCCCTGCACGCACACCGCGTCCGCCCCCGACCACTGCGCGGCCTGCGCCTCGGCGGCGGTGGTGACCGTGACGACGGTGTAGGTGCCGACTTCGGCGAACGCGTCGAGGACCGCCCGCGAGGGGCAGCCGAAGGTGAAGGAGACCATCGGCACCGGGTCGTCGCGCAGGATCGCGAGCTTGGCCTCGTAGTTGTCGTCCGTGGGGCCGTTGACGTCGCCGAGCTCGGTCTCGTACCAGGCGGTCTCGCCGGCGAGTTGCTCGCGGTAGACCTCGACGGCGGAGGCGTCGGCCAGGGAGGGCTGCGGCATGAAGAGGTTGACGCCGAAGGGGCGGCGGGTCAGCCCCCGCAGCTGTTTGATCTCCTGGTACATGCCGTCGGCGGTCTTGTAGCCGGCGGCCAGGAAGCCGAGTCCCCCGGCTTCGCAGACGGCTGCGGCCAGCTCGGGCCCGGAGCCGCCGCCGGCCATCGGGGCCTGCACGATGGGGTAGCGGCAGAAATCGGTGAGCGCGGTGGGCATGCCCACATCGTGTCACGCCCGGCGCCGTACCCCGAACCGGGGCGGCGGCCACGGGGAACTCCCCGGACCCCGCCCCGACGGGTGTGCCTACCGCCCGTTGAAGGCGTCCTTCAGCCGGGAGAACAGTCCCTGCTGGCCCGGCTGGAACTGGCCCTGCGGGCGCTCCTCGCCGCGCAGCTTGGCCAGCCGGCGCAGCAGCTCCTCCTGCTCGGGTTCGAGCTTGCTCGGGGTCTGCACCTCGACGTGGACGATCAGGTCGCCCCGGCCGTTGCCCCGCAGGTGGGTCACGCCACGGCCGTGCAGCGGGATCGACTGGCCGGACTGGGTACCGGGCCGGACGTCGATCTCCTCGACCCCGTCCAGCGTCTCCAGCGGGCACTTGGTGCCCAGGGCCGCCGCGGTCATCGGGATGGTGACCGTGCAGTGCAGGTCGTCCCCGCGCCGCTGGAACACCGGGTGGGCCAGCTCGTGGATCTCGACGTACAGGTCGCCGGCGGGTCCGCCACCGGGGCCCACCTCGCCCTCGCCGGCCAACTGGATGCGGGTGCCGTTGTCGACACCGGCGGGGATCTTGACGGTGAGGGTGCGGCGGGAGCGGACCCGGCCGTCGCCCGCGCACTCGGGGCACGGCGTCGGGACGACGGTGCCGAAGCCCTGGCACTGCGGGCAGGGCCGGGAGGTCATGACCTGGCCCAGGAAGGACCGGGTGACCTGCGAGACCTCGCCGCGGCCGCGGCACATGTCACAGGTCTGCGCCGAGGTGCCGGGCGCCGCGCCCTCACCGCTGCAGGTGGTGCAGACGACGGCCGTGTCGACCTGGATGTCCTTGGTGGTGCCGAACGCGGCCTCGTTGAGCTCGATGTCCAGGCGGATCATCGCGTCCTGGCCGCGGCGGGTCCGCGAGCGCGGGCCGCGCTGCGAGGCCGTGCCGAAGAACGCGTCCATGATGTCGGAGAAGTTCCCGAAGCCCGCGCCGAAGCCGCCCGCGCCACCGGCGCCGCCGGCCTGCGAGAGGGGGTCGCCGCCGAGGTCGTAGACCTGCTTCTTCTGCGGATCCGACAGGACCTCGTAGGCGGCGTTGATCTCCTTGAACCGCTCTTGGGTCTTGGGGTCCGGGTTCACGTCCGGGTGCAGCTCGCGCGCCAGCCGCCGGAATGCCTTCTTGATCTGGTCCTGCGAGGCGTCCCGGCCGACGCCGAGGACCGAGTAGTAATCCGTGGCCACTTACGACTCCGCGAGGATCTGTCCGACGTAACGTGCCACTGCGCGTACCGCTCCCATCGTTCCGGGGTAGTCCATGCGGGTCGGTCCGACCACGCCCAATTTGGCGACGGCCTCGTCGCCAGAACCGTATCCGACGGTGACGACCGAGGTGGACGTCAGGCCCTCGTGAGCATTCTCATGCCCGATGCGTACGGTCATGCCCGAGTCCTTGGCCTCCCCGAGCAGCTTGAGCATCACCACATGCTCCTCAAGGGCTTCCAGCACCGGCCGGATGGTCAAGGGGAAATCATGCCCGAAGCGCGTCAGATTGGCGGTGCCGCCGATCATCAGCCGCTCTTCGGTCTCCTCCACCAGAGTCTCCAGCAGTACCGACAGTACTGTCGAGACGGTCGCCCGGTCGTCCTGTTCGAAGGATTCCGGGAGATCCTGCACCAGCTGCGGGACGTCCGCGAAGCGGCGGCCGACGATCCGGCTGTTGAGCCGGGCGCGCAGGTCCGCCAGGGACGTCTCGCCGAACGGCGTCTGGCAGTCGATGAGCCGCTGCTCGACGCGTCCGGTGTCGGTGATCAGCACCAGCATCAGCCGGGCCGGGGCCAGTGCCAGCAGTTCGACGTGCCGGACGGTGGACCGGGTCAGCGACGGGTACTGCACCACCGCGACCTGCCGGGTCAGCTGCGCCAGCAGCCGCACCGTGCGCCCCACCACGTCGTCCAGGTCGACGGCGCCGTCCAGGAAGTTCTGGATCGCCCGCCGCTCGGGGACGGACAGCGGCTTGACGCCGGCCAGCTTGTCGACGAAGAGGCGGTAGCCCTTGTCGGTCGGGATCCGCCCGGCGCTGGTGTGCGGCTGGGCGATGAACCCCTCGTCCTCCAGGGCGGCCATGTCGTTGCGGACGGTGGCCGGGGAGACGCCGAGTTGGTGCCGTTCGGTCAACGCCTTGGAGCCGACCGGCTCCTCCGTCCCGACGTAGTCCTGGACGATGGCGCGCAGCACTTCGAGTCTGCGTTCACTGAGCATTCCGCCACCTCCAGTCGGCCGTCCGCCGCGTCGTCACTTCTCCTGGCACTCACGTGGGCCGAGTGCCAGACCCGGAGCCAGTGTACGGCCGGGTAGCGCGGGTGCGGCAAGGGCGGGCGTGGTGGGGACTTACCCACCGCCGCGGAATCCGACCCCCGGGCCGCGTTCGGAAGCGCCCCGACCGCCCCCCGAGCGCGCCCCGGTCCCGTCGCCGGCGCGTCCCCTGCTCGACGCGCCGGTGGGCGTCCGCGGGGGCCCGCCACCGAGGCGCCCGCCCCGAGTCCCGGGCAACGCTATCGCGGGGGCGCTAGCGTCTCGGTATGCGCACCACGTGGGAAGAAGCGGGCTGGGAGCGGCTGGGGGACGGCGTCGCCCGGCGACGGATGCCCGGTTGGGACGAGACGATCGGCGTGATCGCCGGTTCGGACGGCGTGCTGATCGTCGACACCGGGCCGACCCTCGGGACCGGTGCGGAACTGCGCCGCACGGTCCGCGCGGTGCTGGGGCGCGATGTGACGCATGTCGCGCTCACGCACCCGCACTTCGACCACGTCCTGGGCACCGCGGCGTTCGCGGGCGTGGAGGTGTTCGGCGCGACCGGGGTCGACGCGCTGCTGCGGCACGGCAAGGACGCGCTGCGGGAGGACGCGGTGCGCCACGGGGTGGACCCGGACGCCGCGGCGGAGGCCGCGGACCTGCTGGTCGTCCCGCACCACCACGTGCACGGACAGCTGACCCTCGGCCTCGGCGACCGGGAGGTGCTGCTGGCCAACGTCGGCCCCGGGCACACCGCGCACGACCTGGCCGTCCTGGTGCCCGGACGGGCCGGTGAGCGGGAGATCGTCTTCTGCGGGGACCTGGTCGAGGAGTCCGGTGAGCCCCAGGCGGGCCCCGACGCGCTGCCGCGGCGGTGGCCCGACGCGCTGGACCGGCTGCTGGCACTGGGCGGCGAGGACGCGGTGTACGTGCCGGGCCACGGCGCGGTGGTCGACGCCGCCTTCGTGCGGGCCCAGCGCGACGCCCTGGCCGCCCGCTTCGGCACCGACTCGCCGTGAGCCGGCGCCCGTTGACCCGCCGGCGGGCGCCCGCTCCGCACGGCCCGCGCCCCACGTCGCGCGCCCCGTGAGCGCCTCGGCCCCACCGGGCCGTCGCCCCCACCCCCGACCCGTCGATCCGCAGGGAAGCAGACCCGCATGCACAGCAGGCACTACAGCCCCGACCTCACTCCCCCCTGGAAGAAGCCGAAGCCGGTGCCGGAAGTGCCGGCCGACCCCGGGCTGGTCGTCGAGGAGGTGGTGACGGGCTACTGCGGCGCGGTCCTGCGGTGCGAGAAGACCGCCGAGGGGCCGACGGTCACCTTGGAGGACCGCTTCGGCAAGGTGCGGGTGTTCCCGATGGTGCCGCGCGGCTTCCTGCTGGAGGGCCGGACGGTGACCCTGGTCCGGCCGCAGGGCCGCCCGGCGCCGAGCGGACCGGCGCGCACCGCGTCCGGTTCGCTGGCGGTCCCCGGGGCGCGCGCCCGGGTCGCCCGGGCCGGCCGGATCTACGTGGAGGGCCGGCACGACGCGGAGCTGGTCGAACGCGTCTGGGGCGACGACCTGCGGATCGAGGGCGTCGTCGTGGAGTACCTGGAAGGCGTCGACGACCTCCCGGCGATCGTCGAGGCGTTCGCCCCCGGCCCGGACGCCCGCCTCGGCGTGCTGGTGGACCACCTCGTCCCCGGCTCGAAGGAGTCGCGGATCGCGGCGGCGGTGACCGGGGCGCACGCGCTGGTCGTCGGCCATCCGTACATCGACGTCTGGCAGGCGGTGAAGCCGTCCTCGGTGGGCATCCCGGCGTGGCCGCAGGTCCCCCGGGGCCAGGACTGGAAGACCGGGGTGTGCCGGGCGCTGGGCTGGCCGGAGAACACCGGCGCGGCCTGGCAGCGGATCCTGTCCCGGGTGCGGTCCTACAAGGACCTCGAACCGGCGCTGCTGGGGCGGGTCGAGGAGCTGATCGACTTCGTGACGGCGCCGGAGGACGCCGAGGGGGCGGGCGGACGCTGAGGCCGGCGGTGGCCGGCCTCCGGACGCGCCGGGCCGGGGTGCGCCGGTGGTGCACGCCGTGCGCCGGGCGGGCCGCGAGCGCACGCTGGTAGCAGCGATTCCGGAGGTGACCGCCATGTTGAAGACCGCTGTCGGATGGCACGTCGAGCTGGAATTCGAGGAGGACACCCACCGCACCCGGGCCGCCGCGCTGGTACGGCTGCCGGACGGGACCGAGGTGCGGTCCCACGGTTACGCCAGCCGCCACCCGGCCGACGGGAACCAGCCCCGGGTCGGCGAGGAGGTCGCGGGGGCCAGGGCCCTCAACGACCTGGCGATGCAGTTGTTGACCAAGGCCCACGGCGAGATCGACTCGGCGTCGGGCCGCACGTCGTTCCCGCTGTCCCACTGACCCACTGGCCCACTGGCCCACTGGCCCACTGAGCCGCGGGGCGGCGGAGCGGTCAGTCGACCAGGTCGCGCACGACGGCGTCGGCGAGCAGCCGCCCGCGGAGCGTCAGGACCGCCCGCCCCGCCTCGTAGGGGCCGGGCGCCAGGAGGCCGTCGGCCACCGCGCGGGCGGCGGCGCGGGCGCCCGCGGGGGCGAGGAGGTCGAGCGGGCAGCCGTCGGCGAGGCGGAGCTCCAGGAGGATCCGCTCGACGCGCCGGTCCTCGTCGGCGAGGAGTTCCCGGCCGGCGCCCGGTGAGCGGCCCTCGGCGAGGGCCTGGGCGTAGGCGGCGGGGTGCTTGACGTTCCACCAGCGGACGCCGCCGACGTGGCTGTGGGCGCCGGGGCCGGCCCCCCACCAGTCGGCGCCGGTCCAGTACAGCTCGTTGTGGCGGCACCGGGCGGCCTCGGTGGTGGCCCAGTTCGAGACCTCGTACCAGGAGAAGCCGGCGGCGGTGAGGTGCTCCTCGGCGATCAGGTAGCGGTCGGCGTGCACGTCGTCGTCGGTCATCGGGACCTCGCCGCGGCGGATCCGGCGGGCCAGCTGGGTGCCCTCCTCGACGATCAGGGCGTACGCCGAGACGTGGTCCGGGCCGGCGGCGGTGGCCGCTTCGAGGGAGGCCCGCCAGTCGTCGTCGGACTCGCCGGGGGTGCCGTAGATCAGGTCGAGGTTGACGTGCGCGAAGCCGGCCGCGCGGGCCTCGGCCACGCAGGCTTCGGGGCGGCCGGGGGTGTGCGTGCGGTCGAGGACCTTCAGGACGTGCTGCCGGGCGCTCTGCATGCCGAAGGAGACGCGGTTGAAGCCGGCCGCGCGCAGCTCGGCGAGGTAGCGCGGATCGACGGACTCCGGGTTGGCCTCGGTGGTGATCTCAGCGTGCGGCGCCAGGCCGAACTCGTCGCGCAGCGCCGCCAGCATCCGGCCCAGGTCGGCGGCGGGCAGCAGCGTCGGGGTGCCGCCGCCGACGAAGACCGTCTCGACGGGGCGGGGGTCGTCGCCCAGCACCTTGCGGGCCAGCCGGACCTCCTCGACGAGGGTGTCGGCGTAGTTCTCCCGGGACGCCAGGGCGCCGCCGGGGCCGCGCAGCTCGCTGGCGGTGTAGGTGTTGAAGTCGCAGTAGCCGCAGCGGGTGGCGCAGTACGGCACGTGCAGATAGAAGCCGAGGGGGCGCTCGGCGGCGCCGGTCAGCGCGTGGCGGGGCAGCGCCCCGTCCTGGGGCATCGGCTCACCATCTGGCAGTGCGGAAGGCATGGGGTCCATTGTCCGTCATGCCGGACGGTGCCGGTCCGCGGTCCGTTACCGGGGCCCGTGTGCCCGTGGCGGCGGGCCGGTGCCGGGGTGACGCCGGCCCGCCGGCCGGGCTATCCGCCGCAGCCCGCCGCCTGGAGCACCATCAGGGCCAGGTCGTCGTCGGGCGGGGTGGGCCCGAAGGCGTGCACGGTGCGGCGGATGTGCTCGGCGATCGCGTCGGCGCTGCGGCCGGCGGCCCCGGCGAGCGCGCTGGCCAGCCCGTCCTCGTCGTCGAAGAGCCGCCGGCCGCAGCGGCGCTCGGTCACCCCGTCGGTGACGCACACCAGCGTCTCCCCGGGGCAGAGGTCGAAGGACTCGCTGACGTACGCCGCGTCCTCCACGACGCCCAGCAGCATCTGCGGCGCCGCGGCGACCCGCACCGCGCCGTCGGCGCCGAGGACCAGCGGCAGCGGGTGACCGGCGCTGGCGAGGGTGCAGCGGGCGCCGCCCGCGCCGCCGCGGTACGGGACGATCTCGCCGTACAGGAGGGAGAGGAAGCGAGCCTGCTCGCCCTCCTCGCGGATCTCCACGGGGGCCTCCGCGCCCGCGCCGGCCGCCGCCACCGCCGCCGCGACCGCGGCGACGGAGTCCGCGGCCTCCCGGGCCATGGTCTTGTTGAGCCGGTCGAGGACCTCGGCGACGCCGAAGCCGTCTCGGGCCAGCAGCCGCAGCACCGGCCGGGCCAGGCCGGTGACCGCGGCGGCCTCGGGGCCGGAGCCGCAGACGTCGCCGAGCGCGAAGCACCAGCGGCCGTCGCCGGCGTCGAAGAGGTCCCAGAAGTCACCGCCGGCCCAGGCGCCTTCGCGCGGCTCGTAGACCACCGCCGACGCCACGCCGGGCACCCGGGCCCGGCCCTGGGGCAGCAGCCGGCGCTGGAGGACCCGGCTGATGCGTTCCTGGCGGCTGTAGGCGCGGGCGGTGGCCACCGCGCGGGCGGCCCGGCCGCACAGGTCCTCGGTGAGCGCGACCACCTCGCCGGGGAAGCGCCGCAGCCCGGCCCGGCCGAGCAGCAGGGTGCCGAGCCGGCGGCCGCCGGCGACCAGGGGGCAGGCCAGGGCCGCGCCGCCGGGCTCGGGGCCGGTCGGTTCGGGCGGCCACGGCCAGGGCACCGGGACCGGCCGGTTGTCGGTGGCGCCGTCGGTCCACCGGCTCGGCGGTTCCTTCTCCAGGGCGGTCCGCAGCGAGTCGATCCGGCCCTCGGCGAGGTGCCAGACGCGGGCCAGCCGCGGCGCCTGGCCGTCCTCGGCGAGCCCGCGTCCGGGGGCGCCGCCGTCGCCGTCGTGGAGCCACACCGCGCACCAGTCGGCGAGCCGCGGGACGATCAGCTGGCAGGCCAGCGAGGCGACCTGGTCGGCGTCGAGCTGTCCGGAGAGCAGGTCGGACGCCTCCGCGAGGAAGGACAGCGCGCCGCTGTCGACGCCGCCGCGGTCCCGTTCGGGGCGGTCCTCGGGCGGGGCGGGGCGGCGCGGCACCGGGGCGAGGAGTTCGGAGGCCCGCAACTCCCGCCGGAAGCGCTGGTCGTCGAAGGTGTCGTAGGCCGCGCGGGCGCCATGGCCGGCGTACGCGTCGGGGCCGTCGTACGCCCCGTAGCCGTCGTGGGTGCCGTAGTCGTCGTAGCTGCCGTAGCTGCCGTAGCTGCCGTAGGCGCCGTCCGTGGTCTCCGGCTCCGGCCAGGTCGCGTCGGGGGCGCCGACCGGCAACCGGAACCACACCGTCTTCATCGCGCGCCGGTAGGTCACGCCCCAGGCGTCGGCCACCGCGCTGATCAACCGCAGGCCGTGGCCGCCGCCCTCGGGCGCCCCGGTGTCCTCGCCGGCCCGCACCGGCCGGGTGGGGTGGCGGTCGGAGACCTCGACGACCAGACCGGGGCGGGGCGGCTCCTCGGGGACCGCGTCCGGAGGGTCGTCGGGGTACGGCACGTGCTCCTCGGCGGGGTCGAGGCGGCACAGCAGCTCGACGGTGGTGCCGGCGTGCACCACCGCGTTGGTCACCAATTCGCTGACCAGCAGCACCGCTTCGTCCGCCAGCCGGTCGGTGAGCCGGTCGGCGCCGGGCAGCCGCCGCTCGGTCCAGTCCGCGAAGGCGGTCCGGACGAACCGACGCGCGGCCGCCGCGGCCCGCGGGTCGCCGGGCAGCGTGGCCCGCAGGGAGCGGGCGGCCGCCCCGGCAACGTCGTTCCGTCCGGCCGAAGTTGTCATCCTCATCGAGCAACTCCCGAGCAGTCCCCAGCGGCGCCGGTTGCGCCTACGCCAGAGTGACAGAACGAGCCCACCCATAAACGGTGAGTCACGGAAGTGCGTGGTCAGAGGGGTCAATTCGACTGACCCGGCGCGCCAGTTGACCGGTGCGCCGCGGTCCGGCCGCCGGCCGCCGGGTCCGGGGCGCCGGCGCCACTACGCCTCCCGCGCCCCGGCGTACATCTCGTCGAGCAGGTCCTTGAACGCCCGCTCCACCACCGGCCGCTTGATCTTGAGGCTGGGGGTGATCTCCCCGTGCTCGATGTCCAGGTCGCGCGGCAGCAACCGGAACTTGCGGATCTGCTGCCACCGCTGGAGCTCCCCGTTGACCCGCTCCACGTAGCCGTCGATGAGCGCCCGGACCTGGTCGGTGGCGACGACCTCGGCGTAGCCCTTGCCGCCCAGGCCGTGCTCCTCGGCCCACTTGAGGATGGTCGGCTCGTCCAGCGCGATCAGGGCGGTGCAGAAGTTCCGGTTGGCGCCGTGCACGAGCACGTTGGAGACGAACGGGCAGACCGCCTTGAACTGGCCCTCCACCTCGGCGGGCGCGATGTACTTGCCGCCCGAGGTCTTGATCAGGTCCTTCTTGCGGTCGGTGATCCGCAGGTAGCCGTCGGGGGACAGTTCGCCGATGTCCCCGGTGTGGAACCAGCCGTCCTCCTCCAGGACCTCGGCGGTCTTGTCCGGCAGGCCGTGGTAGCCCTGCATGATGCCGGGGCCGCGCAGCAGGATCTCGCCGTCCTCGGCGATCCGCACCTCGGTGCCGGGCAGCGGCTTGCCGACGGTGCCGGTGCGGTACGCCTCGCCGGGGTTGACGAAGCTGGCGGCGCTGGACTCCGTCAGGCCGTAGCCCTCCAGGATGTGGATGCCGGCGCCGGCGAAGAAGTAGCCGATCTCGGGGGCGAGGGCCGCCGAGCCGGAGATCGCGGCGCGCAGCCGGCCGCCGAACGCCTCCCGCAGCTTGGTGTAGACCAGCGCGTCGGCGACCTTGTGCTTGGCGGCCAGCGCGAACGGCACCGAGGCGTTGCCGGTGCGGCGGAAGTTGTCCTGGGACGCCTTGGCGTGCTCGCGGGCCACGCCGGCCGCCCACTGGAAGACCTTGTACTTGGCGCCGCCGCCCTCCCGGGCCTTGGCCGCGACGCCGTTGTAGACCTTCTCGAAGATCCGCGGGACGGCCGCCATGTACGTCGGCCGGACCACCGGAAGGTTCTCGATGATCTTGTCGACCCGGCCGTCCACCGCGATCACGTGCCCGACGGAGATCTGCCCGGCGGTCAGCACCTTCCCGAAGACGTGCGCCAGCGGCAGCCAGAGGTACTGCACGTCGTCCGCGGTGACCATCCCGGTCGCCTGGATGGCGCGGGCCATGTACGACCAGCAGTCGTGCGGCAGCCGGACGCCCTTGGGGCGGCCGGTGGTCCCGGAGGTGTAGATGAGGGTGGCCAGTTGGTCGGCGCGGAGCGCGGCGACCCGCTCCTTGACGCACTCCGGGTGCTGCTCCAGGTAGGCGGTGCCGCGCTTCTCCAGCTCGGCGAGGGAGAGCACCCAGTCGTCGGGGTCGTCGTCGGCGGGCCGGGCGGCGGTCTCGTCGATCACCACGACGTGCGACAGCTCGGGCAGCTCGGCGCGCTTCTCGCGGGCCTTGGCGAGCTGTGCGGCGTCCTCCGCGATCAGCACCCGGCTGCCGGAGTCGGCCAGGATGAACGCGGTCTCGTCGACGTTGGTGGAGGGGTAGACGGTGGTGGTGGCGGCGCCGGAGCACAGCACGCCGAGGTCGGCGAGGATCCACTCCACCCGGGTGTTGGCGGCCAGCGCCACCCGCTCCTCGGGGCGCACGCCCAGGGCGATCAGCCCGGCGGCCGCGGCGAGCACCCGCTCGGCGGCGTCGGACCAGGTCAGCGTCTTCCAGTCGTCCGGTCCTGAGCCCGCGGCAGGGGGGACGGGGTAGCGGTACGCCTCGACGTCCGGGGTGGCCGCGACCCGCTCCAGGAACAGGGTCGCCACCGAAGGCGGCCGGTTGTCGATCAGCGTGTGAGTGTCGGTCACGGCGTCCTCCGGGGCCCGCTTCGTTGCTGGTGACTCGCGAGTAACCTTTGAGCAGTGATCAGAGTAGAACGCGTGACGCCGCCGCGTAAGGGGCTGCACCCGACTGGATTCACGATGTGACCCGCGCGATGGGTGCACATGACACGCGCTTGACCGAGGCGCCCGCCCTCGCCCGTCCGACAGGGGCGAAGGCCCCGCCGGAACGCCCGACCGCCCCCGCCCCGGCGGCCCGGAAACGGCACGGGGCGCCGGTTCCCGAGGAACCGGCGCCCCGCCCGGGCGTCCGCCGTCGACCGCCGCGCGATCGACCCGCCGCTACTTCTTGGCCTTGCTGTCACCGTCGGAGTCCGAGGACAGCACCGCGATGAAGGCGTCCTGCGGGACCTCCACGCTGCCGACCATCTTCATCCGCTTCTTGCCTTCCTTCTGCTTCTCCAGCAGCTTCCGCTTGCGGGAGATGTCACCGCCGTAGCACTTGGCGAGGACGTCCTTGCGGATGGCGCGGACCGTCTCACGGGCGATCACCCGGCTGCCGATGGCGGCCTGGATCGGCACCTCGAAGTTCTGCCGCGGGATCAGCTCGCGCAGCTTGCCGACCAGCCGCACGCCGTACGCGTACGCCTTGTCCTTGTGGGTGATCGCGGAGAACGCGTCGACCTTGTCGCCGTGCAGCAGGATGTCGACCTTGACCAGGTCGGAGGTCTGCTCGCCGGTGGGCTCGTAGTCCAGCGAGGCGTAGCCGCGGGTCTTGGACTTGAGCTGGTCGAAGAAGTCGAAGACGACCTCCGCGAGCGGCAGGGTGTAGCGGATCTCGACCCGGTCCTCGGAGAGGTAGTCCATGCCCAGCAGCGCGCCGCGCCGGGTCTGGCAGAGCTCCATGATCGCGCCGATGAACTCGCTGGGCGCCAGGATCGTGGCCCGGACGACCGGCTCGTGCACCACGTCGATCTTGCCGGTGGGGAACTCGCTGGGGTTGGTGACGGTGTGCTCGACACCGTCCTCCATCTCCACGCGGTAGACCACGTTGGGCGCGGTCGCGATCAGGTCGAGGCCGAACTCGCGCTCCAGCCGCTCCCGGATGACCTCCAGGTGCAGCAGGCCCAGGAAGCCGACGCGGAAGCCGAAGCCCAGCGCCGCCGAGGTCTCCGGCTCGTAGACCAGCGCGGCGTCGTTGAGCTGGAGCTTGTCCAGCGCGTCGCGCAGCTCCGGGTAGTCCGAACCGTCCAGCGGGTACAGGCCCGAGAACACCATCGGCTTGGGGTCCTTGTAGCCGCCGAGGGGCTCCTGCGCGCCCTTGCTGAGCTGGGTGATCGTGTCACCCACCTTGGACTGCCGGACGTCCTTCACACCGGTGATCAGGTAGCCCACCTCGCCGACGGACAGGCCGTCGGCCGGCGTCATCTCCGGCGAGTTCGTGCCGATCTCCAGCAGCTCGTGCGCGGCGCCGGTGGACATCATCTTGATCCGCTCGCGCTTGCTGAGCGTGCCGTCGACGACCTTCACGTACGTCACGACGCCGCGGTAGGCGTCGTGACGTACGTGAAG
>LIQL01000115.1 GCA_001418405.1 Streptomyces diastatochromogenes | reverse complement strand
CGCTGACGCCGGGCGCACCCGCCCGCGCCCCCGGCACCGCGACGCTTGTGAAGCCACTCACATGTCCGCGGACTGGGATGCGACCGGGTAATCACAGCCGCCCGGGCGGCCCGTTCTCGTCGTCGGCGTCGTCGTCCTCGCCGTCGTCCCCGTCGTCGTCCTCGCGGTCCGCCAGCACCGGCGAACCGTGGTGCGACCAGACCCGCCAGCCGTCCTCGGTCCGCTTGAAGACGTTGGTCGCCACGACCAACTGGCCGATGAGCGGCCCCACGGAGCCGTCGTCCTCGGCCGGACCGCCGCTGAGGATGTTCTCCGTGCAGGTGACCAGCGCGGTGTCGCCGACGACGTCGATCTCCACGTCGGTCAGGAAGAACTGGATGTACTCGGTGTTCGCCATGATCAGCGCGTACGACCGGAGCACCTCCCCCCGCCCGCGCAGCACCGGCCACCCCGGGTGGACCACGCTCACCTGACCGTCCAGCCACAGCTCGGACAGCGCCTCGTGGTCGCCGCGCTCGATGGTCTCGTACAGCGTGGTGTTCGCCTGCTCGACCAGCTCGATGTCCGTCCGTGGGCCCAAGCCGCTCACTTCGTCCCCGTCGTCGTCGCCGTACCGCCCGCCCACACCGCACCGGTTGTCCCGGCGCCCTTGGCCGCCCGCGCCGCGCCCTCGACGGCACGGGCCACCCGCACCGCGTCCGCGCTCGCCCTGACCTCATGCACCCGCACCGACCAGGCCCCCTCTCGCGCCACGATCGCCGACACCGCCGCCGTCGCGGCGTCCCGCTCCCGGGCCGGCGGTGGGGCGGCACCCTCGCCGCCTGCCAGCACCCTGCCCAGGAACCGTTTCCTCGATGCCGCCACGAGCAGCGGCCGGCCAAGCGCGCGCAGCCGGCCCAACTCCGCGACCAGCGCCAGGTCGTGGCCGGCCTCCTTGGCGAAGCCCAGTCCGGGGTCGATGATGATCCGTTCCGGGTCCACCCCGCCGGCGACCGCCCGCTCCACGCTCGCCGCCAACTCGTCGACCACCTCGCCGACCACGTCCGCGTAGACCGCCCGGTTGTTCATGTCGATCGACTGGCCGCGCCAGTGCATCACCACGAACGGGACGTGGTGGGCGGCGACCGTCGGCACCATGGCCGGATCGGCCAGCCCCCCGCTCACGTCGTTGACCAACCGCGCCCCCGCTTCCACGGCCCGTTCGGCCACCGCGGCGCGCATGGTGTCGACGGACACCACGACCCCCGCCGCGGCCAACTCCCGGACCACCGGGACCACCCGGCGCAGTTCCTCGGCCTCGTCCACCCGGGCCGCGCCGGGGCGCGTCGACTCGCCGCCGACGTCCACGATGTCGGCACCCTGGGCCACCAGGTCCAGACCGTGTTTGACGGCGAGCTCGGTGTCGAACCACTCGCCGCCGTCGGAGAACGAATCGGGCGTCACGTTCACGACGCCCATCACCGCGCAGCGGTCCCAGTCCGGCAGTCCGGCCACCCGGCCGCGCAAGGTACTCATGGCACCAGCGTAGGCCGTGTGCCGACCGGCCGGATTGCCGCCGTCGGCTGCGCAGATCGCCCCTCCGCGGGCCCCCGCGGGGGTCCGGGCCGGCCCGGTCGCGGCCGGGTCGGCCCGGACCTCATGCCACCTTCTCCATCGCCCCGGCGGCCAGCACCGTCTCCTCCAGGTGCCCGCACGGCCGCGGCTCGGCGGCCTTCCTGCGGCGCAGCACCCGGGGCAGCTCCAGGTACCCCTCGGCCTGCAAGGTGGCCAACCCGATCCGCGGGATGTCCCGGCTGTTGCGGAACACCACGAACCGCGGCTCCCAGCGTGGCCGGAACTTGTCGTTGAACTTGTAGAGCGACTCGATCTGGTACCAGCGCGACAGGAAGATCAACATCCCGCGCCAGACCCGCAGCACCGGCCCCGCGCCCAGCTTCTCGCCGCGCTCCAAGGAGGAGCGGAACACCGCGAAGTTCAGTGACACCTGCGCGATCCGCAGCTCCGGCGCCGCCTGCAGCGCCGCCACGATCAGCAGCTCGTTCATCCCCGGGTCGGCGCTGCGGTCCCGCCGCATCAGCTCCAGCGAGATGCCGTCGCCGCCCCACGGGACGAAGTGCTGCATCGCCTTCAGGTCCCCGAACGGGCCCGGCTCCTCGCCCTCGACCGGCGCCTGGTGCGCGGTGGCGATCACCGCGTCGCCGTCCAGCTCCGCGTCGATCCGGCCGAGCGCCATGGAGAAGCCGCGCTCGGTGTCGGTGTCCCGCCAGGCGTCCGCGGCCTTCTGGACCCGTGCCAGTTCCTCCGGCTCCAGGTCGCGGACGCGCCGCACGCGGGTGGTGTAGCCGTTGCGCTCGATCCGCTTGACCATCTGCCGCACGTTGCGCATCGCCCGGCCGCTCAGGGTGAAGTCGGCGACGTCCACGATCGCCTCGTCGCCCAGCTCCAGCGCGTCCATCCCGGTCTCCCGGGTCCACACCTGGCCACCGGTCTCGCTGCACCCGGTGACCGCCGGGGTCCAGGAGTGCGCCCGCGCCTCCTCCATGAACCGCTCGATGGCGCCCGGCCACGCCTCGACGTCCCCGATCGGGTCGCCGCTGGCCAGCATCACGCCGGAGATCACCCGGTAGCAGACCGCCGCCTTGCCGGACGGCGAGAACACCGCGCCCTTGTCGCGGCGCAGCGCGAAGTAGCCCAGCGAGTCCCGGCTGCCGTGCCGGTCCAGCAGCTCCCGCAGCCGCTGCTCGTCCTCGTCCGTCAGCCGCGACGCCGGGTGCTCCGGGCGGAGGGCCAGGTACGCGGTGGTCGCCACGGTCAGCAGGCCCAGCGCGCCGAGCGAGTAGCCCACGGTGTAGTCCACGCCGTTGGTGTAGGCGATCGGCCCCTCGAAGCCGAAGAGCCCCCACAGCACGTGCTCGGCGCGCTCCCCGAAGGACGGCGAGCCGACGATCTTGTGCGGGTGGGAGCTGACGATCACCATGCCGAGGGCGAAGCTGACCCCGCCCAGGACGACGAGGTTGGCCACCGCCTTCCAGCGGCTGCGCGGATCGGGCAGCGCCGCGAACTCCCGCCGGTGCCGGATCAGGAACCCCAGCAGCACCAGCGACAGCACCGCCCCGAAGACCGAGTGCCGGTAGACCAACTGGGCGGCGATCCCCACCGGCAGCAGCACCACCGCCGCCCCCCAGGCCCGCCGCTTGCGCCGCTTGAGCCCGTGGGCCAGGAGCAGCAGCATGATCCCGACCACGAGGGAGGCGGAGGCCGCCAGCGGGCTCACCGCGCCCGGCAGCACCTCGGCCACCGCGTGCACCCGGCTGTGCCGGAAGCGCGGGAAGATCCCGGACACCACGTTGAGCAGACCGACCACGACTCCGGCCGTGCCCACCAGCCGCGGTACCGATGCGGGCCGTGGGCCGCGGAGCCAGCGTGGCGCAGACCACGCAACCTTCTCCGACTTTTCGCCATCTAGCCTGTCAGACATCACTTTCCCGTCGCCCCGGTCGAGAGAACGTGCGAGCCTTAGTCGCAGCATCTGGACTTTTGCGCCCTGTATGACGGCGTCTCAGGGCTCGGGGTTCCACTTGCGGTCCGGATGGCCCGGCCGCCCGGAAGAAAGCACCACATGGGTCTCACCAGCAAGAAAGTGCTGCTTCTTGCCGTTCTCGTCGCGGTGGCACTGTTCGTCCTGACGATCTGGCTCTGGCCGCGGCTCTCCAAGGGCAACTGGCGCGCCGTGCTCGGCCGCATCGGACTGCTCTTCGCCACGCAGCTCTCGCTCTTCGCGGCCATCGGCCTCTTCGCCAACAACACCTTCGGCTTCTACGCCTCCTGGGCCGACCTCTTCGGCCAGGAGCAGGAGCCGGGCGTGGTCACCAACTACAAGTCCGGCACGAACGGCACCAACCTCAAGATGCTGGGCAACGAACGCCTGAGCATCCAGGGCGCCTCCGTCCCGGCGACCGCCGGCCGGCTGGACAAGGTCCTGATCCGCGGCGAGAAGTCCAAGATCGCCAGCCCGGCGTACGTCTACCTGCCGCCGCAGTACTTCCAGCCGCAGTACGCGCACAAGAAGTTCCCGGCGGCGGTGATCCTCACCGGCTACCCGGGCACCGCCGAGGCGCTGTACAAGAAGCTGCACTACCCGCAGACCCAGTACGCCCTGCTCAAGGACAACCGCGTCCAGCCGACCGTCCTGGTGATGATGCGCCCGACCGTGGCCCCGCCGCGGGACACGGAGTGCGTGGACATACCCGACGGCCCCCAGACCGAGACGTTCTTCGCGCACGACCTGCGCCACGACATCAGCGGCGAGTACCGCGTCGGCAAGGACGCCAAGAGCTGGGGCATCATGGGCGACTCCACGGGCGGCTACTGCGCCCTGAAGCTGACCATGCGCAACCCCCACGCGTACTCCACCGCGGTCTCGCTCTCCGGCGACTACAAGGCACCGATCGACGCCACCACCGGCGCCCTGTTCGGCGGCAGCAAGCAGCTGGAGCGGGAGAACAACCTGCACTGGCGCCAGCAGCACCTGCCCGCTCCCCCGGTGAACCTGCTGGTCACCAGCAGCAAGCACGGCGAGAGCAACTACAAGCCCACGCTGAAGTTCATCGAGGGCACCAAGTCGCCGTCCAAGGTCGCGTCGATCATCCTCGACAGCGGCGGCCACAACTTCAACACCTGGCGCCGGGAGATCCCGGCCGCCCTGGAATGGATGGGCGGCCACCTCAAGGCCTGACCAGGCCCCACGCACCCGGGCGCGGCCCGGGGCCCCGGCGTCAGCCGCGGGCCCCGGGCCGCGCTCCGTTCTTCCGGCTGCCGCGCCCCGCAGGGCGCGGCGACGGCCGGCGCACCGGCCTCAGCGGGCCAGTATCAGGCTCATCGCCTCGGCCCGCGTCGCGGGATCGCGCAGCTGCCCGCGCACCGCGGACGTCGTCGTCTTCGCGCCCGGCTTGCGCACCCCACGCATGGTCATGCACATGTGCTCGCACTCGATGACCACGATCACCCCGCGCGGCTCCAGGATCTTCATCAGCGAGTCGGCGATCTGGGTGGTCAGCCGCTCCTGGACCTGGGGGCGCCGCGCGAACACGTCGACCAGCCGGGCCAGCTTCGACAGGCCGGTGATCTTCCCGTCGGTGGACGGGATGTAGCCCACGTGGGCCACCCCCACGAACGGGACCAGGTGGTGCTCGCAGTTCGAGACCACCTCGATGTCCTTGACCAGCACCATCTCGTCGTGGCCGAGGTCGAAGGTGGTGGTCAGCACGTCCTCGGGCTTCTGCCACAGACCGGCGAAGATCTCCCTGTACGCCCGGGCCACCCGCGCCGGCGTCTCCAGGAGGCCCTCGCGGTCCGGGTCCTCGCCCACTGCGATGAGCAACTCGCGCACGGCGTCCGCGGCACGCTTCTCGTCAAACGTGCCGATCGCGCCGCCCTCGACGTCCAGCGTCACAGGGTCCGTCATTGGTGCCTCGTTCCTTCTGGGCCCGCTCGAAAACGCGGAATGCCGCGCCCCCCAGGCTAAAACCTTGGGGGGCGCGGCGGGTATTCCGGGGCCGGACGGCCGTCGATCAGCTCTCCGGACGCGGTTCCTCGGTGCTCTCCGCCTTGTCCATGGAGACCGACGGTGCCGCGGAGCCGTTGGCCGGGGCCAGCTCCTTGGGCGTCAGCACCGGCGGACGGGTCGAGGGCGTACGGCGCGAGGAGCCGGTCCACGCCGGGCGGGCCGGACGCTTCACGATGTGCTTGAAGACCTCGGCGATCTGCTCCTTGTTCAGGGTCTCCTTCTCCAGGAGCTCCAGAACGAGGTTGTCGAGCACGTCGCGGTTCTCGACCAGGATCTCCCACGCCTCGTTGTGCGCGGTCTCGATGAGCTTCTTGACTTCCTCGTCGACCAGCGCGGCGACCTCTTCCGAGTAGTCGCGCTGGTGCGCCATCTCGCGGCCCAGGAACGGCTCGGAGTTGTCCGTGCCGAACTTGATCGCGCCGAGCCGCTCGGTCATGCCGTACTGCGTGACCATCGCGCGGGCGGTGGCGGTCGCCTTCTCGATGTCGTTGGCGGCACCGGTGGTCGGGTCGTGGAAGACCAGCTCCTCCGCCGCGCGCCCGCCCAGCATGTACGCCAGCTGGTCGAGCATCTCGTTGCGGGTGGTGGAGTACTTGTCCTCGTCGGGCAGGACCATGGTGTAGCCCAGTGCCCGGCCGCGGGACAAGATCGTGATCTTGTGGACCGGGTCGGAGTTCGGCGAAGCCGCCGCGACCAGGGCGTGCCCGCCCTCGTGGTACGCGGTGATCTTCTTCTCCTTCTCGGACATGATCCGGGTCCGCTTCTGCGGACCGGCCACGACGCGGTCGATCGCCTCGTCCAGGAAGTGGTTGTCGATCAGCTTCGCGTCGCTGCGGGCCGTCAGCAGGGCGGCCTCGTTCAGGACGTTGGACAGATCGGCACCGGTGAAGCCGGGGGTGCGCTTGGCGACGGCCGAGAGGTCGACGTCCGGCGCGACCGGCTTGCCCTTCTGGTGGACCTTGAGGATCTCCAGCCGGCCCTGCAGGTCCGGGCGGTCGACGGCGATCTGCCGGTCGAAACGCCCGGGGCGCAGCAGCGCCGGGTCGAGGATGTCCGGCCGGTTCGTGGCGGCGATGAGGATCACGCCGCCCTTCACGTCGAAGCCGTCCATCTCGACGAGGAGCTGGTTGAGGGTCTGCTCACGCTCGTCGTGACCGCCGCCGAGACCCGCACCGCGGTGCCGGCCGACGGCGTCGATCTCGTCGACGAAGACGATCGCCGGGGCGTTCGCCTTGGCCTGCTCGAAGAGGTCACGGACCCGGGAGGCACCGACACCGACGAACATCTCGACGAAGTCGGAACCGGAGATCGAGTAGAACGGCACGCCCGCCTCGCCCGCGACGGCGCGCGCGAGGAGCGTCTTGCCCGTGCCGGGCGGGCCGTAGAGCAGCACGCCCTTCGGGATCTTGGCGCCGACGGCCTGGAACTTCGCCGGCTCCTGGAGGAACTCCTTGATCTCGTGGAGCTCCTCGACGGCCTCGTCGGCACCCGCGACGTCCGAGAAGGTCGTCTTGGGGGTGTCCTTGGTGATCAGCTTCGCCTTCGACTTGCCGAAGTTCATCACCCGGGAGCCGCCGCCCTGCATCTGATTCATCAGGAACAGGAAGACGACCACGATGAGCACGAACGGCAGCAGCGAGAGCAGCACGCCGACGAACGGGTTCTGCTTCGACGGCGAGACGGTGTAGCCGTCCTTGATCTCGCCGGTCTGGTACTTGGCCTGCAGGTTCTTCGCCAGGTCAACGCCCTGGTCGCCGATGTAGCTGGCCTGAATCTTGTTGGAGCCGGAGACCTTGTAGTCGCCGGACAGCTCGACCTTGATCTTGTTCTCGTCGCCGGTGGTCAGCTCGGCGGATTTCACCTTGTTGTCAGCGATCGCCTTGACGACCTGACCGGTGTCCACCGTCTTAAAGCCGCCGGACGAGCCGACGACCTGCATCAACACGACCACGGCGAGGACGGCCAGCACGATCCACATGACCGGCCCACGGAAGTATCGCTTCACGTCCATCCATACGGAGCCGCCTAAGGCCCCGTCCCTCCTGCCACAGTGAGGCACAACGCCCTCGGGAGGGCTGGTCGTGCGTACGGTGTCGTATTACTCGCCCGAAAACAGATTGCCTTCGGACGGTACCCCAGCATTGTCACCCGGCGCCTGCGCCGACAGTGAACAACGAAGCCGAGGATTCCCCTCTCCCTGCTCCAACGGCGGGAAACCCCGAAGGGTTCCCGCCGGGCAGCACGGGCTGTCCGAGCACCCGTCCGGCACGGTGACCGGCGAGCGCAGGAACGCTCTCAGCCGCCGTACACGTGGGGCGAGAGGGTACCGACGAACGGCAGGTTGCGGTACTTCTCCGCAAAGTCCAGGCCATAGCCCACGACGAATTCGTTGGGAATGTCGAAGCCGATCCACTTCACGTCGATCGCCACCTTGGCCGCGTCGGGCTTCCGCAGCAGCGTGCAGACCTCCAGCGAGGCCGGCTCGCGCGAGCCGAGGTTGGACAGCAGCCACGACAGCGTCAGGCCCGAGTCGATGATGTCCTCGACGATCAGGACGTGCTTGCCCTTGATGTCGGTGTCCAGGTCCTTGAGGATGCGGACCACACCGGAGGACTGGGTGCCCGCGCCGTAGGAGGACACGGCCATCCAGTCCATCGTGACGGGAGTGGACAGGGCACGCGCCAGGTCCGCCATCACCATCACCGCGCCCTTGAGGACACCGACGATGAGCAGGTCCTTGCCCGCGTACTCCGCGTCGATCTTCGCAGCCAGCTCCGCCAGCTTCGCGTCGATCTCTTCCTTAGTGATGAGCACCGACTGAAGGTCGGAGCCCATGTCCTTGTCGTCCACCCGTGCCACTCTCGCTCGGTTCGGTGTGCAGGTCGGTCGTGGAGCTCACGGCGGGAACCGGACGTGAGCTCACGAAACAGGGCGCGGTCTCCTGCGGCTCAGCCCTGCCGAATGACCAGTCTGCCACCCTGCCGTCGCACACCCACGCGCCCGGGGAGGTTGATGGCCCCCTGCCCCCGCCAGGCCGTGATCAGCCGGTCCACTTCCTCGATGTGCCGAGCGAAGAGCGAACCGGCCGGCGAACCCGCGGCGATGACCGCCCGGCGCAGCACCCGGCGGCGCACCGCGGGCGGCAGCCCGAAGAGCCCCGCGACGTCGAGGGTGCCCGCCTCGTCGACGACCGCCGTCTCGGCCTCGGCGGCCCAGGCGTCCAGTGCGTCGGCGTCGTCACGGGACAGCTGGGCGGTCCGCGCCAGGGCCTCCACGACGCCCTTGCCCAGGCACTTCTCCAGGGCGGGCAGCCCCTCGTGGCGCAGTCGCGAGCGGGTGTAGGCGGGATCGGTGTTGTGGGGGTCGTCCCAGACGGGCAGCGCCTGGATGAGGCAGGCCGTGCGGGCGGTCTGCCGGTCCACGTCCAGGAAGGGGCGGCGGTAGCGGCCGTTCGTCCCGGCTGCGGCGGCCATCCCGGAGAGCGAGCGGATCCCGGAACCGCGGGCCAGCCCGAGCAGGACGGTCTCCGCCTGGTCGTCGCGGGTGTGCCCGAGGAGGACCGCACTGGCGCCGTGGCGGTCGGCGGTGGCGTCCAGGGCGGCGTAGCGGGCGTCCCGGGCGGCCGCTTCCGGGCCGCCGGCCCGACCCACCTCGACGCTGACCACGTCGACGGGGTCGAGTTTGAGGGCCCGCAGGCGCAGCGCGACCTCGGCGGCGCGGAGGTCGGAGCCTTCCTGGAGGCCGTGGTCGATGGTCACGCCCCCGGCGCGGACGCCCAGCTTGGGGGCCTCGAAGGCGAGGGCGGAGGCGAGCGCCATCGAATCGGCGCCGCCGGAGCAGGCGACGAGCACGAGCGGGGCACCGTGCTGGTCCTGCGCGCAGTGGTGGTTGAGCACGTCGTGGAGTACGCGGCGGACCGCCAGGCGTATCGCGGCGACCGCTGGATGGGGACCCATGTCCGTTTCCAATCGTTCAGCTGGGGGTGAGCCTCGGGCCGTGGACGACACTTCGTCACACAGAGTGCCTAGATGGTGACAGAGGCGAGCAGTTCCCCGAGCATTGCACGCCTATCCATCGGTCACGGTCCCTCAGACGGGTGATTGGAGGGGCGCTCTTCTGCCGCGCGGCGTGCCCAGCTCACGATCCGTGCTTACGGTGCCCCCTCCGCCTTCCGGTGCACCCGCGCGACCCAGTCCGCCGGTTTGGCGATCTCCAGTTTGGTGGGGAGGGTGTTCGGCGACGTCCAGATGCGGTTGAAGCCGTCCATGCCGACCTCCTCGACGACGGACCGCACGAACCGCTCGCCGTCACGGTACTGCCGGAGCTTCGCGTCCAGTCCCAGCAGCTTCCGCAGCGCCACGTCCAGTCGGCCCGCGCCGCTGGCCCGCCGCTTCTGGAACTTCTCGCGGATCTCCGCCACCGAGGGCACCACCTCGGGGCCCACCCCGTCCATGACGAAGTCGGCGTGCCCCTCCAGCAGCGACATCACCGCGGTCAGCCGCCCGAGGATCTCCCGCTGCGCGGGCGTCTGCACCAGGTCCACCAGCGACCGGCCCTCGTCGCCCTCCTCGCCCTCCGGCTTGGCGCCGGCCAGCGACTGCGCGGCCTCCCGCAGCCGCTCCAGCAGCGCCCCCGGGTCGATGTCGGTCTCCGCGAGGAAGGACTGGACCTCGCCCTCGATGTGGTCCCGCAACCAGGGCACGGCGCTGAACTGGGTCCGGTGGGTCTCCTCGTGCAGGCACACCCAGAGCCGGAAGTCGTGCGGCGCCACGTCGAGCTCCCGCTCCACGTGGACGATGTTCGGCGCCACCAGCAGCAGCCGGCCGCCCTGCGTCCCCGCCGGCAGCTCGCGCGAGGCCGGGGCGAACGTCTCGTACTGGCCCAGCACCCGCGAGGCCAGGAACGACAGCAGCATGCCGAGCTCGACCCCGGTCACCTTGCCGCCGACCGCGCCGAGCACCGCACCGCCGGGCGTCGAGGACCGCCGGTCCTCCATCTTGGCGAGCAACGGCTTCAGCACCGCCCGGAACCCCGCGACGTTGGCCCGGATCCAGCCGGGCCGGTCCACCACCAGGACCGGTGTGTCGTGCGGCGCCGGCTCGCCCTCCGCACCGGGCTGAGCCATCCGGGTGAACGCGCGGACGTGGGTCTCGGACTCCTTGGCGTGCTTGCGCAGCTCGGCGACGATCGCCCGCGCCTCGTCCCGGCTCACCTCCGGTCCGGGCCGTACGAACCGGGTCGCGGTCGCCACCGCGAGATTCCAGTCGACCATCTCCACACCACCGATGCTCGTCATGGGTTCACCGTACGGGCCCGGTCCGCCGTGGGGTAGCCGACCGGGACGGTCGGCGCAGGTTGCCGGGTGTCCGGCGCCCGTCGGGCCGGGGCGCGGCCCGCTCCGCGGCCACCGGACGCCCGCTAGCGGCAGCCGCAGTTGGCGACCGTGGAGGCCATCCGGTCCAGGGCCTTCTGGGCGGCCTGGGGGTCGGTGGTGCCGGTGGTCATGAAGGCGAAGGCCAGCAGGCGCCCGTCGGCGTCGACGACGGTGCCGGCGAGGGTGTTCACGCCGGTGAGGGTGCCGGTCTTGGCGCGCACGGTGCCGGCGCCGGCGGTGTCGCCCACGTAACGGCCGCTGAGGGTCCCGGTGAAGGCGGCGACCGGGAGGCCGGTGACGATCGGCCGCAGGTCGGGCTGGTTGGGCGCGGCGGCGGCCAGCAGCAGGTGCGAGAGCAGGTTCGCGGAGACCTTGTCGTCCCGGTCCAGGCCGCTGCCGTCCGCGAAGACCGCGCCGGCCAGCGGCAGGTGCTGGGCGGCCAGCGCGTCCCGCACGGCCGCGGCGGCCCCGTCGAAGCTGGCGGGCCGATGGGCGGCGAGCGCGGTCTGGCGGGCCAGCGCCTCGGCGATGTCGTTGTCGCTGTAGGTCAGCATCCGCTCGACGAGGTCGGACAGCGGCAGCGAGTGGACGACGGCGATCCGCTCGGGGGCCTTGGGGGCGCGGGCCGCACCGGGCTCCCCCTTGACCGTGATCCCGCGCTCCTTGAGGAGGCCGGCGAACGTGCGGGCGGCGTCGCCCGCGGGGTCGGTGGAGCGCGGCGCGGTCCCGTGGTCGCTGTCGTCGAGGCGGGCCTCGTCGGTCATCAGGGCGGTGACCGGGGCGATGTTCTCGTTGGGACCGATGGGGTGCTCTACGGGCCCGGTGTAGGCGGAGGCGTCGTAGTCGAGGCCGACGGTGGTGCGCCCGCGCTGCTTCAGGGCGCGGGCGGTGGCGTCGGCGAGGTCCGCCAGGCTGGCCGGCCGGTCGCCGGCGCCGGCGCCGGGCGCCCGGGCGGTGAGCGTCGGGTCGCCGCCCCCCACCAGGACGATCCGGTCCTTGCCGGCCAGCACGACACCGGTGTCGATGCGGTGGTCGGCGCCGAGCCGGGAGAGCGCGGCCACCGCGGTGGCCAGCTTGACCGTGGAGGCGGGGGTGGCCGCCTCGTCCTGCTTCGCGCCGAAGACCTGCCGGCCGTTCGCCACGTCCACGACGGAGGCGGTGCGCAACGGGCCCAGTGCCGGATCGGCCAGCAGCGGCGCCAGGGCGTCGGCCAGCCCGGCGCCGGTGGGCACCGGTGCGGCCCCCCGGCCCACCGCACCGCGCGCGGGCCCGCCGAGCGCGGTCAGCACGGCCGGCGCGCTGGGCGCCGGGCCGGGCGCCCGGCCGTCATCGTGAAGCTCGCCACCTGTCGTCGGAGCGGGGACCGCCGCCGCCCGCTCGGCCGTACGCTGACCGGAGTCCCACGGCCCGGCCGCCGCGACCGCGACGACCGCGACCGACAGACCGGTGGCGGCGGACAGCGCGGTCAGTTGCCAGGTCTGCCGCGTGTGCCGGGGTGCGGCCTGCCACGCCTGCTGGGCAGCGTCCGACGTCACGTGTGCAGCGCGCTGTGCACCGCGTGCCGCGGTGCGTGCGCAGCGCCCGGCCCGGCGTGCCACCACCCGCGCGGAACGCTGCGCCGATTGCCATCTGACCTGCCATGTTCGGGTCTCGGGCACTTCGGACCAGCCCCTTTCGCCACCACACACCTGCGTGGGGGACACTTAATCACCAGACGTATGTGTTGATCATGGAGGAGCCACCCGTGGAGTTCGACGTCACCATCGAGATCCCGAAGGGTTCGCGGAACAAGTACGAGGTGGACCACGAGACCGGTCGGATCCGCCTGGACCGTCGACTCTTCACCTCGACCAGCTACCCGGCCGACTACGGCTTCGTCGAGGACACCCTGGGCGAGGACGGCGACCCGCTGGACGCCCTGGTCATCCTGGACGAGCCGACCTTCCCCGGTTGCCTCATCAAGTGCCGTGCCATCGGCATGTTCCGGATGACGGACGAGGCCGGCGGCGACGACAAGCTGCTGTGCGTCCCCGCTTCCGACCCGCGCGTTGAGCACCTCCGCGACATCCACCACGTCTCGGAGTTCGACCGCCTGGAGATCCAGCACTTCTTCGAGGTCTACAAGGACCTGGAGCCCGGCAAGTCCGTCGAGGGCGCCAACTGGGTCGGCCGCACCGACGCCGAGGCCGAGATCGAGCGCTCGTACAAGCGCTTCGAGGCGCAGGGCGGGCACTGACCCGACCGGAGCCGGGCCGGTGGGCGGGGCGGGGTTCTACGGAGCCCCGCACGCCCGCCGGCCCGCTCTGATTTTCGTACGCGAACGGGCGGCACCCATCTGGGGGCCGCCCGTCGTCCGTGTCGCGGGCCCGTCGCCTAGAAGCCGCGGGTCCGCTTCGCCGCGCGACGGCCGGCACCCGCCTCGGTGAGGCCCGGCGCCCGCAGGAACAGCCGGGCGACCTCGCCACCGAGGTTGACCCCGACGGCGATCGCCAGCGCCAGCGAGGCGGCCTTGATCAGGGAGGAGAAACCTTCCAGCAGGTTGCCCTGGGCGAAGTTGAGCAGTCCGAAGTAGGTCGCACTACCGGGCAGCAGCGGCCCGATCGCCGCGGTCACGTACGGCAGCGCCGAGGCGTAGCGGTACCGGGAGAGCAACTGGCCGAAGAGGCCGACGAGCCCGGCGGCGATCGCGGTGGAGGGCACCGCGTTGAATCCGGCGGTGACGGTCAGCGCCCCGTAGACCACCCACGCAACCCCGCCGTTTAGGGTCGCAAACGCCACCGTGTGCCGCTCCTGTTGGAGCAGGACGCAGAACGCCAGCGCCAGCAGCATCGACGCCACGATCTGCACCCCGGGCTCGTTGTAGAGCTGCAGCGCCTGTTCCGGGTTGAGCCGCTTGAGGCCGGGATCGACCTGGAGCCCGATGTAGAGCACGGACAGCACGCCGACGACGATGCCGACGATCAGGTAGCCGACCTCCAACAACCGGGCGGCGGCGGTGATGTAGTAACCGGTCAGCCCGTCCTGCACGCTGGCGACCAGCGCCCGCCCCGGGATCAGCGCGAACAGCCCACCCGTGATCACCGCGGAGGACTGCACGTTGGAGTGCGCCAGGGCGAAGACCAGACCTATCGCGGCCGGCGGCATCGCCGCGACCACGAACTGGTAGAACTCCGGCAGCCCGCGCGCCGACGCCAACCAGGCGATCCGGTCGCCGAGCATCGAGCCGATCGCCGCCGCGACGAACACCAGCGTCCCGCCGCCGACCAACATGCTCGCCGCGCCGGACAGCAGCCCGGAGGACAGCGTCAGCGCCCAACTCGGGTACGGGTGCCGGTTGCGTCGGATCTCCGCCAGGCCGCGGTACGCCTCTTCGAGGCTGATCCCCTCCGAGGTGATCTCGTCGACCAGCCCGAAGACCGCGGACAGCCGGTTGTAGTCGACGCCGCGCCGCCGCACCGTCCGGCTCGCGGTGACCGGATCGTCGACCAACGACGGCTGGTACGAGATCGACAACAGGGTGAAGGTGACGGTCGGCTCGACCCGCTCCAGGCCGTAGGCGTGCGCCACACCGAACATCGCCGCCTCGACGTCCTCGGCGCCCTCGCCACCCGCCAACAGGATCTCGCCGATGCGCAGCGTCAGGTCCAGGACGCGGGGCACGGCGGGGCCGCCGCCCTCCTCCTCCGTCCGCTCCGCCCGCTCGGGCACCGGCCGCTCGTGGATCGGCATCCGCAGCATGGTCCGCATCCGGTCCTGCCACGGCGCTTCCTTGGTCAGGCTGAGCACCGGTATGCCGTGCGGCGGCGTGAACGTCGGCAGCCGGGTCTGCCCCGTGGTGCTCCCCGGCGGGGCGAACGCCGACCCCTCCGGCTCGGTCGACGCGTCCGGCCGCAGCCCGTCGGGCAACGCGAACTCGGAAGTGGGGTGCTCCTCTTCGGGCGGCGGCGGCAACGGCACGCCCAACGGCGGGGTGAAGGCGCTGCGCGCCTCGTCCGACGGTTTGCGCTCGTCGGCGGGACCGGCCTGCTCCGAGGTGCCGTTGCCGTTGCTCCGACCGCTGCCGCCGTTACTGCTGCCGCGTGGTGGATCCGACGCCACGTCTCTCCGCTCCTCGTCCTACGCCTCCTGCCGACCGGTCATGCACACGATGCCGCATGCGGGGTCCCGGCGCTTCCCCGGGGGGCCTCACACGTGCGACGCACCGCGCGCCAAGGTTTCGGGTGCCCGCGTCACGAGCCGACATGCCGCTGAGCGGGGCGGGCTTCCCACGTTGTCGGCCGTCCCGCCGTGGGGGTTTCTGTTTGCGCCTGCGGCGCGGGGCCGCTGCGCGGGGCGTTGTCCGCTGCGCGGGGCTTGTCGGGTGCGGTGCCGGGTTGGCGGGTGGTGGGGTGCCCGGACTGCTGCGCTTTACGTCCGGACACCCCACCACCCGCACCCCCGACCCCTCCCGTATGAGGGTGGGAAGAAAGGTGAGTGGGGGTGCGCCCGGCAGGGCTC
>LIQL01000114.1:35554-35966 GCA_001418405.1 Streptomyces diastatochromogenes | reverse complement strand
CCCCAGGAGGCCCCGCCCTCCCGCGTGACCTCCCCGCCGGTGCAGCGCTGCGTGAACGTCCCACCCAGGCAGCAGGGAACGCGCATGCCGTGCCGGACCCCCGAGGTGCGCGGAAAACGTCGAAGCCTCAGGCTCCCCTCACCCGAGACCCCCCTCTCGGGCTCAAAGAATCGATCCCCCCCAGGTCTGGCGCCGAGGGCGCGACTGTCGATCGTCCGCAGCACCGGCCCCAAAGATCACGATTTGTCGCCTCGTGTCATGTGAAGCAGCGTCAATGTAGACCATCGAGGCCCACCTGGAGAGGGGAATGTGTGCAACTTGTGGCCAAACTTTGGAGGTGGTTCCACGGAAAGGTCACCACCTGCGGTGTCTGGCCACGAAGCCGCAGCTTGCGACCTGTGGCGACGGCGGT
>LIQL01000114.1:0-35529 GCA_001418405.1 Streptomyces diastatochromogenes | reverse complement strand
CGGCCGCAGGGGGCTCAGGTGCTGGTCCGGCACCATGGAAGAACCCTTGGGGGAGGGTGACTTGACGAGTGATCAGTTCCACGCCCGGGGTGTTCGACGTCGGCCTGCGGTTGGCGAGAAAAGCACGGGCGACAGTGACGCGAGTGACGTGGTGGTGCCGGCCGCGTCAGCTGCGGCTCTTGCTTCGAGGGCCTGGCGCACCGCGCGCGGCGACGCCCCAGGAGTCACGGGCGTCGATCAAGTCGCCGGATCCACCCACCAGTTCGAAGATCGATCCCGTCAACGCCGTCCTGCGGCCGAGCGGCACCGGACCGCTGGGCGGCGCCCGCGACTCCCCCTGCGCCCCGCGTCGGAGGCCGGTGAGGTCCTGGCGTGCGGCCCGGCTCTTCATCAACCGTGACGTCGCCTTCGCGTATTCTTCCGGTCGCCAATCCCCGGGCGCTCGACGGATATTGCTGATCCCGATGGATAACAGGATTCTGCTGGTGACGCCGAGACGTCAGCCCATAGAATGTCGCGCGCTGCTCGCGATGGCGGCCGGTGAGGTGGGCGGTGGGGGCGGAGTGCCGTGATTGAGCTGCAAGAACACGCAATGCAGGGCGGTTCTCCCCGAGGTTTTGAACGGGCGTTCGCTTTTCCTCGCCCGCGCCACTTAAGCATCATCTGTCACAGCCTCAATCCACAAAGCCTTCCCCTCACCAGCAGTGGGCGCTTTCCCGTTTACCGGTGCCCGGGTCCGGGTGCCGAGAAGTGGACGCGCAGCGAGAAGTAGGTACTTCGTCTTCCTGTCGAGAAAGAAGTGTGGAGCGTGATGCCATGAACCAAGTGGGCAGAGATTCGGGCCGGCCGGCCCGAAGGCTCGCGGCGCCGCTGGCGCGCACAGGTTTAGCTGTTCTTCTGCTGGCGGGCGGCACCATGGGGGCGACGGCCGGACCGGCCGCCGCCTCGACCACCGATGGCACGCTGACGGTTCAGGTGCTGCGCGACTTCTTCGGCACCGGCGTGATCAACACGACGATGGACGTGCCGCAGCGGGGCATGAAGGTGCAGGTGTCCGACCGCGCCGGGCACGTCGTCACCGGCCTCACGGACACCACCGGAAAGGTCGTGGTGTCGCGGTCGACGACGCTGAGCGGCGGCCGATACCGCGTCGACGTCAGCATTCCGGCACCGTACGACAACCACCTCCAGGCGGCGCCTGCGTCGACGGCGGAGAACCACTTCAACAGCTTCACGTCGTTCGTGGACGTGTCGGGCGGCAAGAACGCCTCGGTGGTGACCGGAGTCTGGAATCCGGCCGACTACACACTGCCGGACTCGCGGTATTTCGTACCCGTCCAGAACGGCGCCAACGGAACCGACACCCGGGCCCTGGTGGCGTTCGGGACGAAGGTCCGCGGCACGTGTCCCGGCGACGTGTCGTGCCCCACCACGCTGGCCACACAGGCCCAGGTGGGCACGACGTTCGGGCTGGCGTACGACAAGTACCAGAACCGGCTGTTCCAGGGCGCGTTCGCCCGCCGCTACGCCCCGTACGGGCCGAAGGGCGGCGGCGCGATCTACACGGTGCCGACCAACGGTTCCGGCGCACCGGAACTGTTCGCACAGGTGCCGGGCGCCACGTCGACGCAGCACGACACCGCAAACATGATCAAGGACCCCGGCTTCATTGACGCACCGGGCAAGGAGAGCATCGGCGGCCTGGCCCTGTCGGAGGACGGCTCCACGCTGTACGCGGTGAACCTGAGGACCCGCAGCCTGGTGAGCTTCGCCGCCACCGGGGCCACCGCCTCGGGGCCCAAGGCCACGGTGCGGATCCCGGACCCGGGGTGCGCGAGCGCCGGCGACTGGCGACCGTTCGGTCTCGCCGTCCACGACAACACGCTCTACGTCGGCGGCGTGTGCGACGCGGAGAGCACCCAGCAGCGCACGGACCTGAAGGCAGTCGTCTACGCCTACGACGGCAAGCGGTTCACCACGGTGCTGACCCACGCGCTCACCGACCAGCGCGGCACCGTCTTCACCGGTGCGGGCAACGTCGCCCAGGCCACCCACTGGAATCCGTGGAACACCAGCCTGGAGACGTGGGACCAACGGAAGCTGGGCGGCGCCTTCATCGATCCGCAGCCGGAGCTCGCCTCCCTCGCCTTCGCCCGCGACGGTTCGATGATCCTCGGCTTCCGCGACCGGTTCATGGACGTGCTCAGTGCGAAGGGTCTGGACCCCCGCCCGGACAACAACACGCCGGAACTCGGCATGTCCGGTGGGGACATCACCATGGCCTGCGCCGATCCCGGCGGCGGATACGCGTGGGAAGGCACGGGAAAGTGCCCCAACCACGCCACCCCCGCCAACGACGGCGGTGAGGACGCCGGAGTCGTCGAATACTTCCCGGGCGACTTCTTCAGCGGCGGGCACCAGGAGACCGCGTTGGGTTCGGTCGCCTACATTCCGCAGCAACAGTGGGTCGTCAGCACGGAGTTCGACCCGACCGTCAACGTCGAGACCGCCGGTACCGGTTACTACGACATCGCGACCGGTCAGGGCCCCGGCAACAGTCCGGCCGCCAACGCGTACCAGTTCATCGGTCAGGAACAGAACGGGTTCGGCAAGGCCGGCGGGCTCGGTGACATCGCCTACACGGCGGCGAACGCACCGATCCAGATCGGCAACCTCGTGTGGTTCGACGGCGACCACAACGGAATCCAGGACCCGGGGGAACCCCTGCTGCCGGGGGCGACGATCAACCTGCTGGACGCGCACGGCAAGCAGGTCGCCACGACCAAGACGGATGCCGCCGGTGAATACTATTTCGGCGGTGTCGGCGCCGCGTACCAGCTCACACCGGGCGCGAAGTACACGGTGCAGTTCGACGTGTGCACCGCGGACACCAGCAAGGTGCCCGGCCAACCCCCCACGAGCGAGCTGCGCTTCACGCTCCCGCGAGCCGGTGACAACCGTGCGCACGACTCGAACGTGACCCCGCCGACCACCGGGAAGCTGTGCAACGGCTTCGCGCCCGTCACGGCGCCGGCCAAGCCGGGCGGCGTCGACCACACGATCGACGCCGGGGTGTACGTCCCGAAGGCGACGCCGACGCCGACCCCGACTCCGACGCCCACTCCGACCGCGCCTCCGGCCTCCACGCCGCCCTCGCCCGCGCCGCCCGCCAACCCGGCGCCCGGCGGCGGGAGTTCGGGTTCGATGGCGAACACCGGTATGTCCCGGCTGCCGGAGATGCTCGCCGCCGTCGGCCTGCTGGTGGGTGGGGGCCTGGCCCTCGCCTTCGTGAGCCGCAAGCGTCGGGCCCAGCAACACTGAACGAACGGAACAACGGTGAGCTGCCCGACCGCGTCCCGGCGGGCGCGGTCGGGCAGCTCACGTCTTGGCCGGCCCACGAGGGCCGGCCTCGGCGTCGTCTGACACCACCTGCCGAGCGCCGCCGTGACCGCACGGCGGCCGAGCAGTGCGGTGACGGAGAGGGTGAAGCAGCAGAGTGTCAGCGTCGAGCCGCGTGCGAAGCGTCCGAACCCAGAAAGCCCCACCGGGCCGTGCGGCCGGCCGGCGCCGATGGCTGCGGCCACGCTGGGCAGCCGCCGGCATCGGCATCGGCATGGTGCTGGCCGCGGTGGCCGCGTTCGTCATCGTCGACAGCAACTCGGGTGACAGCGGTCAGCGCGCACTGACGTCGGACGAGGCGAACAGACTGGCGATCACACGGTTCCGCAACTACCAGGCGCACGGCCGCACGGTGACGATCACCGTGCCGGGCACCGCCGGCGGGCTCGTCGTCACCGGATCCATCGACTTCCAAGGCAAGGTCGGTTACGGCGTGGTGCACGGCACCGGCCGCGACACCTCCAGCGACGGGCTGATCCAGTGGACGGCCGCCTCGGTCTTCGTCCACCCGATGGCGCATGCCCCGGCGCAGGCACCCGCCGCGCCGCCCCGCTCGGGCTGGTACAGCCGTCCCTTGCAGTCGTCCGGCAGCGCACTGGACAGTTCGTTGACCATCGCGCTCAACCTCGCCAGCGACCGCCCGGACAACGCCCAACTGCTGCCGCAGAACGGTGCCGCCTGGTGGGGACGGGACGAGGTGGACGGGCATCGGGTGGACGTCATGACCGGGCCGTACTCCCGTGGCCGCGCCGGAACGGCGGGCACCGTGCGCTACTGGGTCGGCGAGGACGGCACCATGTACCGGGTCCGGATCAGCGTGGGTTCCGAGACGCAACCGGTGGTCATCGACTTCCGCCCTCAGAAGTACGTGCCGGTCGAGCCGGCCCCGGGAGTCACTCCGAGGTCCTAGCCGCTGTTCAGGGCGTCCGCACTCGTGCGTGCGCGGCGAGCAGGGACGCCGGCGGCAGCGGGACGTCTGCCGTTGCCGGTAGGGCCGGAACGGCCGGGACGGTGGTGGCGCCCGCAGTGGTGGCGTGGGGGAACTGCGGCTGGGGACCGGGCGCGGCGACCTCGGTGAACGGGATACCGACGGGCGCCGTCGGCCGAGGCCAACTGCCGCCTGGCGAGGCCGACGTGGCCGGGATCGGGCAGGGCGCGGTCGTCGCGAGCGCGGCGGGCACCGTGCTGCGCAGGTCGTTGCCGCGCAGGCAGTTGCCCCGCCCCCGCGTGGCGGTGGGGAACGTCCAGCCGACGTCCACGCCGTTGCCGGTGAACGCGTTCGCCACGACCTGGTTGCCGACCGGAGGAATGTCGGCGGTCGCCGTGATCACCAGTCCGGCATTGCCGTTGTCGGCGATGCGGTTGCGGACGAACTGGTTGTCGCTGCCGCCGTCGACACCGATGCCGATGCCCCACGCGCCGTCCGCCTGCGCCGGGGTGGCCTTCTGCTGGTTGGCGGCGATCAGGTTGCCGGCGAGGACGGCGCCCTGCTGCGGCAGCAGCTTCTCCTGGTGGTCGGAGTTGGTGGTGAGCCCGACCCGGTTGCCGACCAGGCGGTTGCCGATCACGTACATGTCTCCGCTGGCGTTGGTGCCCTCGTAACCGACCGCGTTGAGTTCGGCGACGTTGTCCCGCACCACGATGCGACAGGGCTTGCACTGTCCGACGTAGATCCCCGAGTCGGCCCCGCCCGACGCGTACGAGTGCTCGATGACGCCGTTCTGCGCGGAGAACGCGTAGATGCCGTACAGGCCGTTGCGGGTCGCCGTCACGTAGGAGACCAGGAACGACTTCAGGAAGGTGACGGGCTCGTCGCCGGTGTCGTAGCCGCCGCTTGCCCCCGGCAGACCGGCGGCCGCCTTCGCCGAGCCGGTGACGAGGACTCCGTTCTGCGTGTTGTTCTGCACGGTGAGGTTCTGCACGGCCACCCCGGGCGCCGTGACGACGATGCCGTTGGGCTGCCGCAACCGCCCGTCGATGACGACCTTGTCCCGGGACTCCCCGCGAAGAGTGACACCAGGCGTGGAGACCTGCACCGACTCGTGGTAGACGCCCGGAGCGACCAGCACCAGGTCACCGGAGCGAGCGAGGGACACCGCATCGGAGATCGTCGGGGCATCGCCGGGGACGCGGATCGTCACCTGGGCACCGCTCGGTCGCCTGCCCTTGCCCGACCCTCCCTCGCCGCCGCCGCAGCCGACCACAAGCGTCAGCGTGCCCAGTACCGTCGCCACCGCACGAAGAGCCCATCGAGACATGATCCCAGTTTGGCACGATGCCCAATCCCTCGCCAGAAAAGCGAAGTTGAGCCGCATCCGCGATTCCGGTGTGGCACTCTGCACTCCATGCACCAAGCCGATCGCCAGCCGTCGCGCCGCACGTTCCTCCACACCACCGGCACCGTGGTGGCCGCCGGACTGGCCGCAGGGTGCACGGCGGACTCAGTCCGGCCGGACCGGCAGCCCCCCACCGCCGCGGCCGCGCCCCCGCCGGTTCCGCTGACGGGCCGCCATCAGGCAGGCATCACGCTCCCTCAGCCGGCGCAGCCCAACCTGCTCGCCGTGGTGGCCGACGTCGGCGGCGCCGTGGCCGTCGGCCCGTTGCTGGCCGAACTGGGCCAGGCCATCCGCAAGCTCGTGGCGGGGACCGACCGGCGACTGCTGGGCCTGCCGCCGGGCGACCTCACCGTGACCGTCGGCGTGGGCCCCCGGCTGGTGCGCACGGCCGGTGCCTCGCTGCCCGGCGCGGCCGACCTCCCGGGATTCTCCCGCGAGCGGATCGACCCCCAGGCACGCGGCGGTGACTTGATGTTGCAGATCTGCGCCAGCGACGCGCTGCTCCTGCCGGTCGTCGCCTCCGCGCTCCTGGACCAGGCCGGCGATCGCCTCCACGAACGCTGGCGGCAGTCCGCGCGCCGCGGTGCGAACGTGCCCGTCGGCAACGGCCGCACCGCGCCGCGCAATCCGCTCGGTTTCATCGACGGCATCGTGGGCCCGCACACGACCACCGAACAGCAGCGCGACCTGTGGCTGGCCGGTCCCCCCGCCGTCGCCGGCGGCACCCTGGCCGTACTGCGGCGCATGGAACTCGACCTGCCGCGGTTCGCCGCCCTGTCCACGGCCGAGCAGGAGGCGGTCTTCGGGCGGCGCCGGGCCAGCGGCGTCCCCCTCTCCGGCGGCACCGTCGCCGCGGGCCCGCAACTCGGAGCCAAGACACCGGACGGACGCTATCTCGTCCCCGCGGACGCGCACGTGCGCAGGGCGAACCCCACCGTGGTCGGCGTCGGCCTGATGCTCCGCCGCTCCTACACCACCGACGCGCCCGCCCCCGGCCTGCTCTTCATCAGCTTCCAGAACGACCTGCGGACCTTCACCGCCACCCTCACCCACATGGAAACCTCCGACGCGCTGCTCCAGTTCACCACCACGACCGCCAGCGCGACGTTCCTGATCCTCCCCGGCTTCGACGGGCAACACCCGCTCGGTTCCGGTCTGTTCGGCTGACCCGTGCGCACCTGGCGCAGGGCGACTCCGATACCGGGCGCCTTCCGCCGAGCGTCGCGGCGGGGCGCTGCCGTGCGTCGCGCCGATGCTCACCGGTAGATGAGGCTACTTATTCGGCCCCATCTGGAGAGTGGTGCGGACTTTACCGCAGCTCATTTATGATGGAGTGCAGAAAGAGTGCTCTCTATGCGCTCGGGTATGTCGAGGCAATGATTCTCAGACAGGGCAGGCATGGGCCATGACGGGTGACGGCAAGAGCGACGCGGCACCTGCCGGACGGGGGAGTCAGCGACTCGCCGAGACGGTGGCGGAGCTGATCGAGAGGGACATCGTGAAGGAGGGCTGGCGCACCGGGTCGGTCCTCGGGTCCGAGCGGGAGCTGATCGAGCGCTACGGCGTGAGCCGCGCCGTGTTCCGCGAAGCCGTCCGGCTCATCGAGCATCACCAGATGGCGCGGATGCGGCGCGGGCCCGGCGGCGGCCTCGTCGTCACCGAACCGGATCCCGGCATCGTCCGCGATGCCGCGCGGGTCTACCTCCGGCACGCAGCGGTCAGCCGGCGCCAGCTGTTCGAGGCGCGGATGGCCCTCGAACTCGCTGGCGTCACCACCGCGATCGAGAAGCTCACGGAGTCGGGCATCGCGCGCCTGACGGAGGCGCTGGAGACCGAGCGGGAGCTGATCGAGCGGGGGGTGACCCTCGGGCACGCGCGGCATCTCCACCGCGTGATCGCCGAATTGGCCGGCAACCCGGCCATCACCCTCTTCGTCGAGGTGCTGGCCCAGCTCGACCAGGACATGGTGCAGGACGAGTGGGAGTCCGACGGCCGGCCCGACGAGGGCAATCGCGAGGCCGCGGTCGAGTCCCACCAGGCGCACCAGGCGATGGTCGCGGCGATCGTGGCCGGCGACGCTCCGCTCGCGCAACACCGCATGCGGCGGCACCTGCAAGCCGTGGCCGAGCTCTTGAAGAACGAGTCGTAGGCGCAGTCCTCCGGGCTGCGTGCCCGCACGGCAGACCCGCCGCCCCCGCGCAGGGGCGGCGGGTCTGCCGTATGCGCGCGCAGCGTGAAGTCAGAAGAGGGAGGGAAGAAGGAGCGAGACGCGTAAAAAGTGCACTCTTTGCTTGGAGGGGGAGGGGGTGGGTCCCTGACCTTCCGGTGATCTGAAGCTCTACGTGCCGAGTTGCGTTCCATCTGCTCCGGGCTGGACCTCGTGATCGAGCAATGAGTACACTGAACTCGTGCTGAACTGAACTCAGGCTGAGCGGAACGGGATGCGCGGAGCGCAGTGACGTCGGGGTCGCTGGCGCAGACGCCACCTCTCCGGCAACTCGCGAAAGGGACGTCCTCATGAACTCGCAGACCGGGCCGCACCACCGCGCAGACGACGTGCTCCGCACCCTGGGCATCCCCACCAAGGGCGCGGTGTACGACCTGTCCTCGGGTTGGTGGCGCCACATGCCGACGTTCGACGGCTATCCGCGTTTCGAGGTCCTCACCTACAACTCGCCGCAGGGCCAGCGCGCCGCACGGCGATTCCCGTTCGACGACCCCGAGGGGAACGAGGTCCAACTCGGCTACGTCTCCGAGCTCATGTCGGGAAGCCTGCACACCGGGACCCACATCGACGCACTGTGCCACGTGACGTGCGGGGCGAACGACGAATGGCACGGCGGCGTATCGGCGAACGAGGCACTGGGCGACTACGGTGCCGAAAGCGGGGACGCCTCGGAGTTGGCTCCCCTCTTCGGACGGGGCGTTCTGCTGGACGTCGCCGGCGCGCTCGGCCTGGAGGTCCTGCCGCCCCACTTCGCGATCGGTGAGCGGCACCTGCGGCAGGCCGCGGAAGCCGCCGAGGTGAGGGTCGAGAAGGGGGACGTCGTGCTGGTGCGGACGGGCCAGATGAAGTTCTGGCCCGATGTCGACCTGATCCGCGAGCGCAGCGGCGGCAGCGGCGTGGCACTGGACGGGGCGCAGTGGCTGGTGTCGCAGGGCGCCCACTACGTGGGCGCGGACACCATGTCCTTCGAGGCCAGGCCGTCGACGGTGCCCGGCAACCAACTCCCGGTGCACCTGTACCTGCTCCATGAGCAGGGGATCCACATCATGGAGTGGGTCAACTGCGAGGGCCTGGCGGCCGACGGGGTGTCCAGCTTCCTCTTCGTGGGCCTGCCGCTGACCATCCGGGGCGGCACCGGCTCGCCGCTCCGACCGATCGCCGTGGCGTGACCGGACGAGGAGGCGCACCGAGATGCCCGGGATGGTCTTCTCCGAACTGACTCCGGTGGCGTTCGCCGCGCGCGCCGCCAAGGTGTTCGCCGACCGCCTCGCGGTCGTCGACGGCGACCTGCGGTACTCCTACGCCGAGCTCTGGCAACGGTCGCAGGCGCTGGCCGGCGTGCTGGCCGGGCACGGAGTGCGGCCGGGGGACCGGGTCGCGGTGCTGGCCCCCAACACCCACGTGTTGCTGGAGGCGCACTACGGAGTGCCGCTGGCCGGTGCGGTCCTCGTGGCCCTCAACACCCGGCTGGCGCCCGCCGAGATCGCCTACATCCTCGACCACAGCGCTCCCGGCGTGGTGATCGTGGACGCCGCCTGCCGCACCGTGCTGACCGAGGCGCTCGCGCTCAGCGAGGTCCGACCCGCGGTGATCGACTCGGGGCGGCCGCACGACGCGTACGAGTCCCTGCTGGCGAACGCCACCCCGCGGGCGGTGGCGGTCACCGACGAGAGGTCGCTGCTGTCGATCAACTACACCAGTGGGACGACCGGACGGCCGAAGGGAGTGATGTACCACCACCGCGGCGCCTACCTCCAGGCGTTGGCGATGGCCTACCACGCCGGGCTGGACACGTCGGCGCGCTTCCTGTGGACGCTGCCGATGTTCCACACGAACGGCTGGTGCTTCCCGTGGGCGGTGACCGCGGCCGGGGCGGTGCACCACTGCCTGCGCAAGGTGCACCCGCCGGACGTCTGGCGGGCCATCCGCGAGGGCGGAGTCACCCACTTCTGTGCCGCACCCACCGTGCTGGCCATGCTGGCCGACGACCCCGCCGCTGCGGCACCGGCCCCCCACCCGGTACGGGCGTTCGTCGGGGGCGCGCCGCCCTGGCCGGCACTGCTCACCAGGATGAGCGCGCTCGGCATCGAGATCCGTCATCTCTACGGACTCACCGAGACGTTCGGCCCGGCCGTCGTCTGCGACGAGCAGCCCGAGTGGCGGGACCTGCCGGCCGCACGGCGCGCACCGCTGATGGCGCGGCAGGGCATCGCGAACGTCATCGCCGAACCGCTGCGGGTGGTGGATCCCCACGGCGTCGACGTGCCGGCCGACGGCAGCACGCTGGGCGAGATCGTGCTGCGCGGCAACGACGTGATGCTCGGCTACTACCGCGACGAGGAGGCGACCGCGGCCGCGGCGACCACCGACGGCTGGTTCCGCTCCGGCGACCTGGGCGTCATGCACCCGGACGGCTACGTCGAGCTCCGCGACAGGGCCAAGGACGTCATCATCTCCGGCGGGGAGAACGTCACCAGCGTCGAGGTGGAGAGCGCGCTCGCGGAGCACCCGGCGGTGCTGGAGGCCGCGGTCGTCGGTACACCGCACCCGAAATGGGGTGAGGTGCCGATCGCCTACGTGACGCTCCGGGCCGACGCATCGGTCACCGAAGCGGAGCTGGTCACCTTCGTGCGGGCCCGGATCGCGGGGTTCAAGGCGCCTCGTCGAGTGGTCTTCTGCGAACTGCCCAAGACGTCGACGGGAAAGATCCAGAAGGGCCTGTTGCGGCAGCGGTCCCCGCACGTCGCGCTCGATCGGCCCCCTGCCGGTGACGTGCCGGACGTCTCGTAGGGGCGATGCCGCGCCGGACCCGCCAGCGGCGCCGCCGGGCTCGCCCCGGTCGACCGGATCCGGCCCGGTCGGCGAGCCCCCTTTTCGCCCGGACCGTGGCGTCGCCCGAGATCTCGGAGCCGGGTCGCGGGCCGGAACAACCATGATCAAGAACAGTGGATCGGGAGAAGACATGACCAAGAGCAGGAGAGGGCTCGCGCTCGCGGCCGCCGCGGTGGTGGCCCTGGTAGTCGGCGGCCCGGTGGCCACGACCGCCGCGCGGGCGACGGACAGCCGGGTCGCCGCTTCGGACGCGGGGCAGGATGCGTCGCCGGGCGTCATCCGGGCGACTCCGGTCGCCAAGGTGGCGCCGCTGGATCCGCCGTCGGCGTTCGGGCACGCGACCGTGCTGGAGGGGCCCGCCTTCGGGCCCGACGGCCAGCTGTACTTCGTCGACTTCACCGCTCCGGCCGGAAAGCCCAAGATCCTCCGGTTCGACCCCCGGACGAAGGCCGTCACGCCCCTCTACACCGACGCCACGAGCCGCTTCTCGTCCCTGCAGTTCAGTCCGGCCGACGGGAAGATGTACGTCACCGACTACGACAACGGGAAGATCGATCGGCTCAACCCCGACGGCTCGGGCTTCACGACCGTCTTCTCGGGGCCGGTGGACGGCCGGGCGATGGTGCCCGACGACATCGCCTTCAACAAGGCGGGCGACATGTACCTCACCGACTACCAGGGCTCGCTCAAGAACCCGGACGGCCGGGTGGTGCGGCTCGACGCCCAAGGCACCGAACCGATCGTCCTCCAGGACGGATTGTCCAGTCCCAACGGCATCTCGTTCACTCCGGACTTCTCCGGCCTGTGGGTGGGCGAGTACAACCTCGGCCGGGAGAACTTCTTCACGCTGGCGCCCGACGGCAAGAGCTTCACCACGGGCAGCGTGGGCATGTCCGCCAATGTCGGTCGCGGCGGCTTCGACTCCAACTCCGTCGACTCCGCCGGCAACGTGTACCAGGTGGTGCTCGGCTCCGGGAAGATCCTCGTGTGGAACCAGACCGGAGACCTGATCGCCACGATCCTCATACCGCAGCAGCCCAAGCCGGAACCCCTCGTGAGCAACCTGGTGATCAAGCCGGGCACGACCGAGGCGTACGTCACCGTCGGCGGTGACAACGGCGGTTACCTCTACACGTTCCGCGCCCTCGCGCCGGGGCTTCCGCAGCCCGGCGGCAAAGGCGCCTGAGTAATCCTCGCCCCTGCCCGCGCGGCCGGTGACGGTGCACACGTCGCCGACCGGGCCGGGGGCGGTGCACCGCGGGCCGGGTGCGACGCGTTACGCCTCGGCGCCGCTGCCCGCGGTCTCGGCCAGGGCCGCCGCGCGCACCCTCCGCCGGTCGGGCTTGTTGTTCGGGGTGAACGGGATCGCGTCGAGCAGCCGCAGGTTCTTGGGGATCTTGTAGCCGGCCAGGTCCGCCCGGCAGAAGGCCCGCAGTTCCGCCAGGTCGACCGTCGCGTCCTGGACGGTCACGATGGCGGCTTCGACGCGCTCCCCCCAGTGCTCGTCGGGCAGCCCGTACACCACGGCGTCGGCGACCCCCGGGTGTCGGAGGATCACCTCCTCCACCTCCCGCGGGTAGACGTTCTCACCACCGGTGATGATGACGTCCTTCGTACGGCCGACGATGAACACCCAGCCGTCCTCCGTCCGCGAGGCCCGGTCACCGATGTGCACGCCGTCGGACCGGAACGTCTCCTCGGTCTCCTTGGGCAGCCCGTAGTACCCACGGGCCTGCCACGGGCAGGCGACCACGAGGTCGCCGACGACGCCCGCGGGCACGTCGCGGCCTTCCTCGTCGAGGATGCGGACGATCGCGCCGGGCAGCGGCCGGCCCACACCGGTGAACCGGTCGGCGAGGAGGTCTTCGTGGTCGAATCCCATGACCGAGCCGAATTCGGTGGCGCCGAACCCCGCCCGGATCCGCGCGTTGGGGAAGTCGCGCAGCAGGCCGCGCACGAAGGTGTCGGTGGACGGCGCGGACCCGAAGCGGATCGCCTTGACGTTCTCGCGGCGGGTCGTGGCGAAGGCGGGATGGCGGCGGAGCGCGGTGAACATCGTCGGCGCACCCATCAGGCGGCTGGCACCGCGGTCGATGGCGGCGAGCGCGGAGCCGGCGTCGAACCGCCGCTGGATCCAGACTTCCCCGCCCGCGAACAGGGGGGCCAACAGGTTCGTCCCCAGCGTGATGTGGAAGAACGGGGAGAAGAACAGCTCGACGTCGGTGATCGTGCGCGGATTCCCGTGGGCGCAGGTGTTCAGCCAGAGCCACAGGCTGAGATGGGTGTGGCACACGCCCTTCGGCATTCCGGTCGTGCCGCCGGTGGCGAAGATGAGGGCCGGGGCGTCCTCCGCCGGGGGCGCGAGCGGCCCGCCGCGGCTCCCCAGCGGGCTCGTCCGGTCCGCGATGGGCATCCGGTCGGCGGCGGCCGGCAGTTCGATGACCCGGCAGCCCGTCTCCTGAGCGAGGGACGCATGGGCGGGGTCCGCGATCACGGCGCTCGGGCGGAGCGTGGCGAGGTAGGCGCGTGCTTCCGGCCCGGTCAGGCGGTCATTGAGCGGTGCGGCCACCAGGCCGGCGGCCAGGGCGCCGAGGATGACCACGGTGTGCGGTATCGACGGCTCCATGGCCGTCACGACGCGGTCTCCGGTGTGCAGGCCCGCGCGCCGCAGTCCGACGGCGACGGCATCCATCGCGTCGACCAGCTCGGCGAAGGTCAGTTCTCCGGAGTCGTCACGCAGCGCTCGACGATGCGCCCCGTGCGGACCGGTGCCGATCGAGCGCAGCCAGTTCGGCAGTGTCAGTACGTCAGCCACGAAGTTGCTCCCTTGGTCGTCAACCGGCGCAGTCAGCGCGAGGAGTTCCCTTCAAGCCATCGGCCAAAACGGCAATTGAGTGGCATCTTCTTGTCCTCAAGTGGCCAGTTGGCGCTGGGCTCCGGCTCTGGCGTGCGTCGGGATCGCCTCCGGGCTCGGGCCGGTTCCGCCGACTTCTCCTCGTAACGCCTGCTTGTTGCTGCGACGTTACCGACTGTCGAGGCGGGAGGGTAGATGCTGCGGCGCCCTCCGTTTGAGGTGAGGGGCCTTGCCGCCGGCCGAATAAAGTGTACTCTTTTTTGAGGGCGCCTCGCTCCTCCGATGGGGGCGACCGACGTGGCACCACGGGATGCGCTCGCTCCTGAAGGTGTGGCGCGGGAGGCGCACGACCCCTATGGGGAGGGACTGATGGAGTTCGCTCTGAGCGAGGCGGACGCGGCGTTTCGCAGCGACCTCGTCGGCTTTCTTGACCGCGAACTGGCCGAGGGGTGGAACCGCTCCGAGCACGGTCTCGGCAGCGCGGTGTACACCGACTTCTCAAGGGACTTCGTGCGCACCCTGGCAGCCAAGGGGTGGCTCACCCCGCACTGGCCGAAGGAGTACGGCGGCGGCGGCCAAGGGGCCTGGCAGCACTTCGTGCTCGGCGAGGAGATGTGGAAACGGGGGGAGCCCCGCGGCCCGCAGTACATGAACGTGAACTGGGTCGGCCCCTCCCTCATCAAGTACGGCACCGAAGAACAGAAGGCGGCGCTGCTGCCGCCCATCGCCCGAGGCGAGGTCTTCTGGTGCCAGGGCTTCTCCGAACCGGAGGCCGGCACCGACCTCGCGGCCCTGCGAACCCGCGCGGTGCGCGAGGGCGAGGGCTACGTCCTCAACGGCCAGAAGATCTGGACGTCGTACGCGAACGAAGCCGACTACTGCTTCCTCCTCGCGCGCACCGGCTCCGTGTCGGACGGGCGGAACGGCATCTCCGTCTTCCTGCTGCCGCTGAGCACGCCGGGCGTCGAAGTCCGGCGGATCGACGGGTTCGTCGGCGCGCACTCCTTCAACGAGCTGTTCCTCACGGACGTCAGAGTTCCCGGGAACTGCCTGCTCGGCGAGGAGAACAAGGGCTGGGACATCGTCCGCCGGACGCTCGCCTACGAGCGGGTCGGCGCCCCGCGGTACGCCCGCGCCGCCCGGGTCCTCGACGGGCTGGCCGACTGGTGCCGAGCGGCCGGCCTGCTCACGGACCCGGGCGTACAGGAGCAGTTCGGCCACGCGCGGGCCCTCTGCGAAGCCGCCCGTGTCCTGGTGCACCGCGTCATCGACGAGCGGGCCAAGACGAAGGAACCCTCGCCGATGGCCTATCAGGCCCGCGCGGCGATGGTGCAGGCCGAGCGAGCGGTCGGCGACCTCGCGCTCGACGTCATGGGAAGCGAAGCCCTGGTCGAGCAGTCGCCCGGCGACGCGCAGTTCCGCAACTCGCTCGGCGCCGGCATCGCCGCCGGGAGCTACGAAGTCCAGCTCAACCTGATCAGCCGCCTGATCCTGAAGCTGCCGAAGGAATAGACGTGGATTTCGAACCATCGGACACCCAACGCGCGCTCCTGGACGCACTGGGCACCTTGCTGAGCCGGCACGCCGGCACCCAGCGCAGCCGACAGCTCGCCGTGCGCGGGGCGTACGACCACGAGCTCGAATCCGAGCTGCGCGCGGCGGGATTCCTCGACCTGTTCGGTGACAGTGGCGCGGGCCCGCTCGAAGCCACCCTGGCGGTCGAACGGATCGGTGCCGAACTCGGCGCGATCACGCCGGTACCGCATCTGCTCGTGCTGCCCGCGCTCGGACTGCCGGTGCCCGAGGGGCCGGTCGTCCTGGCCGACCACGAACGGTCGGGCCCCGTACGGTACGGCCGCGAAGCCAGGCAGATCCTCACCGCCGGCACCGACCGGTGCGCTGCCGCCGAGCTGAGTCCGGACGAAGCGGAGCCGGTTCCGTCGGCATACGGCCATCCACTGGCCCGCGTGGTGCCGCGCCGCGCGGAGGAGCTCGCCCCCGGGACGGCGGGGACCATGGTGCGGTGGTGGCGCGTCGGGGTGTCGGCCGAGGCGCTCGGGATGATGCAGCGGGCCTTCGACCTCACCGTCGCGTACACGAAGGACCGCACGGTGTTCGGCCGTGCCCTCGGTTCGCTTCAGGCGTTGCAGCATCGCCTCGCCGAATTGAGCGTGCTCCTCGAAGGGGCGCGCTGGCTCACCTACGAGGCGGCGTTCCGGGGCGCCACCGCGGAGTCGTCGGCGGTCGCCGCCGCGCACACGATGGCCGCGCTGCACCGGCTGACGCGGGAAACGCATCAGATCACGGGCGCGGTCGGACTGACCCGGGAACACGACCTCCACCTCTGGACGCTGCGCCTCCAGGCGCTCCGCGCCGAACTCGGTGGCCTGCGCGCCCATCGGCGTGCCGTGGTGACCTCGCGTTGGGGAGTCGCAGCGGCATGAGCGAACCCGTCGCGTTCACCCCGGATCAGGAGGCGCTCGCCGGGTCCGTCCGGCGCTACTGCGCGGCCAAGTGCACCGAAGAAGTACAACGTTCGGGGCCGGGGTCGTTCCCCTGGCCCTTCTGGCGCGGGCTGGCCGAACTCGGGGTGCTGTCGTTGGCAGTGCCCGGTGAGGGAGGCGGAGCGGGTGAGGTCGCCGCCGTCGCCATGGAGCTGGGGCGCGCCTTCGCCCCCGGGCCGTTGACCGGGACCGTCTTCGCGGCACGCACGCTGCCGCCCGCGTGCACGCCCCCCGTCGCCGCCGGCGAGCGCCTGGTGTCGTGGGGATGCCCACCGCTGATGCCCTGGTCGCCGCTGGCTGAGGTGTTCGTCGAGACGGACGGCGAGCGGGCCTGGCTCGCGCGGCCGGCCGGTGCGGTGACCCCGGAGGAGACCCTGGGCAACGAGCCGTGGGGACGCGTCGCGCTGGAGCGGGTCCTCCCGCTCGACGGCGTCCGGGAGGCAACGGACCTCGCCCACATGATGCTGGCGGGGTACCTGTGGGGCGCGGGCCGGCGGGTACTGGACGCCGCGGTCGAGCATGCGCGCACCCGGGTCCAGTTCGGCCGGACCCTCGGCACCTTCCAAGCCGTCGCGCATCCGCTCGTGAACGCCGGCCTCGGGCTGGAGGCCGCGGAGAAGCTCGTCAAGGTCGCCGCGCGGGCCATCGACCACGGTCACCACCAGGGCTCCGCCCTCGCGTCCGCCGCGCGGCTGTCCGCGTCGAGAGCCGCCATGGACGCCGCCTTCGTCTCCCACCAGACGCACGGCGCCATGGGCTACTCCGTGGAGGGGCCGATCGGCCACGTCGCGCAGCGCATCAGGCAACTCTCGATGGTGCCGTCGCATGCGCACCACACAGGCGAACAGGTACTGGCGATGTATGCGGAGGGTGGTCGGGAATGACGCAGGACCAGCATCGGGCGGCGGACGTCCAAGGGCCGGAGGTGCTCTTCGAGAAGCGCGAACACGTCGCCTACATCACGCTCAATCGACCGCACAAGGGAAACTCCCTGACCGGAACGATGATGCCGCAGATGAAGGCCGTGTGGAGCGAGGTCCGCGACGATCCGTGGATCCGTGCGGCCATCATCACCGGCGCCGGCGAACGGCACCTGTGCACCGGCGCGGACGTGAACGTCGTCGCCGACCGGGGCGGCATGAGCACCGGCACCGGGCCCCTGACCGACGAGGTCTTCTGGTCGCCGCGGCAGAACCGGGTATGGAAGCCGGTCATCTGCGCGGCCAACGGCCTGGCGGCCGGCGCCGGACTGCACTTCGTGGTCGACGCCGACATCGTGGTCGCCTCGGAGCGGGCGAGTTTCATGGACACCCACGTCAACGTCGGCCTGGTCGGGGCGATGGAGAACATCGGTCTCGCCAAGCGCCTGCCGCTGGGCTCCGCGCTGCGGATGACCCTGATGGGCAAGGGCTACCGGATGCCCGCGGCGCGCGCGTACCAGCTGGGACTGGTGGACGAACTGGTCGCCCCCGAACACCTCATGGAAACGGCCGACGACATGGCCCGGTGCATCGCCAAGAACTCGCCGGCCGCGGTGTCGCTCTCGCAGCAGGCGATCTGGGGATCGCTGGAGATGGGCTACGCCCAGGCATGCGAGTACGGATGGGCGCTCCTGCGGATGCACTGGGCACACCCCGACGCGAAGGAAGGCCCCCGGGCCTTCAGCGAGGGGCGCGAACCGAAGTGGACCACCGCGGCCGGCAAGGACGACTGACATGGACTTCGGATTCACCCCCGAGGAGGAGGCGTTCCGCGGCGAAGTGCTCGCGTTCCTGGCCGACTACCAGGGAATGAACGGCTACTTCCACCGCGGCGAGAGCACGGGGGAGGGCGTGCGGAGGGTCTACCGGGCGCTCGGGGAACGCGGTTGGCTGTCGCTGTCCTGGCCCAAGGAGTTCGGCGGCAGCGGGCTGTCCCCCGCCTACGAGTTCATCCTGTGGGACGAGATGGCCTACGCGCGGGTCGCCCGGCCGCCGATGGGTCCGGGCCTCGTCGCCAAGGCGCTCATGGCCCACGGCACGGCCGAGCAGTGCGAACGCCTCCTCCCCGGACTCCGGCTCGGAGAGGTCAACTTCGCGCTCGGCTACTCGGAACCGGATGCCGGTTCCGACCTGGCGGCCGTGCGCACCCGGGCGACCCTGGTCCATGACACCTACGAGATCAACGGCGCCAAGTGCTGGACGTCCAACGCCCACTGGGCCGACGCCATCTGGCTGCTCTGCCGGACCGGACCCCAGGACAGCAGATCGCGCGGACTCAGCGTCCTGATCGTTCCCCTGGACCGCCCCGGCGTCTCGATCTCCCCGATCCCGACCCATGACGGCGGCCGCCTGAACGAGGTCCGGTTCGACGGGGTCCGGGTACCGGTCGAGAACCGCGTCGGCGCCGAGAACGACGGATGGCAGGTCGTCGCCTCCGCGCTCGCCGTCGAACGGCACGTCCAGTTCCCGCCGAAGCGGCTGCGCAGGGACCTCCAGGACCTCGTCACCTGGGTGGAGAAGTCGGGCCTGAGCCGCGATCCCGTCGTCCGCCGGCGGCTGACCGGCCTCGCCGTGCAGGTGGCGGAGGTCGAGGCGCTGGCGCTGGCGCTGCTCGACGAGATCATCAGCGGTCAGCCCTCGGCGGTCCCGGCGGCCTACCACAAGCTCGCCGGCACCCTGCTCGCCCAGGAGATCGCGCGTTCGGCCATGGAGTTCGGATCGGACGAGGCGCTGATCAAAGACAGCGACGTCGAGTTCATGTGGCGGCAGGCGATCCTGGAAACCGTCGGCGGCGGCACCTCGGAAGTGATGCGCGGACTCATCGCACGACAGGCGTTCGGCCTCGAAAGCAAGGGCTGAGCCCGTCACGCAGGTGCCGGTCCCCGGAAGCCTGCGTCCGGTTCCGCCCAGGTGACGGACGTTCTCCCGCGACCACCGGGGAGAACGAGCCCTGCCCACCACGGCAACCGCTCCTCGCTCACCCACCCGCAACATCCCGCACGCTCAAGGGAGTCAGGCATGCCCGCTGCACCCTCCCCGTCGTCCCCGCAGAGCCCGGAGAGAGCCGGCGGCTCCGGGACACCACCCACGGCACCGGATCCCGCCCTGCTGCGCAAGGTCGCCCTGTCGAGCCTGCTCGGCACCGTCATCGAGTACTACGACTTCCTGCTCTACGGCACGATGGCCGCCCTGGTCTTCGGCCCGTTGTTCTTCCCCGAGTCGAACCCCACGGTCGGCACCATCGCCGCGTTCGGGACACTGGCCGCCGGCTACGTCGCCCGGCCCGTCGGCGGCGTGGTCTTCGGGCACTTCGGTGACCGCCTCGGACGCAAGACCATGCTCGTCGTGACGATGCTCCTCATGGGCGTGGCGAGCTGTCTGATCGGACTGCTGCCCACGTACGCGACCCTCGGCGTCGCGGCGCCCGCGCTGCTCATCCTGTTCCGCATCGTCCAGGGCATCGCCATCGGCGGTGAATGGGGCGGCGCCACGCTGATGGTCGTCGAGCACGCCGACGCACGGCGCCGCGGCTTGTGGAACGGCGTGATGCAGATGGGGTCACCGATCGGTTTCCTCCTGTCCAGCCTCGCGGTCAGCGTGACCGCACTCCTTCCCCAGGACCGGTTCCTGGCGTGGGGCTGGCGCATCCCGTTCCTGTTCAGCGCGGTGCTGCTCGCCATCGGCCTGTACGTGCGCATGAGCGTCACGGAGAGCCCGCTGTTCCAGCAGGAGGCACGGGCCCGCGAACAGCAGGCCGCGGCGGCGCCCCGCCGCATTCCCCTGGCACAGGTGCTGCGCGCCCCGCGGGTCCTGCTCCTCGCCTGCGCGGTCGGCATCGGCCCCTTCGCCCTGACGGCGCTGATCGGCACCTTCATGCTCACCTACGCCAGGTCCGTCGGGTACGACACGTCCGACGTGATGTCCGGCCTCACGGCCACCGCGCTCACCGGGTTGGTGGCCATACCGTGCTTCTCCGCGCTGTCGGACCGCCTGGGACGCCGGGCGGTGTCGCTCGGGGGCGCCGCGGGCATCGTGCTGCTGGCCTTCCCGATCTACGCCCTGATCAACACGGGCTCCGTCACCCTGCTGATCCTCGGCATGGTGCTCGGACAGGTGGTGCAGAACGCGATGTACGCACCGCTGGGACCGCTGCTCTCCGAGATGTTCGGCACCCAGGTCCGCTACACCGGAGCCTCCATGGGCTACCAACTGGCCGCACTGATCGGCGGCGGCTTCACCCCGCTCTTCGCGAGCAGCCGCCTCTCGGCTTCGGGCAGCATCTCCAGCACCCCCCTCGCCATCCTGGCCATGATCTGCGGACTGATCACGGCCCTCGCCATCTGGCGCACCGCCGAAACCCGCGGCCGGGACCTGTCCGAGGACCCGGCCGCCACGGTTCGGAGCAAGGGCACGCCCTCACCCCAGTGAGCGTCGGCGCCTGACCGGGTGATGGTGCGCGCGGGGACGAGTGTCGGCGTCGGCCCGACCGGCAACGTGGGCCAGCCTCGTCACGAGACGAAGGGAGACACCGAGGCATGGCCGTGCACTGGTTCCCATCCCCGCGTGGCGCCCGCGAGGGTCTGAGGTTTCTGGCACTCGCCGCGCTGACCGCTGCCACTGCGTGTTCCAACGGTTCGGCCCCAACGCCGACGCCGACTCCGAGCGCGAGCGCGCGGGCGGGCACGACGATCACCGTCACGGAGAAGGAGTACTCACTGGCCCTCTCACCGGCCCAGGCGACCTCGGGAACCGTCACGTTCGTCGTCGACAACGCGGGCACGGTGGCCCACGCGCTGGCCATCGCGGGGCCCGGGGTATCCAACGCGCACACCTCGACCATCCCTCCCGGCGGCCGAGCGCGGCTCACCGTCGCCCTCCGGCCCGGCAGCTACGAGCTGTGGTGTCCGATCGCCAAGCACAAGGAACTCGGCATGGACACCCGTCTCCAGGTCCGGGGGAACGGCTCGGCGTCCCCAACCCCCGGTAGCGCCGCGGCGAGTGCGACCAAGCATTAGCGAGTGCTCCCCGAACCCGGCGACCACGTGCCACGCCGCGCCCCGGTTCAGGTTTGGTGGAACGACAGGTCGTGCTGCTCGCCGAGGACGGCTCGGCCGATGGTGGCCAGGACGTGGTCGTCGTTGTCGTGGAGCTCGTAGAAGGTCAGATCGCGCAGGATGCGTTCCACCGGGCTCGGGCGGATGAGGCTGCGGGCACCGCACGCGCGGATGACGTGGTGCACCGTCTCTTCGGCGAGGTGCTCGATCACGTGCCAGGCGCGGTTGCCGGCGATCCGGGCCTCGTCGAGTCTGCCCTCGTCCCACAGGTCGGCGACGTGACGCAGCCAGAGGCGGGCGGTGTCGATGTTGACGGCCATGGTGCCCACCCGCTGCTGGACGTGCGGGTCGCCGCCCTTGCCCTGCCGTTTCAGATACGCCAGTCCGTATTCGTACGCGGCCAGCGCGCCGCCGAGGAAGCTCGCCGCGTAGTGCGGGATGAACGCGGTCTGCCACTGCCCGTCGAGGTAGCCGCCGGGACGGCCGATGAGGTGTTCACGCGGGACGAAGGTGTCCTCGAACCGCACCACGTGGCTGACCGTCGCCCGCATGCCGATCGGGTCCCACCACGAACTGTCCACCGTCACGCTCGGGTCGGACAGGTCGCAGGCGAGCAGCAGGAGCTTCCGGTCGGCCCCTCGGGCGTGCCGGGCGCCACCGGGGCCGGCCGGATCGACGAGCAGGATCGCCCACCTGGCGCCGGTGGCGCCGGTGGCGAACGCCTTGCTGCCGCGCAGGGTCCAGCCACCGGCCACCGGGGTCAACGTGGTGCCGAAGCGGTGGCTCTCGCCCGGCTTCGGTGCCTGCGGTTCGCCGCTCCAGGCACCCCAGACCTCCCCCTCTTCGACCACGCCGGCGAACCAGCGTCGTTTCTGCTCCGGGGGCGCCAACGCGTCGATGAGGACGAGGGAGTTGGCGTGCCCTTCCCAGCAACGGGCCAGGGACAGATCGGCCTTGGCCAGTGTGGTGGTCATCTCCCACAGCGGCAGGGTGTTGCGCTGCTGTGGGCCGTAGCCCAGGCCGCCGTACGCGCGGGGCACGGTGGCACCCAGGAAGCCCCCGGAGAACAGGTCGCCGAAGTCCTCGGTGGGAAATCGGGCCCTTCGGTCGTACTCCTCGGCGCGGGGGGCGAAGGTGTCCTCGGCCAGCTTCGCCACGGCGTCGAGGACCGCCCGGTCGTCTTCGGACACCGGAAGGGAGGCCGGACCGGTCAGGCGGTCCCGGTCGCCGGTCATCTCGGGTCGGCCCCTTCGGGGCGGTAGAAATGGGCGCGGTACATGAGATTCGGCATCCGCGCGTCACCGGGGTCGACGGTGTGGACGTCGAGGGTCAGCAGGCCGCGGTTGAGGTAGCCGCAGAGGATGGCCCGGCGGGAACCGAGCGGGCCCTCGGCGAGGAAGGCCACGGCCGTGGTGGCGTCGATGCTGTCGGCCAGCGGGACGGCGGGCAGGACGGCGCCGGTGACGGGCCCGTCGGTCAGTGCCTCCTGCGCGGTCTCCGGGGCGCCGCGCTCGGTGATCCGCAGCATGAGCCGGCCGCCGTCGATCCCCGCACCGACCAGGCGGATGCCGGTGGCCGTGGTGTCGAAGTTGATCCAACTGCCGGCCAGCGGCGCCGGATCGACCGTCCGTGGCGTCATGCCCGTCCCTCCGCCCGATGGTAGAAGGAACGGGCCCAGTGGTCGGCATGCTCGCCGCCGCTGAAGACGCTGGACGTGGTGGCCACCAGGATGCCCGTTTTGTGGTAGGCGCACACGACGGTGCGCAACGATCCGAAGTCGTAGGTCGCCGAGAACGACCAGGCGGCCGACGGCGTACCCGGCGCGGTGTACGCCACCGCGGACACCTGTCCCCAGTCGCGTGGTTGCGGGCCGCCGGTGCCGAAGGCCCGTACCGCCAGGCCCTGGTCGTGCCGTGTCACGCTCAATCGCAGGGGGCCCTGCGGGCTGCCCTGTTCGGTGTTGACCCAGTCGCCCAGCAGCACCGAGACGTCGGGGGCGGCCGGCGGTCGCGGTGCGGCCGGTCCGTCGTGGGACGTCGGACGGGTCGTCATGTCGCCTCCCCGCTCGCCGAGCGCATCGCGGAGCGCGCCGGGGGCTGTCCCGCCGGCTTGGCGAGGTCGTGGGCCTCGGCTGGCTCGGCGGAACCGAAGCAGAGGGACCGCAGGGTCAGCGCCTCGGGCAGCGGATGGCCCGTCAGCAGCCGGAACTGCTCGCTCACCTCGACGAACAGGACGTCCCAGCCGTCGATGCCGACCAGTCCGCCGGCGTGGGTGGCGCGCATCAGCGCTGTCGGGGGATCCCGGTAGACCAGCTCCAACACCACCGCGTCCCGATCGGCGGCGGTGATCGGAAACGGCGGCCGTTCCACCACGGGCGTGGCGTGGACGAGCACGGTGTGTCCGGCCGGGGAGAACCGGGACAGGGGCACGTAGGGGAACCCGAGGCGTGAGGAGGCGTCCCGGCCGCGCGCATCCCCCCGATTGACCAGGGTGACCCGGGCTCCGGCCTGGTCCAGGGCCAGTGCCACGGCCTGCCCGGCGCCGCCGCAACCGATGACGGCGGCGCTCCGGCCGCCCGGCTCGACCCCGGCCCGGGCCAGGGTGTGCAGGGCGGCGGCGGTGTCGGTGGTGGTCGCCCGCCAGCGCCCGGCGTCGAGCCACAGCACGTTGGCCGCGCCGCAGCGCAGTGCGTGCGGGTCGGCGATGTCGGCCACTTCGACCGCACCGCGCTTGTGGGGTGCGATGACCGTGAGCCCGCGCAGCGGCAGCCGGGCCAGCGCGCCGAAGACGAAGGCCCAGTGCCAGAAGCGGGGGAAGACGTCCACGGGGAAGGGCAGGTAGAGCGCGGGCAACCGCAGGTGCCGCAACGCCGCGTTGTGCAACCTGGGCGCCAGCGAGCCTCCGGTGGCCCGGCCGGCGATGCCGAACAGGGCGTCGAGCGGGGGAAGCGCGGGCAGGCCGTAGTCGCTCCGCAGCTGTGCCACGCTGGGCATCCCGTCCGCCCCCGGTGCACCGGCCCGACCGAAGACCACAGGTGCGCCCAGCCACGGTGCCAGCACCCGGGTCCAGGTCCCGGCGGGACCGGAGGCGAACGCCGTCACGTCGGTGCGTCCGAGCCCGGTGAGCAGCAGCGGTGCGGCCGCCCCGTACTGGGCGCCCGGCTGTGGGACGAGGAGGTACGCCGCCGCCGGTACGGTCCGCATCGCGGCGAATCGGTGCCGCAGTGCCTCCGACGCCTCCCGCATGGCCGCCCCGAACCAGCGGTCGGCGCCTCTGTCCGGGCGGGTGGCCTCGGGCTGGTGCCAGGAGACCCGCCGCTGCCGGGTCGGGATGCCCACGAGCAGTTCCGGCACCAGGTCGTCCATCGCCTCCAGATCGACGAGATCGTACTGCTGCGCCGCGCGCAGCAGCCTGGCGCGCCGTTCGACGGGGCCGAGCGCCGAGCGGCCGCCGTGGCGCCGGGAGCGCAGGCTGTAGGTCAGGGGCCCTCGGAAGTGCCGGCGCAGCCGGTGCGGATCGGGGTCGCCGACCAGGTCGGCACGGACCTCCAACGCGTCGGCCACTCCTGTGAGGCCGCGCAGACGAGCGGGGGAGAGGTCCTCCGGTTCGGCGAGCACGGCGACCAGCTGGGCCCGTCGTGCGACGGACGTGCCGTAGGCGCTCGTCAACAGCTCCACTGGACGCACTCCTCCAGACGGGACCGTTGCCGGACGAACGGATCGACCGTGGCCACCGCGTCCGCGTGCCCGATGCCGGCGGCATCGACGTCCGGGCAGCCACTCGGGCAAACGGCCACCAGTGCGAGCATCACCTTTCGCGGGACGGCGCGCATCTCCGGAGCACCGCCCGCCGCCGCACTCGCCAGGGCGTCCCGCGGCACCACCCGGGCCGGGAGGGCCGTCCCGCAGTGCCAGGGGGCGTCCCGGCACCGGGCGTAGGGGAGCGAGGGGGCCATCCGCGACTCAACCTCCCTCGAAGGGGGTCGCGAGGGAGCCGGCCGCGAGCAGCTCGCGCAGGCGGAACCGGACGGACCGCTGGATGTGCCGGGCGCACCGGACGTAGACCTCCGGAGGCTGTCCCTCGGGGTCGGGGATGTCACCGCGCGGGTCCAGGCACAGGGTGCGGTCCTCGGCCTCGGGCGCCATCGCGACGACCTTGTCGCGGTGGGCCCGGGTCATGCAGTAGATGATGAAGCTGACGCGGCACAGTTCCGGAGTGACCGGGCGCGCCCGATGGCGGCAGGGGTCTTTGCGGCCCCGCACCTGGGGCAGCCCGAGCTCGACGAGCGCGGCGCGGGCTTCGGGAGCCATCGGATCCCCCGGACGCTTCGTCGCGACGCCCGCGCTGGAGAACCGGAAGGCATGTGCGACCCCCGCCTCCGCGGCCTGAGCCCATGCGATGACCTCGGCCGTGGGCGAACGAGAGGTGTTCCCGCCGCAGACGAACAGCACGCGGCGCACCGGTCCGGTGGCGCGTGCCCGCCACCGGGAGCTGACCGACGGGTAGGCCAGCACCCCCGCCGCGCCGACGCCGAAGGCGAGCGCGACGAGCTGGCCGGTCCCCGGAGCGGGGAGTCCGGCCAGCCAGGTAAGCGAGAAGGAGGCCACCAGGCCGGACATCAGACTGGCGAACGCCCACGCCGGCACACCCCAGGTGTACTCGCGTCGGTCGAGGTACATGAGCGAGGCGAAGACGAACAGCACCTCGTACGTCACGCCTATCGCGGCCGCCGCCCACGCCAGCGGGGTGCCGAGAAACGTGGTGAAACCCGCGCGCAACTCTGGTTGCCCCGCCAGCGCCCCCGCCGCCAGGAGCAGAGCCAGCCAAACCGGTGCGGCGACGTGCTCCTCGACGAAGAACCGGCGGTCCGTTGCGGCCACCCCGGTCTTGGCGACGCGGCTCATGATGTCGAAGCGGCCCAGGTAACCGACGAGATAGGTCAGCACGCTCAGCACCGCCGCCGAGGTGAGGTAGTAACTGTTCACGTCGCCGAGGGCCACCGAAACCGCGACCAGACTGAGGCACAGCGCCGCCCACGCATACGGCGTCACCCGTCGCTTGCGGGCCTTGTCGACCAACGGGGAGAAACTCAGGACTCCGCCGCGCATCAACAACAGCATGAAAAGGATCGAGACGCCGGAGAACGTGTAGTTCATCGTGGTGGTGCCGATGATGAGCGAGGTGAAGAATCCGGACACCAGCGTTTCCCGACCGACGGTCGGAATGCGGAGTCCGCCGACGGAACCGCGCCGCATCTGCCGCCACCAACCCGTCACTCCCAGGAGGAGCGGCATCGCGACAAGCTGACCGAAGGCGCTTGCGGGCAGCAACTCGAAGCCGCTGACCGGCCCGTGCGACAGCGGAGTCGCACCACTGGCCAGCGCCTTGACCAGCATCGCGTACGGAATGTACGCGAGGAAATAGCCGAGGGTGAGCCAGCCCATGCGCAAACCCGTCACTGATCGAACGTCAAGCTCTGCTTTCCGCTGCCGAACGGGCGCGTTCCCTCATGACCTCGGGGACCTGCTCCGGCGGCGCGGCGAATGCTCGATACCACCTCAGGCAAACAATCAAGGTCTCCACAAAATGCTACGCCGCAGGCGGACGAGCAACCAGACCGTGCCTCTCCGGCGCACGGTCCCCCACGCGTCGCGGCGGACCAGGGGTGCGTCCGGCCTCCTGGTACGCGCTGCTCGCCCAGGTGGCCCCGGCTCGGCTCGTCCGCCGCGTAGCCGCAGCTGAGGACTCTCGTCGGCGCCGGCTAGGCCGTTGGGACGGCGTGTCTGCGCGGGTCGTGGCCGGTGCGGCCGGTCGATCGCGACGGCGAGGGATCCGGCGCGTCGCCGAACGCTTGCGGCGTCTTTCGTATTAGCCTCTCGTAACTGTACGAAGTCGCCATATCACGGATTGCATCCGTTCGGCCACCGGAGATGAAATGAACAAGCTTCAGAAGACCGTCGTCGTGTCCGTCGCCCTCGGCGGATTCGGCTTCCTCTGCGCCGGCGCCGCCTACGCAGATGGGGGCAGGGGCGAAGGGTTCGAGGTCCGGCAGGGCTCCCAGTGCCGGTCGCACGACACGAACGTCGACGTCCTCGGCGAGGTCGGCATCCTCAACGGCGTGCTGGGCAACGCGCTCGGCGGCGAGGGCTCCCCGGGGGCCCAGAGCACGCGGATGGGCTCGTCCGTGGGCTGCGACAACACCGTCGTCCTCCCGCGAGAGGACGAGGACCGGGGCCGGGGTTCTGAGGGCAGAGAAGGCAGAGGAGACGACGAGGACAAGGGCCGGGGCTCGGAGGGCAGGGAAGGCAACGGAGGCAAGGAAGCCAAGGGCGGCGCGGAAGACCGGGAAGGTGGGGAAGGCCCGGTGCGCGCGGTAGGCGGGGGCGACGGGGAGTGACACGGGAGCCCGGCCCGCACCACGGTGCGGGCCGGGACGCAATGGGCCCCATCGGGGCCGGGCCGCGGGAGTCCCCTCGACCCGCAGTCGAAATGAAAGGCCGCTGGCCGGGCTCCTCGGGGAGGCCCGGCCAGCGGTCGTGTTGCGTGGTGCGGCGGATGGCTATGGGGATCCCGGTCGTGGCGGGGGCTGGGAGCGCGGGAGCCGGTCAGCCGGGAGCGGCGGAGTCATCGCCTCGTCTTGTAGCCGAGGACGGTCATCATCCCCGACTCCGAGTGGTAGATGTTGTGGCAGTGCAGCATCCACAGACCGGGGTTGTCGGCGTCGAAGTCCACCGCGACCTTCTTGTCCGGCAGGACGATGGTGGTGTCCTTGCGGGGGCCGCCGTTGGGCAGCGCGAAGGTGTGTCCGTGCAGGTGCATCGGGTGCCACATCGTGGTCTTGTTGTGGAAGATGATCCGCACCCGCTCCCCTTGGTGCACGGCGTACCGCTGGGTTTCCGTGAACGGCCTTCCGTTGATCGCCCAGTCCCAGTCCTTCATGGAGCCGGTGAGGTCCATCTTGATGGTGCGGTCCGGCTTGCTGTCCGAGAGCCGTACCGACGCCGCTGCCTTGAACTTGTCCGCGCTCAGCCCCCCGCTCCTCAGCTCCGTCGGGCGGATCTTCTCGTTGGGCGCCTCGCCGTCACCGGTCCGCAGGAGGGCCTGTGCGGTCTGGTTCTTGCTGCCCGCGGAGAGCGCGGTGAGCGGGAAGACGCCGTCCTTCGCCGTGACCAGTACGTCGAAGCGCTCGCCCATCGCGATGAGCAGGCTGTCGGTCGTCTTGTGCTTCACCGGGTAGCCGTCGGTGTGCGTCACGGTCATGTTGTGACCGCCGAGCGCGACGCGGTAGGCGGTGGCGGCGGCCGCGTTGATGAGGCGGATCCGGATGCGGTCGCCCGGTTTGGCGCGGAAGGTCTCCCGGTCCTTGGCCGCCCGGCCGTTGATCAGGTGGAACGGATGCTCGATGCTGTCTGAGGGGTCGTCGGACAGCAGGTGCCTGGCACGCCTGCGCCACTGGGACGCCGCGGCCGCAGCCGACCGGCCGCCGTGTCCTTGCATGCCGCCGTGGCCGCTGGCTCCACCGGGCTTGTTCTTGTTCAGCTCGGCCAGCATCGCGTCCGGGGTCATTCCGTCGACCCCGTCGAGCCAGTCATCGATCAGGACGACCCACTCGTGGTCGTACGAGAGGGGCTCGCGGGGGTCCTCGACGATCAACGGCGCGTACAGCCCGCGGTCGAGCTGCACGCCGACGTGCGGATGGAACCAGTGCGTGCCGGGCCTGTCGACCGCGAAGGTGTAGTCGAAGGAGCGGCCGGCCTTCACGCTGCGCTGGGTGATGTCGGGCGAACCGTCCATGTCGTTGCGGATCTGCACCCCGTGCCAGTGGACGGTGGTGGAGTGCGGGAGACGGTTGTGGAAGCTCACGGCGACCTTGTCGCCCGCGTTGACCCGGATCTCCTTGCCGGGCAGCCGGTCGCCGTACGCCCAGGTGTTGACGATCCGGCCGCCGATGTCGAACTTGGCCGCGCTGGCGGTCAACTTGAAGCGGCGAACGGGGCCCGACCCCCGGTACTTCTCCGCTTTGATGACCTCGGGACCGTGCGGAGAGACGTAGTGGGACGCGGTGTCGTGGCCGTGGGGTCCCGGCGAGCCGGGGCCGTCGTGCGCGTCAGGGGGGTGCGGCGTGCCGCGGGAGCGATGCCTGCCGGTCTTGGCGTCCAGGGCGCTGGCCCCGGTGGCCAGCAGACCGCTGCCGGCGGCGGCGATACCCGCGCCGAGCAGGGCGCGTCTGGAGTGTGTGGACATGGGAAAAGCACCTCGTGGCGATCGTGTCGGTGTGATGCGTGGTCGGCGAGGGGCGCTACAGGGACTGCCCGGGCCCTCAGCGGCGGAGCGCGTTCCGCCACGCGCAGCACCGACGGTCGGAGGAGGAGTTTCTGGCCCGGCGGCGGACGTATGGGCCACCGTCCGCACGTCCGGCCGCCCCGGCGTCCGGCCGCCGGGCCGTCATCCCGTCGGGCCGAGTACGGGCCGGCGCCGGAGGAGGAAGCCGGCCGCCAGATCGAGCACACGGCTGTCCAGGCAGAGGCGGAGACGGAGGCCATGACGGGGCCGTCGGTGTCCGCCACCGACCTGCTGACTTCCTGGCGTGCCGTCATGCCGTCATGGTCAGACACGTCCTGGCGCGTCGTCATGCCGTGATGAGCCATCCGGGCCGCAGCCGTGCGCAAGGGCTCAACCGTGCGGACCGGCGCCGCGGCTCAGGGGGCCGATCGCGACGGCGGCGGACACCGCCGGCGCCCGGGCGGCTCTGAACACCGCGCGCTGACACGGCCTCAGCATCCGCACCGCCGACCCCGGTACACACCGACGCGCCCCCGACCGTTGCCGTAACGCGACGAGGCACCTCGGCCGGAGCGTGCCACCACGCGCGACCGAGCGCTGTGGGCGTCCCGCCTCGTCGGCCAGGCGGGTCCCGTGTTGGGACCAGGCCCACCAGGCCGGGTGTTCCCGGCTCAGCCAGCCCGTCCAGGTCTCCCTGTTGCCGCCGAAGAGGACTTCACGTGTGACGGTGCGCCAGACGGACCGGCGCAGGACGCGAGGCATGATGACGCGTCTGGGATAGTCCATCGCTCAAGGCTCGGGCGAGCGTGGATTTGCCTGCGCCGGTGACACCCACCACCAAGATCCGTTCCACGGGCGCACCCCATCCCGGAGCCTTCGGATCGCGGCCGGTGCGCGGACGACCACCGCCCGCAGCGGCCGAGCCGCGCGGACGGTGGTCCTGCCATCCGAGCTGGTCGTCCACACGGCGCTGACCTGCGTGGACTGGACGGGCGAGACGGCGTGGACCCGGCTGGTGACGGACTGCTTGGCGACGCTCGCCTCGTGCTTGCCGGGCGAGCTCGCCTGGCCGGTGGTCCCCTCGTGGCCGATGGTGGTGGCTAGGACGGCTTGCTGCCGCCCGCCTGTTTCTCATGGCCACCAGGCCGGCTCGCGCAGCGCGGACATGGGCGCCGTGCCTGCGGTGCCGATCTCACAGCCCCAGGCCGTCACCGCCTCCTCAAAGGACCAGCCATGTCGAACTTCACCCCGTACCTGGAACGCAACCGGGCCTTCGCGGCCTCCGGTGACCAGGCCGACGTCCCCCCGATCCCGTTCGTTCCCTTCCAGCAGCTGTACCTGATCACCTGCATCGATCCTCGCGTGGAGCCCGCGGCCGTGCTGGGCGCCCGGCTCGGAGAAGCGATCGTCGCACGCAACATCGGTGGCCGCGTGACGCCGGCGATCATCAAGGACCTCGCGTGGATCGTGCACCTGCATGAGAACAAGACCCCCGATGCGGACTGGTTCGAGATCGCTGTCATCCACCACACCGACTGCGGCACGGGCTTCCTCGCGGACGACGAGCTGCGCGCCGGCTACGCCGCCCGCGGCGGCTGGGACGATCGGACCTCCTTGGAGATGGCCGTCCTGGAGCCGTCCCGGACGGTCCAGCAGGACGTCGCCAAGCTGCGCTCGGCACCCGAGCTCGCGCCGTCCATCAGCGACATCAAGGTCGGCGGCTACGCCTACGACCTCGCGAGCGGGAAGATCACCACCGTCGTGGAGCCCGGCTGAGCGAGACCGGAGCCTCGGCAAGGAGGCCGCCGTGACTCTCGCCCCGGTGTCCGGAGGACCGAGGGACGTGTCCGCGGCTCCACGGCATCGACGACTCCTGCCACACAGAGCGAGACGGGCGCCGGTTCACGCGACTCGGCTTCGTGGTCGGACAGGCGGCGAGCGGACAGGCCACGACCGTCGGCACGGCCACCTCTGCGAGAAAACATGCCGGGTGCTGGAATCGCTCAGGCGGAGCAATGCGTGGTGCGCCACCACGCTGACGCGTGTTGCATGGCCGGGAGGAAGCGTCGGTGCGAGGGCGCATTCACGAAGACCCCGGGCGCAGATATCAGACGAATGTGATGTCCGAATCCCTCATGCGATCGATGTCATGACGTTTGCGGCCCGCCGGTGCCGCCTCAACAAGGAGATACGTCGATGAAAATACCCGGGCTCGCGCACAGTCGTCGTCACTTCCTCGGTGCCGCGGTCGCTGCCGCCGCGGCGACGGCCCCGTTCGGAATGGTCGGTAGTACGCAGTCCACGTCGGAAGAACCGGTGGCGCATCCCGCAGCTGATCCTGTGCCGCGGACATCCTTTGGTCCCGTGAAGCAGATCAATGCCGGCGATCTGAACATGGGGTATGTCGAGGCCGGGCCGGTACGCGGGCAGCCGGTCATCCTTCTGCATGGCTGGCCCTACGACATTCACAGTTACGTCGCGGTCGCACCCTTGCTCGCGGCGAAGGGGTACCGGGTGGTGGTGCCCTATCTGCGAGGCCACGGCACGACGCGATTTCTTTCCGGTAAAACACCCAGGAATGCTCAACAGTCGGCGTTCGCCGTTGACATCATCGCGCTGATGGATGCCCTCAGGATTGATAGGGCCATTCTCGCCGGATACGACTGGGGGTCGCGGACGGGCGACATCATAGCGGCTCTCTGGCCGGAGCGATGCAAGGCGTTGATCTCCGTGACCGGATATCTGATCGCAAATGTCGAAGCCAATAAGATGCCGTCGCCACCGAAGAGCGAATGGGCATGGTGGTATCAATACTATTTCTCCACGGAAAGAGGCGTGCTCGGCCTCGAAGAGTACCGACACGACCTGGCGAAACTGGTGTGGCGGTTCAATTCTCCGACCTGGAATTTCAGCGACGCCACCTTCGATCGCACGGCAGCGGCCTTCCGGAACCCGGATTACGTCAGCATTGTGATCGACAATTACCGCTGGCGACTTGGTCTCGCAAAAGGCGAGCGCAGGTACGACGCCCTGGAAAGGCGTCTCGCCGCCGCTCCCGCCATCGGGGTGCCGACGATCGCCATTGACGGATCTCACGACCCGTTCACCCCGCCGGGAAACGGATCGGCTTATCGAAAGAAATTTACGGGGAAATACGCACACCGGACCCTGGCCGTGGGACACAATGTTCCACAGGAAGCTCCGCGGGCCTTCGCAGAGGCCGTCGTAGACGTCGACGGATTCTGACGGTGGAGTCGCTCGTCGGGTTTCGGTGACCGCCCATGGGCTCGGCCGGGCGCGCGGCATGTCGGTGGGCCGATCGCACGCCGAGGCCCCAGGATTGACCGGGTGAGACCAGGCAGTCCCCGCACCCCGGCGGGCAGAACCGTGGAACGAGGCAACCAGACGAGGTCCGCCATGCCCGTACACCGCGTTGGACTCGTCGTCCACCAGGGCCGGGACGCCGCCCGGGAAGCAGCCGGCGTCGTGCACGCCTGGTGCGAGGCGCACGAGGTCCCCTGCACCGAGATCGACGTCTGGTCGGCGGATGAACAGCGCCGCTCCGCGCGCGAGGAGGCGCGGGCGGCCGGCGACCCCGACCTGGTCGTCACCCTGGGTGGAGACGGGACCTTCCTGCGCGGTGCCCGGATCGCCGTGAAGACCGGCGCCACCGTGCTCGGCGTCGACCTGGGCAAGGTCGGCTTCCTCACCGAAGTGCCGGCCTGTGACATCACCACCGCCCTCGACGCCGTCCACGCCGGCCACGCCCCGGTCGAGGAGCGCATGACGCTGACCGTGCGCGCCTCCCGCCTCCCGGAGGTGCCCGCCGAGCTGGAAGCTCCCCTCTGCTACGGGCGCGGCCCAGTTCTGCCGCCACCGCAGGCGCGACCGGAGAGCACCGCGGGCGACGGCTGGGGTCTGCCGCTGGACGTCAACGCCCTGAACGACGTGGTGGTGGAGAAGCTCGCCCGGGACCACCAGGTCGGCGTCGGTGTCTACATCTCCGGCAGGCTGCTGGCCGCCTACTCGGCCGACGGCCTCGTGGTCGCCACGCCCACCGGCTCGACGGCCTACAGCTTCGCTGCCGGCGGCCCCGTGCTCTCCCCGCACATGGACGCCGTCGTCTTCACCCCGATCGCCGCCCACATGACCTTCAACCGCACCGTCGTCGCAGCCCCCGACGAACCGGTCGCGCTGCGCCTCCTGCCGCACTCCGGCCGCGCCGCGGTCAGCATCGACGGCCAACTCCGTGGCGTCCTCGACCCGGGCGACTGGATCGGCGTCTACCGCGCCCGGCAACGCGTGCGGCTCGTCCGCCTCCAGCCCACCGACTTCTACGGACGTCTGCGGGACCGCTTCCGGCTCACCGACGCGCCCGCCACCGCGTCCGACGGAGAGTCCGCCCCGTTCTTCCGCCCCGACTCCTGCGTCCCCCCGGACCTGGCGGGCCTGCGTCTGCCCCCGCCCACCGCAGCCCGCTGAACCCTTCCTCGCCGGGCAAAGGTCGATTCACCGTGGTGCGCTCGGGTACGGGAACCCAGCGCCTGAGTGGGTGTACGTATCCGTAGCCGGACGCCTTGGAGAAGGCGTCGAGCATGACGCGGCGCGCTCCGGATCTTTTTCCTCAATGTGCCTGTTGCGGTACCTCCGGGAGGCCCGGGCCGGTGCAGTGCACGTCCTTGGCCGGCAGCGTTCCCTCGGTCAGGTAGGCGGCCGTGGTGGCGTCCACGCAGGCGTTGCCCCGGCTGGCGAACACGCCGTGCGAGTAGTCGTCGTGGAGCGTGATCAGGCGCGAGCCGGGCAGGAGCGGGCGGAGTCGGTGCGCGCCCTCGATGGGGGTCACGGGGTCGTGTTCGGAGGCGACGAGCAGCGCGGGCGGCGCGTCGGGGCTGCCGAGCGGCGTGCGGTGGTGGGGGCGCTGGTGCCAGTAGGCGCAGGTGGTCGCCTCCATGCCGGTCAGGATCGGTTGGGGGTCGAGGCGTCGCATGCGGTGGAGGTCGGTCAGGATGCGGTGGGGCGTGGGGGCCGGGCCGTCGGCGCACTTGACGATGCGGTTGGCCGCCTCGTAGTTGCGGGAGTCGGGGCCGTCGAACGCGGCGGCCGGGCGGAGGGCGTCGGGGTTGCCGGTGCGCAGGTAGCCGCGCAGGCCGTCGGCGAGGGGTGCCCAGCGTTCGGTGCGGCCCAGGGCGCGGTACACGGCGCGGTCGAACTCCGCCGGTCCGAAGCCGTTCACGGGATGTTCGGCGAGTCCGCGGCGTGCGCTCAGGTAGGACGCGCGGGTGGCGGACGCGCTGCCGCCCAGTGCGAAGCGCTCGGGGTGGGCGGCGACCCAGGCGAGGAACGTGTCGCGTTGGCGCAGTAGTGCCTGGCTCTGTCGGGCGTCGAAGTCGTACCAGTTCCAGGGCCCGACCACGCTGTCGAGCACCATGCGGCCCGTGCGGTGCGGGAAGCGGGCCGCGTAGGCGGCGCCCAGGTAACTGCCGTAGGAGACGCCGAGGAAGTTGGTTTTCGGCTGGCCGAGCGCGGCGCGGATCGCGTCCATGTCGTGCGCCGTCTGCTCGGTGGACAGGTGCGGCAGTGCGGCGGCCGCCACCCCGGCGCAGTCGTCCGCCATGGCGTGCAGTGCGGCGAGGTACTCCTTCTCCGCTGTCGCGCCGACCGGTACCGGGTCGGTGCCCGGTGCGTCGAAGAGGCCGCCCATCGGGCCGCAGTCGGCGGGTGCGCTCCGGCCGACGCCGCGTGGGTCGAAGCCGATGACGTCGTAGGAACGCCGCACGCCGGCGGGGAGTTTGGCGCGTTTGGTGACCGCGTAGGGGAGGCCGGAGCCGCCCGGTCCGCCCGGGTTGACCAGCAGGATGCCGCGTCGTTCGGCGGGTGTGCCCGAGGCGCGTATCCGGGAGACCGCGATCTCGATGCGCGGTGACTGCGGGCGGTGCCAGTCCATCGGCACGCTGAGCCGGCCGCATTCGACGTGCTCCGGCGCCGGCGGGGTCGGAACGGAGTCGGGGCAGTCGCCGAACCGCAGGGCCGTGGGTGGGGTGGTCGTCCGGGGGATTGCC
>LIQL01000113.1 GCA_001418405.1 Streptomyces diastatochromogenes | reverse complement strand
GGTGCGGGGGCGGCCGTCGGCGTCCAGGCCGCGGTTTCGCCGGGAGTCCTCGGGTTCCAGGGGGATCGGGGAGCCGCGCAGCGTCTCGCCGGCCGTACGGGGCAGCGTGAGCCGGAACTGGGAGCCGCCGCCGGGCTCGCCCCACGCCTGCAGCCAGCCGCCGTGCAGCCGGGCGTCCTCGATGGCGATGGACAGGCCGAGGCCGGTGCCGCCGGTCGTGCGGGCCCGCGCCGGGTCCGCACGCCAGAAGCGGTTGAAGACCCGGGTCGCCTCACCGGGCTTGAGGCCGACGCCGTAGTCGCGGACCGCGACGCCGACCGCGCCGTCGCTGCGTCCGCCGGCGCACGCGAGCCTGATCACGACGTCGCGGCCCTCGCCGTGCTCGACGGCGTTGACGACGAGGTTGCGCAGGATGCGCTCCACCCGGCGGGGATCGGCCTCGGCCATGACGGGGTGGTCGCCGCCGCGCACCACGAGCCGGCTGCCCTTGCGTTCGGCGAGCGGTTCGGCGCCCTCGATGACGCGGTGGACGACGTCGCGCAGATCGACCGGTTCGGCTTCCAGGGCCGCCGCGCCGGCGTCGAACCGGCTGATCTCCAGGAGTTCGGCGAGCAGCGACTCGAAGCGGTCGAGTTGGCCGCGCAGCAGTTCCGCGGAGCGTGCGGTGACCGGGTCGAACTCGTCCCGCACCTCGTGGATGACGTCGGCGGCCATCCGCACGGTGGTGAGCGGGGTGCGCAGTTCGTGCGAGACGTCGGAGACGAACCGGCGCTGCATCCGGGACAGGTCCTCCAACTGTTGGATCTTGAGTTGGAGGTTCTGGGCCATCTTGTTGAAGGACTCGCCGAGCCGGGCGAAGTCGTCCTCGCCGGTGACCTTCATCCGCTCCTGGAGGAGGCCGGCGGCCAGCCGCTCGGAGATCCCGGCGGCCATCCGCACGGGCGTGACGACCTGCCGCACCACCAGCCAGGCGATGGCGCCGAGCAGGATCACGACGAACACCCCGGCGGTCGCCAGCGTCCCGGTGACGAGCTTGAGGGACTCCGCTTCCTGACTGAACGGGAAGAGGTAGTACAGCTGGTACTGGTTGCCGTTGACGTCGTTGAGGCGCTTGCCGATGATCAGCGCGGGCACGCCGTCGTTGGACCCGGTGCGTTTGATCTGGGTGTACTGGCGGAACGTGCCGGACTTGCTGTCCAGCTTCCGGCGCAGCTCGGACGGGACGCTGCGTTCGGGGTCGACGTCCCCGGAGGCGCGGGGGCCGCGGGTGCCGGGGGTGGAGTCGCCGAACGGCTCGTCGGTGTCGGAGCTGAGCGCGACGACCGAGAAGACGCCCTGGCCGCCACTGGCGAGCTGCTCGACCAGGCTGGTCAACCAGGTCGCGGAGTCCTGGGAACCGCGGCTGGCGGTGCGACTGTTGTCGTCGGTGCGGTTGTCGTCGCCGCCGTCGGCGAGTTTCCGGGCGACCTCGAAGCCTCCGACGGCCTGGCTCTGGGCGGCCTGGGCCTTGGCGGTGAGCAGTCCGTTGCGGACCTGCCCGACGACGACGACGCCGAGCAGCAGCACCACCGCCAGCGACATCAGCAGGGTGGTGGCGACCACGCGCAGCTGGATGTTGCGGCGCCACAGTCGCAGCGCGGGCAGCAGCGGCCGTCGCACCCACCGGCTGAAGAGTCGCAGCAGGGGGTGGACGGGGCCGCTCACCGCGCCGTCGGGCAGTAGTTGTCCGCCGCGCAGCAGGCGCGCCGCCACGCGATCCGAAAAGGACATTTTGCCCACCGGGTCGACGGTGCGCCCCCGCTGTCCCTCCGGGGTCGAACCGTCCCGGGTCATCTCAGCTGGGTCCGGCCTTGTAGCCGACACCGCGCACGGTCACCACGATCTCCGGGCGCTCCGGGTCCCGCTCGACCTTGGAACGCAGCCGCTGCACGTGGACGTTGACGAGCCGGGTGTCCGCGGCGTGCCGGTAGCCCCAGACCTGCTCCAGCAGCACCTCGCGGGTGAACACCTGCCACGGCTTGCGGGCCAGCGCCACCAGCAGGTCGAACTCCAGCGGGGTCAGCGCGATCGACTGCCCTTCCCGCTTCACGGAGTGCCCGGCCACGTCGATGACCAGGTCACCGATGGCCAGCTGCTCGGGCGCCGGCTCCTCCGAGCGCCGCAGCCGCGCCCGGATCCGGGCGACCAGTTCCTTGGGCTTGAACGGCTTGACGACGTAGTCGTCCGCACCCGATTCGAGGCCGACGACCACATCCACCGTGTCGCTCTTCGCGGTCAGCATGACGATCGGCACGCCCGACTCGGCCCGGATCAGCCGGCACACCTCGATGCCGTCCCGTCCGGGCAGCATCAGGTCGAGCAGCACAAGATCGGGCTTGGTCTCGCGGAACGCAGCGAGCGCCTTGTCGCCGTCCGACACGAACGACGGTTCAAAGCCCTCGCCGCGCAGCACGATGCCGAGCATCTCTGCCAGTGCGGTGTCGTCGTCGACGACCAAGACGCGTCCCTTCATTCGGCCATCATCCCATTACCTGATCGTGACTTTCTCCATCGTGAGACGGAACACACGTCCGCCAACCGCTCGCGGGTCACCGGCGACACCACTCCGGCCTCCGTCACGATCGCCGTCACCAGCTCGGCGGGCGTGACGTCGAAGGCCGGGTTGTAGGCCAGCGAGCCCAGCGGCGCCACCGCGACCCCGGTCCCGGGCGCCGCACCCGCGCCCTGCCGATGCGGCAACGAGAACTCCGTCACTTCGCGGCCCGGCCGCTGCTCCACCTCGATGGCGGCGCCGTCCGCCGTCGCCAGGTCCACCGTGCTGGTCGGCGCGACGACCACGAACGGAACGTGGTGGTAGCGGGCGAGCACCGCCAACGGATAGCTGCCGATCTTGTTGGCGACCGCGCCGTCCGCCGCGATCCGGTCCGCCCCGATGAGCACCGCGTCCACCTCACCGGCCGCGAACAGCGAACCCGCGGCACCGTCCGCCAGCACCGCGTACGCCATCCCGGCCCGCGCCGCCTCGTACGCGGTCAGCCGCGCCCCCTGCAACAGGGGCCGGGTCTCGTCCACCCACAGCCGCCGCAGCTCGCCGGCCCGGTGCGCCGCCAGCGCCACGGCCAGGGCGGTGCCCTCGCCTCCGGAGACCAGGGCGCCGGTGTTGCAGTGCGTGAGGATGCGGTGCCCGCCGCCCGGCAGCAGCTCGCCGAGCAGTTCCAGACCGCGCTCCGCCATGCGCGCGCTGGCCTCGACGTCCTCCGCGTGGACGGCCCGCGCCTCGGCCAGGGCGGCGGCCGCCGCCTCCTGCGGACCGGCGCCACCGGCCACCGCGCCGCGGTACGCCTCAGCCGCGCGTCGGACGCCGTAGCCGAGGTTGACCGCGGTCGGCCGGGCGCCCGCCAGGACGGCCGCGGCCTCCTCGACGTCGAATCCCCGCGCAGCGGCCAGCGCGATGCCGTACGCGCCCGCGATGCCCAACAGCGGCGCCCCTCGCACCGCCAGCGTCTGGATCGCCTGCACCAACGCCGGGACGTCCGTGCAGACCAGCTCGACCTCCTCTGCCGGGAGCCGGGTCTGGTCGAGCAGGACCACCACCGGGCCCTCGGGCAACTCCCCCCAGCGCAACGACGGGACCGCGGGCGACACGGCGCCCGCCTCCGATACCTCGTGCCGATCAGCCATTCCCTCAGTCTGCCGCCGATCCCCCACCGAACAGAAGGTCCCCTTCCTCTCAGGGCCCGGGTACAGAGCGCCACCGGCCATGACACGATGAACGGCACCGCGGACCCCGGACCCCGACCGCCTCGGCGGACGGGCAGCAAGAAGGAGCGACGATGAACAACTCTCCGGGCTGGGCTTCGCCCGGATCCGCCCCCTCCGACGAGCCGGGCCGCGGCACCTCGGAGCAGCCCGCCGCATCGCCCGCTCCAAAGGACCGTCCCGACGCGTCCCAGCAGCCGACCCCGCCGAACTGGTCCAGCGACCAGCCGCCGCCGGGCCAGTGGACGGCCCCGGCCGGCGTCCCCGGCCAGAGCGGGCCGGGCGGCCGCAACGCCCAGGAGGGCGCCGGGGACCGCACCCGCGCCTCGTCCGGCGCGGCACCGGGTGGTTGGACCGCTCCGCCGGGCGCCGGCAACCAGGGTGCCTGGGGCGGCGGTTCCGGTTGGGGCGGTGGCTGGGGCGGCGTGCCGCAGGCCGCCAAGCCGGGGGTCATCCCGCTGCGTCCGCTCGGTGTCGGCGAGCTCCTCGACGGCGCCATCGCCACCATGCGCACCCACTGGCGCACCGTGCTCGGCGTCTCGCTGATCGTCGCGCTCGTCTCGCAGACCACGGTCACGCTCGTCTCCCGCCTGTGGCTCCCCAACTCCACCCGTCAGCTGACCCCCGAAGACGGCGCCGCTCCCCCGCTGCGGGAGATCATGAACAATGCGGCGACCTCCCTCGCCGGCACCACCATCACCACGATCATCGGGCTGCTCGCCACGATCATCGCCACCGGCATGCTGACCATGGTCGTCAGCCGCGCCGTCCTGGGCCGCTCGGTGACCGCCGGGGAAGCCTGGAGCGACGCCCGCGGCCAACTCCCCCGCCTGCTCGGTCTGCTGCTGCTGTTGCCCCTGATGCTCTTCGTCATCTTCGCGGTCGCCATGACCCCGGGCTTCATCGTCACCGGCACGGGCCCGGTCGACCTCGGTCTCCTCCTCGTCCTGCTCGGCCTGTTCGCCGGCGGCGTCGTGAGCATCTGGCTGTGGGTCCGCTTCAGCCTCGCCTCCCCCGCTCTGATGCTGGAGAAGCAGGGCGTCATGGCCTCCATGCGGCGCTCCGCCAAGCTCGTCCGCGGTGCCTGGTGGCGGGTGCTGGGCATTCAGCTCCTCGCCTACCTGCTGATCGTCATCGTCCAATTCATCATCCAGATCCCGGCCACCTTCATCGCCTTCCTGATAGGCGGCGAGAACCTCGTGGACTGGGCAAGCGGCGCCAACGCCTCGACCGGCTGGCCGTTCCTCATCGTGCTGGGCATCGGCTCGGTCATCAGCTCCGCGATCACCTTCCCGATCAGCGCCGGGGTCACCGTGCTGCTCTACGTCGACCAGCGCATCCGCCGCGAGGCCCTCGACCTCGAACTGGCCCGCGCCGCCGGTCTCCCCGGCTACGCCCCCGAAGCTCCCGCCACGTACCCGGCCGCCGGCACCACCACCCCGGCCCCGAGGACCGCCCCCGAGGCAAACGCCGGTGCCGAGAACACCGCTGACGCCCCGTCCGGCACGTCTCCCGCCGAGCCGACAGAGCCGACAGAGCCGACGGTCTCCCAGGCCACGGGCCCTCAGGCGACAGGCCCTCAGGCAACGAGGATTCAGCTGACGAAGACCCAGGAAACCGCGACGACGGACGCAGGACCGGAGCAGTCCGAGCCTGCCGCCGCAGAGGCCCCGGACGCTCCCGGCGCACCCACGGATGCCGCACCCGGCGTCCCCGGCCCGCGCCCGAGCGACACCGCACCGGGAAGCTGATGCGGTGACCACAGGGGGGAAGATCGCCGCGCTCGCACGTCTCACCGCGCGTTCCAACGACGACATACCGGTCCGGATCCCACGTGTCCCCGCCCACGAGGCAGCGGAGCGCGAACTGTCCGATCCCCGGTACCACCAGCACGACCCGAACCTGATCCAGCGCGCCCTGGATTGGCTCTGGGACCGCATCGGGGAACTCTTCCATGCGGCCTCCGGCGCCACTCCGGGCGGCTGGGCCGGGCTCATCGCCATCGCCGTGTTCGTGCTGCTGGTGATCCTCGCCCTCCGGCTGCGACTGGGTGCGGTGCGCCGCACCCCGACCACCCGGGGCACCCTCTTCTCCGACGTGCCCCGGACCGCCGCCGAACACCGCACGGCCGCCGAACAGCACGCGGCCCAGGGCCGCTGGAACGAAGCGATCCAGGACCGCATGCGCGCCATCGTCCTCGGCCTCGAAGAACGCGCCCTGCTCACCCCGGGCCCCGGCCGGACCGCCGACGAGGCCGCCACCGAAGCCGGCCAGGTCCTGCCCGCACACGCCGGACAACTCCGCACGGCCGCCCGCACCTTCGACGACGTCGCATACGGCGGCCGCCCCGGAACGGATCGGGCGTACGCCCTCCTGAGCACTCTCGACACCGAGCTGCAACGCGCCAAGCCCCACCTGGCCGCCACCCCGACCGGGAGCCCCGGATGACGACGGCCACCACCGCCACCACCGTGCCCGGCCACACCGCACGCCGCCTCTGGGCCCGCTCCCGAGCCGTCCTGCTGGCACTGCTGCTGCTCGTCATCGGCGGACTGACCCTCGCCGCCCTGCAGTCCGGCGAGCAGCACGGACGGCTCGACCCGCGCTCCGCGGACCGCACCGGCAGCCGGGCCCTCGCCCAACTCCTCGCCGCCCACGGCGTCACCACCCGGGTCGTGACCACCGCCGACGAGGCGGCCGCCGCGGCCGGCCCGCAGACCACGCTCCTCGTCACCACCCCCGACGTGCTGACCCCCGATCAGCTGACCGACCTCCGCGCCACGACGGCCCGCACCCCCGGTCGCACCGTCCTGCTCGCACCCGGCACCGCTTCGCTGGAGCTCTTCGCACCCGGTGTCCAGGCCGATCCCCAGATCAGCAACGCCGCCCGTTCGCCGGGCTGTTCCCTGCCGGCCGCCCGCCGCGCGGGCGACGTCCTCCTGGGCGGCATCCGTTACACCACGTCCGCCACCACCGCCGACCGCTGCTACGAAGCCGGCGGCGCCCCCACCCTGCTGCGCATCCCGGCCGCCCACCCGGACCGCGACACCGTCCTGCTGGGCTCCGCCGATTTCCTCTACAACTACCGCCTCGCGGACGAGGGCAACGCCTCGCTGGCCCTCCAACTCCTCGGTGCGCACAAACATCTGGTCTGGTACCTCCCCTCCGTCAGCGATTCCTCCGCCACCGCCCCGGACGCTCAGCCCGGCTTCTTCACTCTCCTTCCCGCCGGCTGGCGCTGGGCCCTGCTCCAACTCGCCCTCGCCGCCGGCTGCGCGGCCCTCTGGCGCGCCCGGCGCCTCGGCCCCCTGGTGCCCGAGCGGCTCCCGGTCACCGTGCCCGCCGCCGAGACCACCGAGGGACATGCCCGCCTCTACGCGCAGGCCCATGCCCGCGACCGGGCCTCCGCCGTCCTGCGCACGGCGACCCGCACCCGGCTCGCCCCCCTCCTCGGCGTGCCCTCCGCACACGCCCACGACCCGGACCTCTTCCTCCCCACCGTCCGCACCCACGTGGCCGCCTCCCTGCTGGCCACGACCGACCTCCAGGCCCTGCTCTTCGGCCCCACCCCGGCAGACGACAAGGCCCTGGTGCACCTCGCCGACCAACTCGACGCGCTTGAAAACTCGATCGTTTCCCAAGAGAGGCATGCCCCCCGTGAGCACCCCGACCGCTGACAGCGCCCGAGCCTCCCTTGAGGAACTGCGCACCGAGATAGCCAAGGCCGTGGTAGGCCAGGACCCCGCCGTCACCGGTCTGGTCGTCGCGCTGCTCTGCCGCGGTCACGTACTCCTCGAAGGAGTCCCCGGCGTCGCCAAGACCCTGCTCGTGCGCGCCTTGTCCACGGTCCTCGAACTCGACACCAAGCGCGTCCAGTTCACCCCCGATCTGATGCCCAGTGACGTCACCGGTTCGCTGGTCTACGACACCCGCAACGCCGAGTTCTCCTTCCAGCCCGGCCCGGTCTTCACCAACCTCCTGCTCGCCGACGAGATCAACCGCACGCCGCCCAAGACCCAGGCGTCCCTGCTCGAAGCGATGGAAGAGCGCCAGGTGACCGTCGACGGCACGCCCCGTCCGCTCCCCGAGCCGTTCCTGGTCGCCGCCACCCAGAACCCCACGGAGTACGAGGGCACATACCCCCTCCCCGAGGCACAGCTCGACCGCTTCCTGCTCAAGCTGACGGTGCCCCTGCCCGCCCGCCAGGACGAGATCGACATCCTCAACCGGCACGCGGCCGGCTTCAGCCCGCGCGACCTCAACGCCGCAGGTCTCCGCCCCGTCGCTTCCGCCGCCGACCTCGAAGCCGCCCGGGCCGCGGTCGCCGAGACCGCCGTCTCACCCGAAGTCACCGGCTACATCGTCGATATCTGCCGTGCCACTCGTGAATCCCCCTCGCTCTCCCTCGGCGTCTCCCCCCGAGGAGCCACCGCCCTGCTCTCCACCTCACGTGCCTGGGCCTGGCTCACCGGTCGCGACTACGTCACGCCCGACGACGTCAAGGCCCTGGCGCTCCCCACCCTCCGGCACCGCGTACACCTTCGGCCCGAGGCCGAGATGGAAGGAGTCACTGCTGACTCCGTGATCAACGCCGTGCTCGCTCATCTCCCCGTCCCCCGCTGAGGCAAGACCGTGGCCCTCACCGGACGCACCGCCCTCATCTCCGCGCTCGGAGCCTTGGTCGTGGGCTTCGCGCTGCCCAGCTGGCTCGGGATCCTCACCGTTCAACTCGTGCTGCTGCTAGCAATCTTGTGCGATGTCGCACTCGCCGCGCCAGCACGAAAGCTCCTTTTCACCCGAAGCGGTGACACAAGCGTTCGACTAACAGGTGAAGCCCACATCCACCTCACCGTCACCAACCCGAGCCGGCGCCCGCTCCGCGCCCAGGTCCGCGATGCCTGGCCCCCCAGTTCCTTCCAGCCCGGCGACGACATCCCGGCATCCCGCCACGCCCTCAACGTCCCTGCCGGGGAACGCCGCCGCCTGACCACGACGCTCCACCCGACCCGCCGCGGCGACCACCACGCCGTCCGCGTCACGGTCCGCTCCTACGGCCCCCTCGGTCTGGCCGCACGCCAAGGCAACCACCACGTCCCCTGGACCCTGCGCGTCCTGCCGCCCTTCGCGAGCCGGAAGCACCTCCCCGCCAAACTCGCCCGGCTCCGCGAACTCGACGGCCGCACCAGCATCCTCACCCGCGGCGAGGGCACCGAATTCGACAGCCTCCGCGACTACACCCCCGGCGACGACACCCGCTCCATCGACTGGCGCGCCACCGCCCGCCAGCAAACCGTCGCCGTCCGCACCTGGCGCCCCGAACGCGACCGACGCATCCTCCTCGTCCTGGAAACCGGCCGCACCTCGGCCGGCCGCGTCGGCGACACCCCCCGCCTCGACGCCTCCATGGACGCCGCCCTGCTCCTCGCGGCCCTCGCCGCCCGTGCCGGCGACCGCGTCGACCTCCTGGCCTACGACCGCCGGATCCGCGCCTCCGTACAAGGCCGCACCTCCCGCGACCTCCTCCCGGCCCTCACCGACGCCCTGGCTCCCCTGGAACCCGAACTCGTCGAAGCGGACGCCCGCGGCCTGGCTGCGACCATCCACCGCCACGCCACGCGCCGCTCCCTCATCGTGCTCTTCACCGGCCTCGACACGGCCCCCATGGAGGAGGCACTGCTGCCCCTCCTGCCCACCCTCACCCAGCGCAACGAACTGATCGTCGCGGCCGTCGCCGACCCCCGCATCGAAGAACTGGCCGCCGGCCGCCACACCCCCCAGGCCGTCTACGCAGCCGCCGCCGCGGAACAGACCCGCGCCGCCCGCCGCCACACCGCAGACCGCCTCCGCCGCCACGGCATCACGGTCATCGACTCCACCCCGGCCCACCTGGCCCCCGACCTCGCCGACGCCTACCTCACCCTCAAGTCCACCGGCCGCCTGTAAAGCCCACACCCTCCACGGCCCACCAGGCCACCCCACGGGCGTCCACGTACATCCACACCTCATCCACCGACACCCATCGCCGTCACCACCCTTTGGCACGACGCTCCCGACCGGCGACCGGGCCCCGAGCCCCATCCCCCGCCCTCCATACGAAGCCTCACGACCCTCAAAGCCGAGACGGGTGACCGAACGGAACCCCAGGCACGGGGCGGAGCCCTCAGCTCACGCAGCTCGCTACACAGGGCCAGCCGTGCCCACTCCCCCCACCAGCGGCTACTGCACCACCAGCACCTGGCTACCACTCCCATGCAGTGGCGGACTGACGGAGGTCATCCGGCGCACAACGCAAAAAAGGCTTCGCTTCCTGGCCCATACACTGGCCTGGAAACGAAGCCCAAAAACAGATATGCCCCGCACCTTGCCGGTGCGGGGCATATCTCAAATTTAGTTCGGCGGCGTCCTA
>LIQL01000112.1 GCA_001418405.1 Streptomyces diastatochromogenes | reverse complement strand
TAGGCGTCGGTGCGCCGGTTGGTCAGGGGCGAGAGGAAGCCGGACAGGAGGTAGCCGTGCGCGCAGTGGAGTTCGAGGAGGTCGAAGCCGGCGCGGGCGGCGGCTGCGGCGGAGCGGGCGAACTGCGCTCGCACGAGGCCGAGTTCGGCGGTGGTCAGGGCGTGCGGGATCTGGTTGACGCCGGGCCGGTAAGGCAGTGCGGAGGGGGCCACGAGCGGCCAGTTGCCGTCCGGGAGCGGTTGGTCGATGCCCTCCCACATCCGGCGGGTCGATCCCTTGCGGCCGGAGTGGCCGAGCTGCACGCCGACGGCGGTGCCGGGGGCCTGGGCGTGGACGAAGTCGGTGACGCGCCGCCAGGCCCGCTCGTGCTGCGGCGCGTACAGGCCGGTGCAGGCCGGGGTGATGCGGCCTTCGGGGCTGACGCACACCATCTCCGTCATCACCAGGCCGGCGCCGCCCAGTGCGCGGGCGCCGAGGTGGACGAGGTGGAAGTCGCCGGGGGTGCCGTCGCCGTCGGCCGCGTACATGTCCATCGGGGAGACCACGACCCGGTTGCGCAGGGTCAGGCCGCGCAGCCGGAAGGGGGTGAACATCGGTGGGGTCCCGGTGGGGACGCCCGCCGCCGCGGCCACCGCGTCGGTGAACCCCGCATCGCGCAGCCGCAGGTTGTCGTGGGTGACCCGGCGGCTGCGGGTGAGCAGGTTGAAGGCGAACTGGTGCGGCGGCTGGTCGGTGTAGGTGGCGAGGTCCTCGAACCAGGCGAGGCTGGCGCGGGCGGCGCGTTGGGTGGAGGCGACGACCGGGCGGCGCTCGGCCTCGTAGGCGGCGAGGGCGTCCGGCAGGGCGGGCTGTTCCCGTAGGCAGGCGGCGAGGGCGAGGGCGTCCTCGACGGCGAGCTTGGTGCCGGAGCCGATGGAGAAGTGGGCGGTGTGCGCGGCGTCGCCGAGCAGCACGATGCGGCCGTGCGACCAGCGTTCGTTGACGACCGTGCGGAACGCGATCCAGCTGGAGTTGTTGGTGCGCAGCGGACGGCCGCCGAGGGTGTCGGCGAAGAGCGCGGCGCACCAGGCGGCCGCCGCGGACTCGTCCTGGGCGTCGAGGCCGTTGGCGCGCCAGACCTCTTCGCGCATCTCGACGATGACGGTGCTGGCGCCGCCGTCCGGCACGCCGGCGCGGTCGGCGGGCGGGTGCGGGGGCCGCGGGGCCCCGGACGAAGCCCGGGGAGGCGTCGGCGACGGGCGGGCGTACGGGTAGGCATGGAGCTGGGCGACGCCCCGGCCGGTGTCGGCGATCTCGAAGCGGAAGGCGTCCAGGGCGAAGTCGGCGGAGAGCCAGATGTAGCGGCAGCGGTGGGTGGTCAGCTGGGGGCGGAAGACGTCGGCGTGGGCGGTGCGGGTGGCGCTGTGCACGCCGTCGGCGGCGATCACCAGGTCGTGGTCGCGGGCGAGGTGGGCGGCCGGCGGGGCCTCGGTGCGGAAGACCAGCCGTACGCCCAGGGCTCGGCAGCGGTCGTGCAGGACGGCCAGCAGTCGGCGGCGGCCGAGGGCGGCGAAGCCGTGCCCGCCGGAGGTGAGGGTGCGGCCGCGGTGCACGATGTCGATGTCGTCCCAGCGCACGAACTCCGCTTGCAGCGCGCGGTAGACGTCCGGGTCGGCGTGCTCGATGCCGCCGAGGGTCTCGTCGGAGAGGACGACGCCGAAGCCGAAGGTGTCGTCGGGGGCGTTGCGCTCCCAGACGGTGACCTCCCGGCCCGGGTCGAGGCGTTTGAGCAGGGCGGCGGCGTAGAGCCCGCCGGGGCCGCCGCCGAGGACGGCGACCTTCAGCGGGCGGTGGTCCGGGCCCGCGGGGGCGGTCACTTCCCCTGCCACTTGGGCGGCCGCTTCTCGGTGAACGCGGCGTGGAACTCGGCGTAGTCGGCGCTGTTCATCAGCAGGGCCTGGGTGGACGCGTCCAGTTCGACGGCGGCGGCCAGCGGCATGTCGAGTTCGGCGGTGAGCAGGGCCTTGGTCTGGGCGTGGGCCAGCGCGGGGCCCTCGGCGAGCCGGCGGGCCAGGGCGGCGGCCCGTTCGTCGGCGCGGCCCTCCTCGGCGAGTTCGCTGATCAGGCCGAGGCGTTCGGCCTCGGGGGCGCGGACCGGGTCGCCGAGCATCAGTACCCGGGTGGCGTGGCCGAGGCCGATGACCCGAGGCAGCAGGTAGGCGGCGCCCATGTCGCCGCCGGAGAGGCCGACGCGGGTGAAGAGGAACGCGAAGCGGGCGGAGGGGTCGGCGACGCGGAAGTCGGCGGCCAGGGCGAGCACCGCGCCGGCGCCGGCGGCCACGCCGTGCACCGCCGCGATGACCGGGAAGGGGCATTCCCGGATGGCGCGGACGACCTGCCCGGTCATCCGGTTGAAGTCCAGGAGTTGGGCGGTGTCCATGCCGAGGGTGACGCCGATGATCTCCTCGACGTCGCCGCCGGAGCAGAAGCCGCGGCCCTCGCCGGCCAGCACCAGCGCGCGCACCGAGCGCTCCCGGGAGAGTTCGGCCAGCAGGTCGCGGAGGTCGGCGTAGGACTCGAAGGTGAGGGCGTTGAGCTTCTCGGGACGGGCGAGGGTGACGGTGGCGACGCCGTCCTGGGTGGTGACCCTGATGTGGCGCCATGCGCCGGTGCTGCGGGCGGATCCTGCGAACGGGCTCATCGGTCTGCCTGCCCCCTTCAGCCGGGTGGCTGGTGCGTGCGGTGGCCGCGGATGCGGTGGCGGTGCGGGACGCGCGAAATGCCCCTCGAAGCTATCACTGGTTCGTGACCGTCGTCAGGAGGGCGCGATAGCCGGAACGGGGCGGCGGGGCGCGTTCGGCCGGGCCGGAAGAGGGTGACGGGGCCGGTGGCACTGCGCCCCTCGGCGGTCACGGACCACCGAGGGGCGCAGTTCGGCCGCCGGCCACCGCACCGCCGGACGCCACGCGGCGGTGCAGTGCAGTGCAGTGCAGTGCGGTGCGGTTCAGGCTTCCCGCGTCGCGGGGGCCGCGGCCGTCGAGGCGGCAGGGACGGCCCCGTCGTGCGCGGCCTCGTCCGGATCGGCGTCGGGGCGCGACGCCGGGCCGCCTGCCGCGCCGTCGGCGCCGGCCGCGAGGCGGGAACGGCGCCGCCCGTAGAGCGAGTAGAGCACCGCGCCGACGGCGAGGAATCCGGCGAACTGGAGCCAGGTGGCCGGGCCGGTGCCGTAGACGAGGTAGCCGCAGAAGGCGACGCCGAGCAGGGGGCTGAGCGGCGAGAGCGGGACCCTGAAGCGGCGCGGCAGGTCGGGCCGGGTGCGGCGCAGGACCAGGACGCTGACGTTGACCACCGCCATGACGGCGAGCGTGCCGACGCTGCTCAGGTTCATCACCATGTCCAACGGGACGACGGCGGCCGGGACCGCGAAGACCAGGGCGACGATCCAGGTGTTGGCGACGGGCGTGGCGGTGCGCGGCGAGACCCGGGCGAAGACCCGCGGGACCAGGCCGTCGCGGGCCATCGACATCAGGATGCGGGTCTGGCCGTACATCACGGCGAGGACCACGGAGGCGATGGCGACGACCGCGCCGAAGGCGATCACCGCGCCGCCGATGTCGGAGTGCGTGACCCGGTCGACGATCAGCGACAGCGCCGCGGGCCGGCCGGCGACCTCCCCGGAGGAGAGCGCGCCGATGGCGGCCAGGGCGACCAGGCAGTACAGCACGGTGACCACCCCGATGCAGATCATGATCGCGAGGGGGACGTTGCGGCGCGGGTTGCGCACCTCCTCGCCGGCGGTGGTGATCGAGTCGAATCCGATGTACGAGAAGAACGCGACGGAGGCGCCGGAGGTGATCCCGGCGAGGCCCTCCGGGGCGAACGGGGAGAGGTTGCCGCTGCGGAACGCGCCGAAGCCGATCACGCAGAACAGCACCAGGACCGCCAGCTTGAGGACCGCCATCGCGGCGGTGGCGCGGGCGCTCTCCCGGACCCCGCGGACCAGCAGCAGCGCGGCCAGCAGCACCACGACCACGGCCGGGAGGTTGACGACGCCGCCGTCGCCGGGCGGGTTGGCGAGCGCGGCGGGCAGCTGCCAGCCGGTGAGGCTCCCCAGCAGTTGGTTGAGGTACTGGCCCCAGCCGACGGCGACCGCCGAGACCGAGATCCCGTATTCGAGCAGCAGGCACCAGCCGACGAGGAAGGCGGTGCGCTCGCCGAGGGTGGCGTAGGCGTAGGAGTAGGAGCTGCCGGAGACCGGGATCGCGCCGCCCAGTTCGGCGAAGGAGAAGGCGGTGAAGACGCAGGTGACGGCCGCCAGGACGAAGGAGACGACGACCGCGGGGCCGGCCTGGGCGACGGTGTCGGAGAGCCCGACGAAGATGCCCGTGCCGACGACGGCGCCGATGCCGAAGCAGACGAGCTGGAAGAGGCCCATGCTGCGCCGCAGCCCGTGGCCGTTGAGGTCCGCGCCGGATTCGGCGATGAGCAGGTCGGGGGACTTGATGCGCAGTCCCGACGCGCCTGGGCGGGGCATGGGGTGGTTCTCCCTTGGGTGGTGCGAGGCGCGCGGCGCGGGTGGGCCGGGCACGCAGCGGGGCCCGGACCGGTGGGTCCGGACCCCGTGAGCGGCTCGATGGTACCCATCTCCGCCGCAAGATCGCGCAGGTGGGCGCACGGTGATGCGCCGCCCGGTGCACCGCCGGCGGCGGTCGCCGCCGGCCTCAGGGGGCCAGCGTCGCCACCAGCACGGCCTTGATGGTGTGCATGCGGTTCTCCGCCTCGTCGAAGACCACCGAGTGCGCGGACTCGAAGACCTCATCGGTGACCTCCAGCGAGTCCAGGCCGTGGCGGGCGTGGATCTCCCGGCCGATCTCGGTGCCGAGGTCGTGGTAGGCGGGCAGGCAGTGCAGGAACTTCACGCCGGGCTTGCCGGTGGCGCGCAGCACGTCCATCGTGACCGCGTACGGGGTGAGCAGGGCGATCCGCTCGTCCCAGACCTCCTTGGGCTCGCCCATGGAGACCCAGACGTCGGTGGCGACGAAATCGGCGCCCCGCACGCCCTCGGCGACCTCTTCGGTGAGGGTGATCCGGGCCCCGCTGGTCTCCGCGAGCGCGCGCGCCCGGGCGATGACGGTCTCCTCGGGCCACAGCTTCCGGGGGGCCACGATCCGCACGTCCATGCCGAGCAGGGCGCCGGTGACGAGGTAGGAGTTGCCCATGTTGTTGCGGGCGTCGCCGAGGTAGGCGAAGGCGGTCTCCGTCAGGGGCCGGCCGCCGCTGTGCTCGATCATGGTGAGGACGTCGGCGAGCATCTGGGTCGGGTGCCAGTCGTCGGTGAGCCCGTTGTAGACGGGCACCCCGGCGTGCTCGGCGAGTTCCTCGACGTCGGCGTGGCGGCTGCCGCGGAACTCGATGGCGTCGAACATCCTGCCGAGGACCCGGGCGGTGTCCTTGACCGACTCCTTGTGCCCCATCTGCGAGCCGGAGGGGTCGAGGTAGGTGGTGGTCGCGCCCTGGTCGGCGGCGGCGACCTCGAAGGAGCAGCGGGTCCGGGTGGAGGTCTTCTCGAAGATCAGGGCGATGTTGCGGCCGTTCAGGCGGCGGACCTCGGCACCGGCGCGCTTGGCCGCCTTCAGCTCGGCGGCCAGGTCGATCAGTCGGCGGAATTCCTCGGCGCTGTAGTCCAGCTCCTTGAGGAAGTGGCGGCCCGTGAGGTCTATCGCCATGGGGGGCTCCTGGTTCGCGGCGGTCGGGGTGGGAGGGTCGGTACCGGTTCCGGCCCGCGACCGGGTGCGGGCCCGGTGGGCGGATCGGACCCGCGGCGGGCTCGATCCCGTGCGGACTCTGGAAGTCTATACGAGCATCCGTATCTCTATACGATGCTGCCCCCGGGAACGCGTGCCAATCCCGTACGCCCCGGCGCACGGGAGGCGCACCGGGGCCCGCCCCCACCGTGGCACGGGGCCCGCGTCACCCCGTGCCGGGGCGGGCCGGCCGGCCCCGCACGCCCCGCCCCGCACCCGCGTCCCGCGTCCTGGGTCCTGCGTCCCGGTCAGCCCAGGCCCGGCACCGGGTCCCGCGTCACCGGACAGCTCATGCAGCGCGGTCCGCCGCGGCCCCGGCCCAGTTCGCTGCCGGGGATCGTGATCACCTCGATGCCGCGCTTGCGCAGGAAGGTGTTGGTGGTGACGTTGCGCTCGTAGGCGACCACCACGCCCGGCTCCACCGCCAGGACGTTGCAGCCGTCGTCCCACTGCTCGCGCTCGGCCGCGTGGACGTCCTGGGTCGCGGTGAGCACCCGGATGTCGGCCAGCCCCAGGGAGGCCGCTATGGCGCGGTGCATGTGCTCCGGCGGATGGTCGGTGACCTTGAGGTCCTGGGCGCCCGCCCCCGGTTCGATGGTGTACGAGCGGAGCATGCCCAGCCCGGCGTACTGGGTGAAGGTGTCCCCGTCGACCATCGTCATGACCGTGTCCAGGTGCATGAACGCCCGCCGCTTGGGCATGTCCAGCGCCACGATCGTCTGGGCGGAACCCGCGGCGAACAGCCCGCGCGCCAGGAGTTCCACCGCCTGCGGAGTGGTCCGCTCGCTCATGCCGATCAGCACCGCGCCGTTGCCCAGCACCAGGACGTCGCCGCCCTCGATCGTCGAGGGGTAGTCCGCCTGGCCCTCGGACCAGACGTGGAACGGCGCGTCGCGGAAGAGCGGGTGGTGGTGGTAGATGGCCTCGTAGTGCACGGTCTCGCGCTGCCGGGCGGGCCAGCGCATCGAGTTGATCGACACCCCGTCGTAGATCCAGGCGGAGGTGTCGCGGGTGAAGAGGTGGTTGGGCAGCGGCCCCAACAGGAAGTCGTCGAGGTCCATCACGTGGAAGCGGACCGAGGTGGGTTCGGGGTGGCGTTCCAGGAACTCGCGCTTGGTCATCCCGCCGACCAGCGCCTCGACGAGTTCGGGCACCGGCAGTTGTTCGAACGCCGCCCGCAAGTGGTCGGTCGCCAGCGGCCCGTACTCCTTCTCGTCGAAGACCCGGTCCAGGACCAGCGTCCGCGCTTCGGGGATCTGCAGGCTCTCGGCCAGCAGGTCCCCGAAGAGGTGGACCTCGACGCCCCGGTCGCGGAGCACGTCGGCGAACCCGTCGTGCTCGGCCCGGGCCCGGCGCACCCACAGCACGTCGTCGAAGAGCAGGGTGTCCTTGTTGGACGGGGTGAGCCGCTTCAGTTCCAGATCGGGGCGGTGCAGGATCACCCGGCGCAGCCGGCCGGCCTCTGAGTCGACATGGAATCCCATCTCCCCATCTTGTCCGCTCCGGGCGCACGACGTCGGCAGTCGCGCCATGTCGGGAGGCGTCGGGTGACGGCGGCGGCGGGTGAAGTGGCGGGCCCCCGGTCGACTACCGGCGCACGCAGCGGGCGGCGCTCGGGTGGCCCGAACCACCCGAGCGCCCCCCGGGGCGCGGCCCGTCACAGCCGCGGGTCGACCGGCTCCGACTCCAGCGCGAGCACCGCGAAGACCGCTTCGTGGACCCGCCAGAGCGGTTCCCCGTCCGCCAGCCGGTCGAGCGCCTCCAGGCCCAGTGCGTACTCGCGCAGGGCCAGCGAGCGCTTGTGCCCCAAGTGCCGGGCGCGCAGGCGCCGCAGGTTCTCCGGGCGGGTGTACTCCGGACCGTAGACGATCCGCAGGTACTCCCGCCCCCGGCACTTGACGCCCGGCTGCACGAGTCGCCCGTCCGGCTGCCGGACCAGGGCGCCGACCGGCTTGACCACCATGCCCTCACCGCCGCCGGCGGTCAGGTCCAGCCACCACGCGACGCCGGCCGCGACCGACTCCTCGTCCTCCGTGTCGACGACCAACCGCCGGGTCGGCGCGAGCAGTCCCGTGCGGTCGGCGGCGGGTCCCCCGGCCTCCGGTGCGGCGTCGCCGGCCTCCTCCAACAGGGCCCGTTCGGCCGCCATCAGCCGGTCGATCAGGGCCAGTTGCTCGGTGTGCGGTACGGCCGCCAGGCTGCGGCCCTCCACGGCGAGCAGTTGGAACGGGGCCAGCCGGATGCCGGCCAGCCCGCCGGGCCCGGCAGCGCCCGCGCCCGACGCCGCCTCCCCGACCCGCCAGCAGTACCGCCGGTAGGCGTCGGTGAACGCCGCGGCGTCGGCGGCCCGCCCGCGCTGCCGGTCGAGCAGCGACGCCACGTCGACCCCGCGGGCGGCCGCCGCCTCCAACGCGCCGAGCGCCTCCGGGAACACCGCCCCGGCCGCCGCGCCGACCGCCGCGTACTGCGTCCGCAACAGCCCCGTCGCCTTGAGGGACCAGGGCATCAACTCGGCGTCCAGCAGCAGCCACGAGGTGTCCAGCTCCGCCCACAGTCCGGCCCGTTCCACGCAGTCCCGGACCCGGCCGAGCAGCCGCTCCGTTCGCGCGCGGTCGTCGAAGAAGGGTCGGCCGGTGCGGGTGTAGACGGCGCCCGACACCCCTTCCGACGCGCCCGTCACGCCGAATCGCTCGCGGGCCACCGCCGCGGAGCGGCAGACCAGCACCACCGCCCGCGACCCCATGTGCTTCTCCTCGCACACCACCTCGCGCACGCCCGCCGCGCGGTACTCGGCGAACGCCTCCCGCGGGTGCTCCAAGAAGCCCTCGCCCCGGGCGTCCGCCTCGTCGGACGGCTTGGCGGTCGCGCAGGGCGCCATGGTCGGCGGGAGGTACGGCAGCAGCCGCGGATCCAGCGCGAAGCGGCTCATCACCTCCAGTGCCGCCGCGGCGTTCTCCTCCCTGACCGTGAGCCGGCCCATGTGGCGGGTCTCGACCGTCCGCCGACCGGCGACGTCCCCGAGGTCCAGCGGGCGGCCGTCCGCCCCGCCCGGCGCCTCGGCCGCCAACGGCTTGGTGGGCTCGTACCAGACCCGCTCGGCCGGCACGTCGACCAGTTCGCGCTCCGGCCAGCGCAGCGCGGTCAGCTTCCCGCCGAAGGTGCAGCCGGTGTCCAGGCAGAGGGTGTTGTTGAGCCAACCGGCACGCGGGGTGGGCGTGTGCCCGTAGACGACGGCGGCGCGACCGCGGTACTCCTCCGCCCACGGGTAGCGCACGGGCAGCCCGAACTCGTCGGTCTCGCCCGTGGTGTCGCCGTACAGCGCGAAGGAACGCACCCGGCCCGACGTGCGGCCGTGGTACTTCTCCGGCAGTCCGGCGTGGCACACCACCAGTGCGCCGCCGTCGAGGACGTAGTGACTGACCAGCCCCTTGATGAACGTCGCGACCCCGGCGCGGAACGCCTCGTCCTCCTTCGCCAACTGCTCGACGGTTTCGGCCAGGCCGTGGGTGTGCTGCACCGTGCGGCCGTCGAGGTGCCGGCCGAGCTTGTTCTCGTGGTTCCCGGACACGCACAGGGCGCGGCCGGACGCCACCATGCCCATCACCAGGCGCAGCACGCCCGGGCTGTCCGGCCCCCGGTCGACGAGGTCGCCGACGAAGACCGCCGTGCGGCCCTCGGGGTGCACCGCGTCCACGGCCCGCCCCTCGGCGTCCCTGACGAGCGCGTAGCCGAGCCGGTCGAGCAGGGTCTCCAGCTCCGCGCGGCACCCGTGGACGTCACCGACGACGTCGAACGGCCCCGTCAGGTGTCGCAGGTCGTTGAACCGCCGCTCCCGGACGACCTCGACGTCCTCGACCTCCCGCGCGCCGCGCAGGACGTGCACCGTGCGGAACCCCTCGCGCTCCAACGTGCCCAGCGAACGGCGCAGTTCGCGCTGGTGGCGCTGGATGACGCGGCGCGGCAGCCCGGCCCGGTCGGCGCGCGCCGCGTTCCGCTCCGCGCAGACGTGTTCGGGCACGTCCAACACGATCGCGACCGGCAGCACGTCGTGCTCGCGGGCCAGCCGCACCAGCTGGGCGCGCGACTCGGCCTGCACGTTGGTGGCGTCCACCACCGTCAACCGGCCGGCCGCGAGCCGCTTTCCGACGATGAAGTGCAGCACCTCGAACGCGTCGCCGCTGGCGGACTGGTCGTTGTCGTCGTCGCTGACCAGCCCCCGGCAGAAGTCCGACGAGATCACCTCGGTGGGCTTGAAGTGCCGGGCGGCGAAGGTCGACTTACCGGAGCCGGTCGCGCCGATCAGCACCACCAGCGACAGATCGGGCACGCCCAGCGCCCGCGGGGCCGGCCCCGGCACCGGGCCCGGCGCACCGGACTCCGCCCCCGCGGCCGGCACCTCGGCCCCCGGCTGCGACCCTGACGTGCGGTTCCCGTCCGTCATGCCGCCGCCTCCTTCCCGCCGACCGGCCCGCCACCGGCGCGGCTCGCCTCCGCCGCGCCCTCCACGCGCTCTGCCCCGCTCATTCCCCTGCTGCCTCGTGCGTCCTTCGTTCCGTGCTTGCCGCCCCCACGGGCAGATGCGTCCTCGCGGCTGAAGCACGCCAGTTGGGTGGGTGCCCCGACCTCCGGGTCCTCCGGCCCCACCGGACCGAACGTCACCGCGTAGCCGTGCCGCGCGCCGATGTCCTCCGCCCAGCGCCGGAACTCCTCCCGCGTCCACTCGAACCGGTGGTCCGGGTGCCGCACCCGCCCCGCGGGCAACGACTCCCAGCGCACGTTGTACTCGACGTTGGGCGTGGTCACGACGACCGTCCGGGGCCGGGCGGCACCGAACACCGCGTACTCCAGCGCCGACAACCGCTCCGGCTCCACGTGCTCCACGACCTCGCTGAGCACCGCCGCGTCGAAGCCCTTGAGCCGCCCGTCGACATACGCCAGCGAGCCCTGGAGCAGCCGCACGCGCTGCGCCTGCCGCTCGGGCATCCGCTCCAGGTGGAGCCGGCGCCGGGCCTCCTGGAGCGCCCGCATCGAGACGTCCATCCCGACGACCTCGGTGAACTGCGCCTCCTTGAGGAGCGCACCGATCAACTGCCCCTGTCCACACCCCAGATCGAGGACCCGGGCCGCGCCGGTCGAGCGCAGCACGCCGAGGATCGCGTCCCGCCGCCGCACGGCGAGCGGCACGGGCCGCTCCTCGGTGTCGGCCGCCTCGTCCACCGCGTTGTCGATCTCCTCGACCGCCGCGTCGTCGGTCTGGGCCAGCCGCTCCAGCTCCAGCCGCGCCATCGCCTCACGGGCCAACGCCCCGCGGCGGGCCAGATACCGGCCGACGATCAGCCGCTGCTCCGGATGGCACTCCAGCCATCCCTCGCCGGCCCGCAGCAACTTGTCGACCTCGTCGGGCGCCACCCAGTAGTGCTTGGCGTCGTCCAGGACCGGCAGCAGCACGTACAGGTGCCGCAGCGCGGCGGCCAGGTCGCACGCGCCCTCCAGGACCAGCCGCACATAGCGCGAGTCGCCCCACTCGGGGAAGGTCTCGTCCAACGGCAGCGGCTCGGCCCGCACCGACCAGCCCAACGGCCGGAACAGCTTCTCCACCAGCGCGCCACCGCCGCGGGCGGGCAGCACCGGCACCTCGATGCGCAACGGCAGCGGCCGCCCGACCAGCTCCGGACGGGCCGCGCACTGTCCCTTCATCGCGCTGGCGAAGACGCTCCGCAACGCGACCGCCAACAGCGACGACGCCGCGTAGGGCCGGTCGTTCACGTACCGCGCCAGCGCCGCGTCCGGGGCCCCGCCACGGCCCTTCCCGCTCCTCCGGCGGACCAGGGCCACGGGATCGACCTCCAACAGCATTGCGGCCGTGCACCGTTCCGTGTGCGCCTCCGGGTAGAGGACGTGCGCGGTGCCGTACGAGGTCGAGAACCGTTGCGCCTTGTCGGGATGCTTGTGCAACAAGAACCCGAGGTCGGTCGCGGGACGGTCGGTGGTACCCGTGGTGGTGATGGTCAGAAACACACGATGAGTATCGGTGTGTACGGTGCCTCGCCCCCACCCATTTTTCCGCGCGCCGCGGCCAGACAGCGGGCAGCGGGCAGCGGGCAGCGGGCAGTCTCACGCTCCGGGCCTCCGCGACCCGCCGCACCCCGGATCGCGCCGTCCCAACCGTGACGTCCCCAACCGTGACGTGCTCGCCCGTGACGTGCTCGCCCCGGGCGGGGACGGACCCGGCGCGTGCCCGAGGACGCGGCCGTCGTCCGCCCGGCCCGCCCCCGCGCACGCCGCCCCCGGTCTCAGCCCAGCTGCGACTGGACCTGCGCGGAGATCAGTTCCAGGTGGTCCAGGTCCGCCAGGTCCAGGATCTGCAGATAGGCCCGGGACGAGCCGATGGCGGCGTACCGGCCCAGCTTGTCCACGACCTCCGCGGGCGAGCCGGCCAGTCCGTTGGCCTTGAGCTCGTGCACCTCGCGCCCGATGGCCGCGGCCCGCCGCGCCACCTCGGCGTCGTCCTTGCCGACGCAGACGACCAGGGCGTTGGAGTACACCAGGTCGTCGCCCCTGCGCCCGGCGGCCTCGGCGGCCGCCCGCACCCGCCCGAACTGTCGCTCGCTGTCCTCCAGCGAGGCGAAGGGCATGTTGAACTCGTCCGCGTACTGCGCCGCCAGCCGCGGCGTGCGGGTCGCACCGTGACCCCCGATCAGCACCGGCACCTTGGCCTGCGCGGGCTTGGGCAGCGCGGGCGACTTCTCCAGCTGGTAATGGCGCCCTTCGTAGGAGAACTCCGCACCCACTTCCGTGCCCCACAGACCGGTGACGATCGCGAGCTGCTCCTCCAGCCGCGCGAACTTCTCCTTCGGGAACGGGATGCCGTACGCCTTGTGCTCCTCCTCGAACCACCCGGCGCCCAGCCCGAGTTCGACCCGTCCACCGGACATCTGGTCGACCTGCGCGACCTGGATGGCCAGCACGCCCGGCAGCCGGAAGGTGCCGGCCGTCATCAACGTGCCGAGCCGGATCCGCTTGGTCTCGCGGGCCAGACCGGCCAGCGTGATCCACGCGTCCGTCGGCCCGGGCAGCCCGTCGGAGTTCCCCATCCGGAGGTAGTGGTCGGAACGGAAGAAGGCGTCGAACCCGAGGTCCTCGGTGGCCTTGGCGACCGTCAGAAGAGTGTCGTAGGAAGCCCCCTGCTGGGGCTCGGTGAAGATGCGTAGGTCCATACCTCCATCCTGCACGGCGCCCACCGGACAATCACCCGAGCCCCTCACCATCCCAAGCAAGTCCATCCTGCTGCGCGGCGGGCGAGTGGGCGGACCGACAGGCCGGGGCGGTTTACATGGGCGAGAGGCATGCGCGGCGAGGGACGTGTGTGACGAGCGGTGTGTGACGAGGGGTGTGTGTGACGAGGGGTGTGCATGTTGCTTGAGAAGGCCATCCGGCCGGGCAAGCTCCTTTCCCCTTCCCGGTGGAGCACGCAGGGCCTGCGAAACACGTCGCTCACTCCTCCCCAGACATCGCCTCGGTCTCCACCGGATCGGCATGCAACAGCTCACGATGCATCACCTTGGGTGTGTCACCTTGCGTGCCGCACCTTGCGATACGTCAGCTCGGAAGGCACCAGCGCCGCGCATGTCGTGTTTGCCACGCAGCGGCCCTTGCCCCTGAACCCGACGAACGCACGTGGTCACCGCACCAGCCACACGAGCCGGACGACCGCCGCCCCCCTGGAGCCCCCCCGAAGC
>LIQL01000111.1 GCA_001418405.1 Streptomyces diastatochromogenes | reverse complement strand
CCTCGACGCCCACCCGGCCCGCGACCCCGGCACCGGCGCCACGGTCGCCGCCCGCACCCCGCTCACCGGCGCCGTCCTCGCCCACCTGCCCGCCACCACCCCCGAACAGGCCGAAGCCGCCCTCGCCGACGCCCACCGCACCTTCCTCACCTGGCGCACGGTCCCCGCCCCGGTCCGCGGTGCCCTGGTCAAACGCCTCGGCGAACTGCTCACCGCCCACCAGGAGGACCTCGCCGACCTGGTCACCCTCGAAGCCGGCAAGATCCGCTCCGAGGCGCTGGGCGAGGTCCGCGAGATGATCGACGTCTGCGACTTCGCGGTCGGCCTCTCCCGTCAGCTCTACGGCCGGACCATCGCCGGCGAACGCCCCGGACACCGGCTCTCCGAGAGCTGGCACCCGCTCGGCGTCGCCGGGGTGATCTCGGCCTTCAACTTCCCCGTCGCCGTGTGGTCCTGGAACGCCGCCGTCGCCCTGGTCTGCGGCGACCCGGTCATCTGGAAGCCCTCCGAACTCACCCCGCTCACCGCGCTCGCCTGCACCGCCCTGCTCGCCCGCGCCGCCGCCGACACCGGTGCCCCGCCCGGCGTCCACCACCTGCTGCTCGGCGGGCCGGAACACGGCGAACTGCTCGCCGACGACCCGCGGGTGGCCCTGGTCAGCGCCACCGGCTCGGTACGAATGGGACGGCAGGTGGCGCCGCGGGTCGCCGCCCGCTTCGGCCGCTGCCTGCTGGAACTCGGCGGCAACAACGCCGCCGTCGTCACCCCCTCCGCCGACCTCGACCTGACCGTCCGCGGCGTGGTCTTCGCCGCCGCCGGCACCGCGGGCCAGCGCTGCACCACACTGCGCCGGCTGATCGTCCACGAGGACCTCGCCGCCCCGCTCGTCGAGCGCCTCGCACACGCCTACGCGCAACTCCCGCTCGGCGACCCGTACCACCCGGACACCCTCGTCGGCCCCCTGATCAGCACCGCGGCGCACGGCGCCATGACCGAGGCGCTGGCCGCCGCCCGCCGCGACGGCGGCACCGTCGTCACCGGCGGCGACCGCCGCTTCGCCGAGGAGGCCCCCGACGCCGCCTACGTCCGCCCCGCCCTCGTCCGGATGCCCGACCAGACCGCCGTCGTCCGCACCGAGACCTTCGCCCCGATCCTGTACGTCCTGACCTACCGGACCCTGGAGCAGGCCATCGCCCTGCAGAACGGCGTCCCGCAGGGCCTGTCCTCCAGCATCTTCACCCGCGACCAGCGGGAAGCCGAACGGTTCCTGGCCGCCGACGGCTCCGACTGCGGCATCGCCAACGTCAACATCGGCACCTCGGGGGCGGAGATCGGCGGCGCGTTCGGCGGCGAGAAGGACACCGGCGGCGGCCGGGAATCCGGCTCCGACGCCTGGCGCTCCTACATGCGCCGGGCCACCAACACCGTCAACTACTCCACCGACCTCCCCCTGGCCCAGGGCGTCAACTTCCTCTGAAACAGACCGCGTTGAGGGCGCTCGTCGATCCCGCCATCAGTGCAGCGCCGCCCGTCCCAGGTCCGCGACCAGCGTCGGCGACGGTCGGGGGATGGCGCCGAAGTCCTCGTCGTCCCCCTCCACCACCAGTCGGTTGATCACGTTCTCCAGCGCGGTCGGCAGCGTCGGCGCCAGCCCGCTGTGCCACTGCACGAGCAGGTTGTGCCGGGCCTCGTCCGGCAGCAGCTGCTTCTCGTCGAACGCCGCCACCGCCCGGGGCTCCTCGTCGGGCGCGTGCGCGGCCTGCTCGCGCCAGTAGGCGGCGTCCCGGAACTCGCCGTCCCGGCGGTGCGCCAGGTACAGGCAGTACGCCGCGGTCCGGCTGCCGGCCCCGGCGCCGAAGTGCCACCAGAAGTGCGCCGCCGCGGACCGCCCGGTGATGTGCAGCAGGCACCCGAAGACCAACGCCCCCTCGGGGTCGATGTGGTGGTCGTCCACCAGCCGCTCCAGGCTCGCCGCGGCCGCCGCCGCATTGACCACCAGCGCGCACGCCAACTGGAGTTCCTGGGTGGCCTCGTCCCGAGCGCTGGGATACCCGCTCGGTGCGGCCCGCCCGGGCCGGGCCGGCGGCGGCACCACCGCGGGCGGCACCTGCGCCCCCGGCCCCGGCGGCGCGGACGGCGCCAGGCAGCCCAGCCCGTCGAGCGCCCCCGCGTCGTCCAGCGCGCTGAAGTCCGCCAGCCCGCCGATCCCGGCCACCGCCGCCGCGGCGCTGAGCAACGTCTCGACGGTCTCGCGCCGTTCGCCCGCTTCCGGATACGCCCTCGTCATGTTCCGTTCCCCCATGTTCGACTCCCGCTGAGCTGTCCGGCCACCCGGCCGGCTATCCCTGATCGATGCCGAGCGCGGCGGCCAGCTTCCGCTTGCCCCGGCTCGCGTACGAGCGCACGGTGACCTCGTCCACCCCGAGCAGCGCGGCGATCTCCCCGTCGCGGTACCCGACGACGTGCCGGAGCACGATCACGTCGCACTGCCGCTCCGGCAGCCGCGAGATCGCCGCGTAGAGCCCCAACTGGCTCTCCAACATGGCGAACTGCTGCTGGCACTCGCGCAACAGGGCGTGGGTGACGACGGCGAAGGCGGCGGTCCCGGTGAGCGCGAACGGCTGCCGACGGTCGTACAGCCACTCCATGACCTGCTCCTTGAGCAGCGACCAGGCGTAGGCATCCACCGACGCCTGCCGCAGCGCGTGCGGCCACACCTGGCCGAGCCGTTCGTACGCCGCCAGGGTCACGTCACGGGCGGCGCCCTCGCTGCCGGTGTGCAGATAGGCGTAGGCCACCCACTTCCGGGCGTGGGTCGCCAGGAACGCCTGGAAGGTGAGCGCCAACTGCTCGCCCGATTCCTGTGGAACGGCTATTTCCGCCAGGGCAACACGGTCCGGCCCGCTGGCCGGCAGAAGTCGGTCCCGGTGTGTGCTCACGCGCCGTCCTCGTTCCGTTCGCCGTGCACCGCCGCGACACCACCGGGTACGGGGCCCGCGCCGGGAGGGCGGTTTGCCCTCACCCTCCAATCAACAGGAAACCTCGCTGATTTGTGGCACCGGACGACAAATAATCCTGCGCTCCGTATTCATATGACTACTCACGACCGGGAACGATCAGAACCCGCGCACCGACGTGCACCGAGCGACCACCGGCGCCCCGGCGCACGACACGGGCACCCGGCGCACGGAACCGGCCCGGCGCATGAACGCCCGCGCACCGGGCAGTGCTCTGCACGACGGCGCTCCCTCCGGCGGGCGACCGGCCGGTGACGCATCCGGGGAGGCGGCGCGCGATGAACGACCACGAGCCCGTGGTGGACCTGCAGTTGGACCGGGCGCACTCGGCCCGCATCTACGACTACCTCCTGGGCGGCAAGACCAACTTCCTGGCCGACCGGGTGGCCGCCGGCCGGGTGCTCGGCGTCTTCCCCGCCGCCCTGGTCGCGGCCCGCATCAACCGCGAGTTCATGCACCGGGCCACCCGACACCTCGCCGCCGCCGGCCTGCGCCAGTTCCTGGACATCGGCACCGGCATCCCCACGCCGCCGAACCTCCACGAGATCGCCCAGCACGCCAGCCCCGACGCCCGCATCGTCTACACCGACAACGACCCCATCGTCCTCGCGCACGCCGCGGCCCTGCTGCGCGGCACCCCCGAGGGCCGCACCGCCTACGTACCGGCCGACGTCACCGACCCCGCGGGCATCATGACCGCGCCCCAACTCCGCACCACCCTCGACCTGACCCGGCCGGTGGCGCTGAGCCTCAACGCCCTGATGCACTTCGTCACCGACGACGGCCAGGACCGCGCGCACGGCGTCGTGGAGATCCTCAAGGCCGCCCTCCCCAGCGGCAGCACGCTCGCCATGACCCACGCCACCCCGGACTACAGCCCGGACGCGATGGAGCGGATCATCGGGATCTACCGCGACGCCGGCACCGAGCTGCAGTTCCGCACCCGCGCCGAGTTCCTGCGCTTCTTCGACGGCTGGGAACTCCTCGACCCCGGCGTCACCCTCTCGCACCAATGGCGCCCCGACCGCCCCGAGGACGCCACGCACGTCACCGACGCCGAGGCCGCCTGCTACGCCGCGGTCGCCCGCAAACCCTGACGCCGCGTCCCGGGGCCGGGCCCTCACTCCTTGCGGTAGCCGTACGCCTCCTCGGCGGCCGTCGCCACCGCCGCCAGGTCCGCCCCGGCCGACGCGCTGACCACGGCGGCCACCGCACCCTCGACGAACGGCGCGTCCACCAGCCGGGCACCCGTCGGGAGTTCGTCGCCGTCCGCGATCATCGCCTTCACCGTCAGCACCGCGCTGCCGAGGTCCACCAGCAGCGCCACCCCCGCACCGCGGTCCACCTTCCGCGCCGCCGCCGCGATCAGCTCGGAGCTGGTGCCCAGCCCGCCGTCCGGCGTCCCGCCGGCCGCCGCCACCGGCGCCTTCGTGCCCCCGCCGGCCAATCCCGTCGTCAGCTCCACGACCGCCTCCGCGACGGCCTTGCTGTGGGACACCAGCACCACGCCCACCAGGGCGTCCGGGCCGTTCACCGCGCCACCCCCGCGAGTGCCGCGAACAGCAGCGCCGAGCTCGTCGCCCCCGGATCCTGGTGACCGATGCTGCGTTCCCCCAGATAGCTCGCGCGCCCCTTGCGGGCGAGCATCGGCACGGTGCCCAGCGCCCCCTCGTCGGCCGCCTCGGCCGCGGCGTCCAGCGAGGTGTCCAAGGCGGCCACGGCCGGCTCCAACGCATCGATCATGGTCTTGTCGCCGGG
>LIQL01000110.1 GCA_001418405.1 Streptomyces diastatochromogenes | reverse complement strand
CCCTCTGGTCGACCTGCGCGCCGGGGGCGGGCGCAGGGGCGGAGGCCCGGGCTTCGGGGGACGTGTATATGTCGGAGCCGCGCGGGGCTGGTGGGTTTGTCGTGTCCTCGGAGGCCCGAGGGGTTCGTCCGTCCTGCGGGGCCTGCGGATTCTCCGGCATGGGCCGTCCCGCCTCTCTCGACTCGCATCCGTGTCGGCGTGCCACAACACTCGGTGCGCTGCCGCACCGTGCGGTCCGGCTGCACTTCCACGGTAGGCAGGTCGGGGTGGCGCTTCGTCGTTCCAGCGGAGGAGCCGGCACGGAGGGACGTCCTCCAGACGCAGTGCGACGGCGTCGTCGGTCCGGTGGAGAACGCTCGCCCCCTCGCAGGGGCGCGGTCGCGGCGGTTGGCGCGGGCCGCCGCGACCGCGGTCCTCAGCAGCGGGCGTGGGCGGTGATGTCGGCGCTGAACTCGTCGATCATCGCGGGGGTCACCGTCGGTCGGCACTGGCCGATCGCGGCGAGGTAGTCCGCGGTGCTCGCGCCGAGCCGACCCGGGGCGGCGGACCCGCCGCCGATCGCCTCCAGGTCCCGTTCGAACGACGCCTGGGCGGCGATCCGGGCGGCGTGCTCGATGTCGGCCGGCGTGAACAGCTCACTCGCCGCGACCAGGGCCGCGATGTCGACGTCGGCCCGCCCGTCGGTGTAGCGGGACCAGATCGCCGCCCGGGCGGCCGGGTCGGGCGTCCCGATCGGAATCAGGTAGTCGAAGCGCCCGGGGCGCAGGAACGCCGGGTCGAGCGAGCGGATGGAGTTGGTGGCGCACACCAGCAGCCGCTCGTCCTGCTCCCGGAAGCCGGGGATCAGCTTGAGCAGTTCGTTGGTGACCCCGTGCAGCCCGCCCGGCTGCGCCGGCTCGCTGCGCACCGGTGCGATCTCCTCGACCTCGTCGATGAAGACCAGCACCCGCTCCAGTTCGGCGATCCTCGCGAACGCGCTGCGCAGGGCCGCCGCCAGGTTGCCCTCGTCCGCCAACCGGGACGGCAGCAACTCGACGAACGGCCAGCCCAGCCGGGCGGCGATCCCACGGGCGAAGGTGGTCTTCCCGGTCCCCGGCGGCCCGAACAGGGCGATCGCCCGCGGCGGCCGGACCCCGTGCCGGGCCGCCCGCTCCGGTTCCGCCAGCGGCAGCACCACCCGCCGTTCGATCAGGTCCTTCTCCGCCTCCATGCCGGCGACCTTGGCCCACAGGTCGGTGGGCAGGAACCGGCCGCCCAGGTCGTCCAGGAGGCTGGCCGCCGGCCCGTGGTGCGGCTCGACCTTCTCGAAGTACGCGACCGCCGGCTGCCGGGTGTACCCCGCGTTGAGCAGGCCCTCCCCGAGCAGGTCCTCCTCGGGGAGCACGTACGCGATCCGGCTCACCCGGGCGGCGATCAGGCGCCGCTCCAGTTCGACCAGCAGCGCGCTGGCCAGCCCCCGGCCGCGCCAGGCCGAGGAGATCGCGATCCGCATCACCCAGCCCCGTTCGCCCGCGACGCAGGCGAGCGCCGCGCCGATGGGGGTGCCCTGGTGGACGGCGACCACGGCGGGCTGCCGCGAGGTCAGGGCGCTGATGCACTCGGCGAGCGAGAAGACGGACTCCTGTCCCAACTCGGCCGTGGAGTCGATCAGGTGGACCACTTCGGCGAGGTCCTTCTCGCGGTAGTCGTGGATGAGCCAGTTCACCGGTGCCGCCCCTCGTTGGTGTCGCTGATGTTGCTGACGTGCAGGTGAGGCTAGGGGCGGGGGCCGGACGGGTCCTGTGCCGCGGTGCACAATCCGCGGGCCCGACCGCTACGGTCCGTACGTAGCGCCGCAGGGCCGGATGCGACACCGGCGGACGCCGCTCCGGGCCGCTCGCCGGGCAAATCCACTGGTTGGCGCGGCCCGCCCGGTGCCATGCTGAGCGACGTGAACGGACCCGAGATCGCCCTCAGCTTCGCCCCGGAACTGCACCTCTTCGTCGGAGCGGCCCGCAGCGCCGGTCGCACGCCCTTCGTGACCGACGGCGCCTCGACCCTCGGTCACGTCGTCGAATCGCTGGGCGTCCCGCTCACCGAGGTCGGACGGCTGGTCGCGGACGGCGCGGAGGTGTCCGTCTCGCACGTCCCGCAGCAGGGCGAACACATCGAGGTCCGTGCCGTCGAGCGTCCGCAGCACGTCCCCGGGGCACCGCTGCGCTTCCTGCTCGACGTGCACCTCGGCACCCTCGCCCGCCGACTCCGCCTGCTCGGGGTCGACGCGGCGTACACCAACGAGGACCCGGGCGACGCGGCCCTGGCCGCGCGCTCCGCCGAAGAACGACGCGTCCTGCTCTCCCGGGACCGCGGGCTGCTCCAACGCCGGGAGATCTGGGCGGGCGCCTACGTCTACAGCGACCGTCCGGACGACCAACTCCGGGACGTGCTGGGCAGGTTCGCGCCCACCCTCGCCCCGTGGACCCGCTGCACCGCGTGCAACGGCCGCCTGGCCGCCGCCGACAAGGACGCGGTCCACGAGCAGCTCCACCACGGCACCCAGCGCACCTACGACGTCTTCGCGCAGTGCACCGCGTGCGGACGCGTCTACTGGCGCGGAGCCCATCACGCCCGCCTGGAAGCCATCGTCCAGGAGGCGCTGCGGGCCGGCACCGGCTGAGCGGACGGGCTCGGCTCAGCCGCCCCCGGCCGCCGTCCCCACGAACTCCTCGATCCGCACGAGCGTGCCCCCGGTGTCCGCGTGCAGGTGACCGGCCATGCCCAGCGCCCGGGCGGCGTGCACGTGCCCCGCGGTGTCGTCGACGAACAAGGCCCGCGCCGGGTCCGCCACGCCCGCCCGCCGCAGTGCCAGCACGTAGATGCGGGGGTCGGGCTTGGCGCAGCCGACCTCGCAGGACAGCACGGTGCCGTCGACGGCGTCCAGCACCCCGGCGGCGGCGAGCGCGGGGCGCAGCTCGGGCCGGGCATTGCTGACCAGGACGGTCCGGGCCCGGCCGCGCAGTGCCCGCACCCCGGCCACCAGCTCGGCGTCCCACCGCTGCCGGGCGGCCAGGTCCCGCCGGATCTCCGTCATGAGGGCCGGGGTGGTTCCCAGTCGCCGCCGGACCAGGCGCCACCAAGCCTCCTGACCGGTCCGGCCGATCAGTACCTGGTCGTCGTTGCCTGCGAACAGCGCGGCCAGGAAGGCGTGTTGCCGCATGCCGAGCCGGTCGCCCCACGCGGCCGCGGCCGCCGGCAGGTGGTCCGGTGACAGGACCCCGCCGACGTCCAACAGGATCGCAGGGCCGTCCGGACCGCCCTCCCCACCACCGGGTTCTCCCGACCCACCGATGCCCATGTGCCGCCCTCCGCTCCCTCGCGACACCGTTCCGCTCCAACGGCCGCCGTGGTGCCTCGGCTCCCTGACTCCACGAATCAAGCACAGAATTGATGCCACATCAGCAGATGTCACGTCAGGAGCGACGCGCCCGAGCCTCGGCCGGCGGCGCCCGGGAGCCTGCCTGTCCCCACGTCTCCCGTCACGTCCGTGCCTGCATCGCCGCCCCGTCCGCCCGGCCGGAGGGTGGCTCAAATTCCGGTACGGGACTGGCGATGCCGTGCCTGGGGGTGCCTGGGACGCGCCGGGCGCCCGGCGCGCGCTCGGACCCGCGGTCGGCGTTCGGCTCCGCCCGGCGTCCGGGTTCCGCCGTGCCAAGTGCTGCACCGAGGGCTCCTGGGGGCCTTTACCGGGCCCCTTTAGCGGCCCTCTAGCCCAACTTGATGACGACACGCCGGAGCCACCCACCGTCCAACGGGTGAATACGTGTGCCTCCGCCACCCGAAGAGCCGACGTTGTCCCCCGAATGCGACGTTCTCCGGTGGTGCCGCGCTCGAATCCGGCTGACGGTGATCACGTCGCTACTGCGATCCGATGTGCCGACGAAGTGTCAGCCTTCGCAGTCGCGCCGAAAGGAACATGACTCCATGCGCACTGCCCGCACTCTGTTCGCTTCCGCCGCCGTCATGGCGGCGTTCACGATCACAGCACCCGCCGCGTCTGCCATGGGTCTGGCCGAGGGCTTCACCTCGGGCATCGGGACCTCGGTCAGCGGTGACGACCACGGTCGCGGCGACCGGGACCACGGCGGTCGTGGTGACCGCGACCACGGTGGCGGTCGTGGTGACCGCGACCACGGCGGTCGTGGTGACCGCGACCACGGTGGCCGTGGCGACCGTGACAACGGTGGCCGTGGCGACCGTGACAACGGTGGCCGAGGTGGCCGCGACAACGGTGGCTGGGGCGGTCACCACCGCCACCCGCACGGCGGCGTGCACACCGGTGGTGGCGCGCTGGCCATGCCGGTGACCGGCGACTGGGACACCAGCAGCAACTACGGCGACGACCACGGTGGCCGTGGCGACCGTGACCACGGCGGTCGTGGCGACCGCGACAACGGTGGCGGCCGCGGTGACCGCGACCACGGTGGCCGTGGCGACCGTGACCACGGCGGTCGCGGTGACCGCGACAACGGTGGCGGCCGTGGCGACCGCGACAACGGTGGCGGCCGTGGCGACCGTGACCACGGTGGCTGGGGCGACCGCGACCACGGCGGTCGCGGTGGTGACCACTGGGGCCGTCGCCCGCACGGCGGCGTCCACACCGGTGGCGGCGGCATGGCGATGTCGGGCAGCGGCCTGGCCGCCGGTTCCGTCCTGATGCTCGGCGGTCTGGGCGCCGGTGCCTACATGCTGCGTCGCCGCAACGCGTCGGGCACCGCAGCCTGATAGGGCTGCCACCTCCGGAGGTCGATGTGCAGTCGCGGCCACCGTCCTCGCCGGGCGGTGGCCGCGGCGATTGCGTAGACGTCACCGCAGCTCCGCAGGTCCGTGCGGACCGACCGGCCCGCTGACGCCGCCGCGCGGCGGCTCCTCCGCACCGCGCCCCGCCCGCTCACGAAAGGCCCCCCCATGACCGCCCAGCAGTCTCCCCAGCCGAATCCGAACCCCGATCCGCCCAAGGCAGCCGCCGCCCGCCCCGTGGGACGCGGCTTGGTCTGGGCCGCGGGAGCATTTCTGCTGGGTTCCTTCCTCGTCTACAACTCCGTGGACACCACGGCGGACGCCAAATCGCAGTCCCGTCCCGGGGTCGCCGCCCACGACGGGCCCGCCGCCCCTGTCTCCGACCTGTCGCTGCCCCGCTCCGCCCCCAAGCGGCTGACGATCCCGGAGATCGCCGTCGACGCGCCCTTCACCTCGCTGACCCTCGCCCCCACCGGGCAGCTCAATCCGCCCCCGGCCGCCGACAAGAACCTCGTCGGCTGGTACCAGGACGGCGCGGCGCCGGGAGAGCGCGGTGCCGCCATCGTCGCGGGACACGTGGACACCAAGACCGGCCCGGCGGTCTTCCTCCAACTGGAGACCCTCCGTCCCGGCGCCACCGTCGAGATCACCCGCGAGGACGGCATCGTCGCCACCTTCAAGATCGACTCGGTCGAGACCTTCAGCAAGGCGAGCTTCCCCAACGACAAGGTCTACGCCGACACCCCGGACGCCCAGCTCCGCCTGATCACCTGCGGTGGCTCGTACGACCACAAGGTCAAGGACTACATGTCCAACGTCGTGGCCTTCGCCCACCTCATCTCGTCGAAGCACGCCTAGGCGAGCGCAGCACGGTCCGCACACCAGCCGGGTACCGGGAGCCCGGGTCGGCCTGCCGCCGGCCCGGGCTCCCGGCCGTCCGGAAGGGACTCGGCACGGGGCGCCGCCCGACACGCGGCGGCGACGGAGCTGCTCTCGCCGCGGAACCCCCGGGGAAATAATGACGAATATGAGGCACCGAATTCCGCTCCCCGACGGGGTGAAATGAGCGCCGCCCGCCGCAATCCGCCGGGTCGGCGCCCGGTTCGAAAAGCGAGCGGCCAGGGCAGTGCCGCCACCGACCGACTCCTGCGCATTCTGCTGCGCCGCCGGAAACAGCCGCTGAGCGCCGGGGACGTGATGGTCACCGACCGGCCGGCGGTGCGCCGGGCGGTCTCGGCCGCGGCCCTCGGCAATACGATGGAGTGGTTCGACTTCGGCGTCTACGCCTATTTGGCGGGCACCTTGGGGAAGGTGTTCTTCCCGGCCAGTTCGCCCGGCGCCCAGGTGGTCTCGTCGTTCGCGACCTTCGCCGCCGCATTCCTCGTGCGACCACTCGGCGGCATGGTCTTCGGCCCGCTCGGGGACCGCATCGGCCGTCAACGGGTCCTCGCCGCCACCATGATCATGATGGCGATCAGCACCTTCGCCGTCGGATTCCTGCCGGGTTATCACTCCGTCGGTTTCGTCGCGCCGATTCTGCTGCTGATCTGCCGTTTGGTGCAGGGATTCTCCACCGGCGGCGAATATGCCGGAGCCACCACTTATATCGCCGAATATGCCCCGGACAAACGGCGCGGATTCCTCGGCAGCTGGCTCGACTTCGGCACCTTCGTCGGCTATTCGCTCGGATCGGGCCTGGTCACCGTCCTCACCGGAGTGCTCGGCGAGGACGGACTGGTCTCCTGGGGCTGGCGGCTGCCGTTCCTCGTCGCCGGACCGCTCGGGCTCATCGGCCTCTACATGCGGCTGCGACTGGAGGAGACCCCCGCCTTCCAGCGCGAGGCGGAGCAGGCCCACCGAGCGGCGGAGGAGGCCCGCGCCACGGGTGGCGACGACCCGGTGGAGGACGCCCGGCAGTCCGGCCACGGTCGACTGAAGGAGATCTTCACCAGGCACTGGCAGGCGGTGCTGATCTGCATGGGCCTGGTGCTGCTCTACAACGTCACCAACTACATGGTGACGTCCTACCTGCCCACCTTCATGACCGAGACCCTTGGCCAGGACCCGCTCACCGCCCAGCTGCTCGTCCTCGGCACCATGATCGTCGTGGTGCTCACCATCACCACCGTCGGCCGCACCTCCGACCGGTGGGGCCGCCGCCCCGTCTTCCTGGCCGGCAGCCTCGCCCTGATCGCGCTCGCCGCTCCCGCGGTGCTCCTGATCCGGGCCGGCGGCATCCTGTTCCCCGCCCTCGGCTGCCTCATCCTCGGCCTGCTGCTGGTGTGCTTCGCCGGTACCTCCGCCGCGACCCTCCCGGCGCTCTTCCCGACCCGGCTGCGGTACGGCGCGCTGTCCATCTCCTTCAACATCTCCGTGTCGCTGTTCGGCGGCACCACGCCACTGTTCGCCTCGGGGCTGGTGCAGCTCACCGGGAGCCACATGGTCCCCGCGTACTACCTGATGGCCGCCGGCGTGATCGGCTTCGTGTCGACGCTGTTCCTCCACGAGACGGCCGGCAAGCCCCTGCGGGGCTCGGGCCCGATGGTCGAGACCGAGGAACAGGCTCAGCGGCTCGTCGCCCACAGCCGCACCGAGGCCGGCCGCCGGGCCCGGGACATCTGGATCCGGCTCCGACACCCCTGGTCCCGGCACTGACCGCGCGCCCTCCGGCCGCTGCGGCCCCTACGGCCGCACGGTGCCGTCCCAGCGCCAGGCGGTGCGGCGCGGACGTCCGGGGAGGGCGGTGCGTCCGGTCGCCCAGAGCAGCGTCGGCCACGGATCCGCCCCGGCCGGGACGTCGGGGAACAGCCGGGCCAGCACCCGCGCGCACACGTCGGCCGGCGGATCCCAGTCCAGTCCGAGCCCCACTGCCAGGTCATGGGTGTGCACCACCGTCTCCACGATCCCCATCGCCGCGAACCCCTCCGGGTCCGAGTTCCCGAAGACGTGATGGGCGCGGACCTCCGCGGGTGTGGTCCGCACCATGGCGACCAGCAGGGCGCCGCACGCTTCCAGGGTCTGCAGGAGCCCGGCGGGCCCGGCGGCGCGGTCCGCATGCACCGCGTTGGCCGGTCCGCCGGGACGGTTCCGCCGCCAGACGAAGGGCACCGTGCCGTCCAACGGCGGTGTACTGGGCCCCAATTGGGCCGCGTAGGCAAACAGGTCGTCACTCAGGTGCTCGACCGTCTCCCAGCAGTCCCAGGCCAACGAGCCGGCCGCCCGGCCGTCCCAGGCGGAGGCCGGCGCGGTGCGCAGGAGCGCCACCGCGAGCCGGACGGCGCGGGCGAGGTCGTCGGCGGTCACGGGCCCAAGGGCGACGTGGGCGGTGCCGGCGGGAGAGGGCGGTCGATGCTCCGCTCCGCCCTGAGTGCTTGATCGGGACATGCCCGGACCGTACCGCGCAGGCCGGACCTGGGGAGTGCCTGGTGGGAGCGGGACGGGGGCCGAGCGGCGTGACGCGACGCACTCGAACTCCGACGCGCTGTCGGTAACTGTCCGAATTTGACGGTCTATCATCGGCGCCATGTCCGCCCCAGAACTGATTCGCATCGTGTCCCGTGACTCTCCGATGGCCCTGGCCCAGGTGGAGCGCGTCCGTACCGAACTGGCCGCGCTGCACCCCGGCATCACCACCGAGGTCGTCCCCGTCAAGACGACCGGCGACCGATGGATGGGGGCGCTGTCGCAGGTGGAGGGGAAGGGCGCGTTCACCAAGGAGGTCGACGCCGCCCTCCTGGCGGGCCAGGCGGACCTCGCGGTGCACTGCGTGAAGGACATCCCCGGTGACCGGCCGCTGCCGGCCGGCACGACGTTCGCGGCCTTCCTCAAGCGGGACGACGTCCGGGACGCGCTGATCCACCCGGGCGGGCTCACCCTCGACGAACTGCCCGCCGGGACCCGGATCGGCACCTCGTCGGTGCGCCGGATCGCCCAGCTCGCCGCCTCGCACCCGCACCTGGACTGCGTGCCGATGCGCGGCAACGCCAACCGCCGCATGGAAAAGCTGGCTGCCGGTGAGGCCGACGCCCTGCTGCTCGCCGTGTCCGGGTTGGAGCGGATCGGCCGCCCCGACGTGATCACCGAGATCCTGTCGGTGGACGCCATGTGCCCGCCCATCGGCGCCGGCGTCCTGGCGCTCCAGTGCCGCGAGGACGACGCCGACACCATCGACGCCGTCAGCGGCCTCGGCGACCCCGCCACGCACCGCGAGACCGTGGCCGAGCGGATGCTGCTGCACGTCCTCCAGGGCCACTGCAACAGCCCCATCGCCGGGTTCGCCACCACCGACCGGCGCGGGGAGCTCTCCCTGCGGGCCAGCGTCTTCACGCCCGACGGCAAGACCGTCCTCAACGCGCACGAGTGGGCCGGTCCGCTGACCCCCGAGACGCTGGGCACCTCCGTCGCCGTCGCGCTGCTGCGGCAGGGCGCCCGCGAACTGATCGACGGCATCGCCCACTGACGTCGCCGACCGGCCCCGCACGCGACGGCGCGCACCCGCCCTCGAAACCGCCCCGTCCGCCGGCGACGGCGACGCGGCGCTCCGCGTGCGGGGCCACTTGTGCCCCGCACGTCAGCAGGTGAGCCGGGCGGTGCCCGGTCACGGGGCGGCGCCCGAGGCGCCCGCCGTGACGGTGGCGGAACGCCCGCAGCCCGTCGACCAGGCGGGACGGGCGGACTCAGCGGGGCGAGAGGTCCATGATGCGCCGGATCAGGTCGGGGTAGGTCCACCCGGCGCCCGCGGCCGCCCGCGGCAACAGGCTCGTCGCCGTCAGGCCCGGGAGGGCGTTCACTTCGATGCACCTCGGCTCGCCGTCGGCGTCGCAGCGGAAGTCGGTGCGGGAGTACGCGTCATCGCCGAACCCGAGGGTCCGGTGCGCGCGCAGGGCCAACTCCTGGAGCCGCGCAGTGAGTTCGGCCGGCGCCTGTGCCGGGCACACCTCGTTGACCGCGCCCGGCTGGTACTTGGCCGCGTAGTCGAACACCGCCGTGGTCAGCTCGATCTCCACCACGGGGAGCGCCTGACCGCCGACCACGCCGACGGTGAATTCCCGCCCCGGGAGGAACGGTTCCGCCATGAGCTCCACGCCGCCGGCGCGGGCCTCGGCCGCGACCTCCGCCAACTGCGAGGGGCCGGCCACGTGGTGGACCGACACGCTGGAACCGCCCACCACCGGCTTGATGACCACCGGGCCGTCCGCAGCCAGGCGCCGCACGTCCGGCGGCACCTCGGCCGCCCCGGGCCGCCACACCACCCGCTCGATCACCGGCACGCCGGCCGCGCCCATCGCCGCCTGCGCCCGCCCCTTGTGCCAGGCCGCCGCGCACGCCGCACTGCCCGCACCAGTGAACCGCAGGCCGGCCATCTCCAAGAGAGCCTGGACGTGCCCGTCCTCGCCCCAGCCGCCGTGCAACGCCAGGAACAGCACATCCGCGTCGCGGAGCAGTTCCAGGACCGGACCCCCGGTCAGGGCGGCGTGCATCCGCCGTCTCCACTGCTGCACCTCCGAGAGGGACGGCGGCTCCTTCCCCACCGTCGACGCGTCGACCACGTCGCCGGGATGCAGCGGTCCGGCCAGGACCGGCACCACGGCGGCCGGGTCGACCAGCGTCACCTCGTGCCCCAGGTCGAGGAGGGCCCTGGCCACCGACCGGCCGGAGGCCAGGGAGACGTCCCGTTCGGCGCTCTCTCCGCCGCAGAGGACCACCACGCGCATGTTCGTCTCCTTCGTCTTCGTCCGTCTCCGGCCCGCGCGCTGCCGGCGCCGGCGCATTCCTCGACGATCAGCCAGGACGTCGAGGAAGGGGAGGGGCGTGGCCGCCGTCTTCCCGTTCCTGATCTCGAAGGGGGAGCGTAGCCGCGGAACTTGGTTTTTCCAAGCTGCGACTTTGGAAAACCAAGTGTTGGGTGTGTCGGGCGAGGGGGTCTGGGGAACCCGGGCGGTTGCCGGTGGGGTGTCGCCCGGCAACCGCCCGGACCGTCCGGCCCCTGCTGGGGTGCCGAGTGGTTCAGGACTGTGGGCGCTTGCCGTGGTTGGCCGCGTGCTTGCGGCGCGACTTCTTCTTGCGGCGACGCTTCGACGACATGGCATCTCCTTCCTGATTGCCGAATAAATGGCGCATTTCCGGCATGCCTACCCAGTGGTGGCGGTTTGCCACGGGGGTGGTGGTGTCGGGGGCGCACGGTTGGAGTTTCGGTGCTCCTTCGCGCCGCATGAATTCGCCCTGTGGTCGGTGGCACCCGCACGCACCCGCTATGCTTGCTGGATACAAGCAACGTATCCAGTGGACCGGCTGGATCACGGAGTTACGCATGCACGCATTCAGTGCGAGGGATCACGACGATGAGCAACGGCACGGTCCATGCCTGCGACGGGGCTGGGATCTCGGAGATCACCGCCACGTCGAGCCTGGACGAAGCAGCCGCGGGGCTCGGGACGGAAATGGTCCGATTCACCCGGCTGATCGCAGCTTGGAAACAACGGGTCAAGCACGACGCCGGGGCGGCCGACCGGGTACTGCTGGCCAGGCTGGTGTGCGGAGGCGACCAGCGGGCGACCGATCTGGCCGCCGACGCCTTCCTGGACCTGTCCACCGTCAGCCGACAGGTGCGCTCGCTGGTCGAGCGCGGCCTGGTCGCGCGCCGACCGGATCCGGAGGACCGGCGCGGTTCGCTGCTGACCGCCACCGAGGCGGGGCGGGCCCGCTTCGAGGACTACCGGCGTCAGCGTGACGCCGAGTTGGCCGAGATCCTCGAAGCCTGGTCGGCGCAGGACCGGGCCGACCTGATCCGGCTGATGGGTCGGCTCAACAAGGACTTTGCAGAACGTCAACACGCACGGCCGGGCCCAGACGGAGACCAGGGCGCCACCGTGGAGCAGGGAGAGATACGTAGATGAGCACAGCCACCTCTCCGCCAGGGGCGCAAGCCAAGGCGATACCCGGGGCCGGGGGACTCAGCCACCGCCAGATCCTCACCATCCTCAGCGGCCTGATGCTGGGGATGTTCCTCGCCGCACTCGACCAGACGATCGTCAGCACGTCCATCCGGACCATCGCCGACGACCTGCACGGGCTCAGCGAGCAGGCCTGGGCGACCACGGCCTACCTGATCACCTCCACGATCGCCACCCCGCTGTACGGCAAGCTGTCCGACCTCCATGGCCGCAAGCCCTACTACCTGGCCGCGATCAGCATCTTCGTGGTGGGCTCGGTGCTCTGCACCTTCTCCACCTCGATGACCGAACTCGCCGGGTTCCGCGCCCTCCAGGGCCTGGGCGCCGGTGGTCTGATGTCGCTGGCACTGGCGATCATCGGTGACATCGTCCCGCCCCGGGAGCGCGCCCGGTACCAGGGCTACATGCTCGGTACGTTCGCCACCTCCAGCGTCGCCGGTCCGCTGATCGGCGGCGCGCTGGCCGGCCAGGCCAGCCTGCTCGGCATCACCGGCTGGCGCTGGGTCTTCCTGGTCAACGTGCCGATCGGCATCATCGCGCTGTTCGTCGTGGCCAAGGTCCTCAACATCCCGCACACCCGCCGCAGCCGCCGCATCGACTGGTGGGGCGCGCTCACCATCACCGTCGGCGTCGTCCCGCTGCTGCTCGTCGCCGAGCAGGGCCGGGAGTGGGGTTGGACCTCGGCGGAGTCGATCTCCTGCTACGTCATCGGCGTGGTCGGGATCATCGCCTGGATCTTCGTGGAGCGCTGGATCGGTGACGACGCACTGATCCCGATGCGGCTGTTCCGCAACGGCACCTTCAGCAAGACCAGCCTGCTGTCCGTGCTGATCGGCATGGGCATGTTCGGCGGGATGCTGATGATCCCGCAGTACCTCCAGATCGTGAAGGGCGCCAGCCCCACGATGTCGGGCCTGCAGATGCTGCCGCTGATGGCGGGCATGATGATCGCCTCCATCGCGTCCGGCCAGATCACCGCCAAGACCGGCCGCTACAAGATCTTCCCGATCATCGGCACCGCCCTGATGGTCGCCGCCATGCTGCTCTTCCACTACCGGGTCCAATGGGACACCCCGCTGTGGGAAACCATGGTCTACATGCTGGTCTTCGGCCTCGGCCTGGGCGGCTGCATGCAGACCCTGGTGCTGGCCGTGCAGAACGCGGTTCCGCCGCAGGACATGGGCGTGGCCACCGCCTCCTCCACGTTCTTCCGGCAGATGGGCGCCACCGCCGGTACCGCGATCTTCCTGTCGGTGCTGTTCAGCACGGTCGGCGACAAGATCGGCGACGCGTTCAAGACCGCCGCGTCCACCGCGCGCTTCCAGAGCGCGCTCAAGGACCCCGCGGTCCTGCACGACCCGGCCAGCAAGCCGGTGTTGGACATGCTCAAGCACCCCACCGGCGGTGCCTCCTCGGGCGTGCTGAGCGACTCCTCGTTCATCCAGCACCTGGACCCGCGACTGGCCGAGCCGTTCAAGCGCGGTTTCGCCGACTCCATGCACACCGTCTTCCTGATGGGTGCCGTCGTCGTCGCGCTGGCCTTCGTGCTGATGTGGTTCATCAAGGAGGTGCCGCTGCGGCAGATCTCCGGCCTCCAGGCACGGGCCCAGGCGGAGGCCGAGCCCAACGGCGAGGCACCGGCCGCGGCGGACGCCGCTCCGGTCGCCGTCCCGGCCCCGGAGGCGGTCGTTCCGGCCGCCGTGGCCGCCGAGAGCGTCCCGGACGCCGCGTCCGGCGCGTTGATCAGCGGCACCGTCCGCGACAGCGGCGGCCGGCCGGTTCCCCAGGCCGCGGTCACCCTGATCAGCGTCGGCGGGCGGCAGCTCGGCCGCACCACCACCGACGCGGACGGCGGCTACGCGCTGCCGACCACCGGGCCAGGCACGTACGTGCTGATCGGCTCGGCGGGCGCCCGCAAGCCGCAGGCCCTGACCGTCGTGGTGGGCGCCGAAGCGGTCTCGTTCGACCTGACGCTCAGCGGCGCGGCCGGCCTGTCCGGCGAGGTCCGCGAGGAGAAGAACGACGACCCGGTCCCCGGTGCGCTGGTCGTGGCCACCGACGTCCGCGGCGAGGTCGTGGCCTCCGGCGTCGTCGGCCAGGACGGCGGATTCGCGTTCGACGAACTGACCCCGGGCAGCTACACCCTGGCGGTCAGCGCGGAGCGCCACCGTCCGTCGGCCCTCCAGGTCGAGGTCGCCGCCAGCTCCCGCAACTGGTACGAGGTCCGGCTGACGCTGGGCGCACAGGTCCGCGGCACCGTCCGGACCGCCCAGGGCAACTCGGTCGACGACGCCCGGGTGACCCTGCTGGACCCGGCGGGCAACGTCGTCGGCAGCGCCACCAGCGGTCACGACGGTGAGTACGTCTTCACCGACCTCGACAGCGGCGAGTACACGCTGATCGCCAGCGGCTATCCGCCGGCCGCCACCCCGCTGCGGCTGACCGCCTCCGGACAGGCCGAGTGCGACATCGAGCTCAGCCACGACACGGCGAACTGACACCCGTCACGGCGGCACGGCGAGGGCCCGGCGACTTCGGTCGCCGGGCCCTCGCCGCGTGCTGGCGGGTCCCCAGACCGTGCCTGGGGGAGCGTGGCGCAGATCCGACGGTCCGGCCGGACGCCTGCCGGCGCCCGGCCCCGCGCGCATGAAGTGCACACGGTGGTGGGCCGGGGCTAGCTTGAAGAAGGAGGAGGCACTCACACCTGACCGCGCACGCCAGGCGCCGACACCGCGAGGCGCGTCCGGTCGTGCGTGAGCCGGTGGCCTCCTGAGGCGAGGGAGGCACCCATGTCAGACTTGATCATGATCGGGTACGACAGCGCGGAGCACGCCAAGCGGGCGGAGAGCCGCATCCTGGAGCTGGAACGCAAGCACGCCGTCGTCCTCACCGGCCTGGCCGTGGTCTCCGCCGACGCCGACGGGCACACCCACGTCGACACGCACGACGACATTCCACGCCGCGCCATCGCGACCTCGGCGACCGCGGGAGCACTGTGGGGCCTGGTCATGGGCATGTTGTTCCTCATGCCGGCCATCGGGCTGCTGGGCGCCGCACTGGGCGGACTGGCGGGCAAGCTCAACCAGTCCGGTCTCGACAAGCGGTTCCGCGACCGCGCCCACGAACTGCTCGAACCAGGCAAGGCCGCCGTCGTCGTCATGGCCACGAAGCTCAACGAGGGCCAGTTCGCCGCCGCCCTCCAGCCCTTGGGCGGAACGGTGCTGAAGACGTCCCTCTCGCAGTCCGACGAACACGAACTGGTACAGCAACTCGTCGGGGCCCCGCAGGCGGCCTGAACGCAGCGGAGCTCCGGCCCGGCCCGCCCGCCGTCGCCGAACCGCCCGGCAGCCGTGCCGCCGACGGGGCCGCGGCCACCGCCCACCTGCACCGCCGCAGCCGTCGCACCGCACCGCCGGCCCCCGGCTGGACCGCGGCGCGCTGCGGCCCCGGGCACCCCCGCTTAGGCTGCCGAGCATGAGCGAGCGAATCACCGGACGGTCCCCGTCCCGCGCCCACGACGGCGAACGACGCGGACGGCGGGCATGAGTCCGCACTTCGACGTGGTGGTCCTGGGCGCCGGCCCGGGTGGGTACGTCGCGGCCATCCGGGCCGCCCAACTCGGCCTGCGCACGGCGATCGTCGAGGCCAAGTACTGGGGCGGGGTCTGCCTCAACATCGGCTGCGTCCCGTCGAAGGCGCTGCTCCGCAACGCCGAGATCGCCCACCTCGTGAACCGGGAGGCGAAGACCTTCGGGATGCACGTCGAGGGCAGCGTCACCTTCGACTACCGGGAGGCGTACCTGCGCAGCCGCAAGGTGGCCGACGGCCGGGCCAAGGGCGTGCACTTCCTGATGAAGAAGAACAAGATCGAGCAGTTCGAGGGGGTCGGCGCGTTCATCGACCCGCACACCCTGCACGTCACCCTGGGCGAAGGCCGGACCGAGACCCTGTCGTTCGACCACGCGATCATCGCCACCGGCTCGGTGACCCGACTGCTGCCCGGCACCTCGCTCAGCCGCCGGGTGGTGACCTACGAGGAGCAGATCCTCTCCGACGAACTGCCGCGGAGCATCGTCATCGCCGGCGCGGGCGCCATCGGCGTCGAGTTCGCCTACGTCCTCCACAACTACGGCGTGGAGGTCACCCTCGTCGAGTTCCTGGACCGCGTCGTCCCGCTGGAGGACGTCGAGGTATCCGCCGAACTCGCCCGGCGCTACCGCAAGTTGGGCATCAACGTCCTGCCGTCCACCCGTGTCGAGGGGATCGACGACTCCGGGGAGCGGGTGCGCGTCACGGTCACCACCGGCGGCCAGCGCCAGACCCTGGAGACCGACCAGGTCCTCCAGGCCATCGGATTCCAACCCCGCACCACCGGCTTCGGGTTGGAGAACACCGGCGTGCGGCTGACCGAGCGCGGCGCCATCGACGTCGACGGCCGGTGCCGGACGAACGTGCCGCACCTCTTCGCCATCGGGGACGTGACCGCCAAGCTGATGCTGGCGCACGCCGCCGAGGCGATGGGCATCGTGGCGGCGGAGACCATCGGCGGCGCGGAGACCATGGAACTGGACTACGTGATGATCCCGCGGGTGACGTTCTGCCAGCCGCAGATCGCCAGCTTCGGCTGGACCGAGGAACAGGCCCGCGACCGGGGCTTCGACGTCCGGGTGGCCAAGTTCCCGTTCACCGCCAACGCCAAGGCCCACGGCATCGGCGACACCGCGGGCTTCGTCAAGATCGTCAGCGACGCCCGCCACGGCGAGATCATCGGCGCCCACCTCATCGGCCCCGAAGCCACCGAACTCCTCCCGGAACTGACGCTCGCCCAGAAGTGGGACCTCACCGTCCACGAGGTGGCCCGCAACGTCCACGGCCACCCCACCCTCGGCGAGGCGATCCAGGAAGCGATCCACGGCCTGGCGGGGCACATGATCAACATGTGAGCGCCGCGCACTTCCACCAGGGCGCTGATCAGCGAGAAGCCGCCTCACGGGCGCCGCGCTCCCAGCCGAGAGCACGGCCATCACCGCCTGCGCCACTTCTTCTCACGGGACGCATCTCGGAGCCACGATGGGAGGGGAAGGTGAGATGCCATGAGGATCGTGCCCGGCCGGTGGAATGCCGAGGTCATCGCCATGGTGGCGGTTCTGGTCGTGGCCGGCGCCGAGCTGCTGCTGCTCGTTCTCGCCACTCCCCGGCAGCGCCCTGTGATCAGTGGCGTGCTGCTCGGCTCCACCGCTGCCGTGTTGGTGGTGTTCGGCGAGGCGTGGCACGTACTGCGCAGACGCGGTCGGCGGGGCCGGCGTTCGCGACGGCCGCGGCCGAGCGACGAGGCGTGGTTCAGCGCCGAGACGCTGGAAGGCTTCCCGGCCGACGGCATCCGACGGTGGCTGGCGGGCCCTGACGCGCCTGATCCGAACAGGTTCTACGCCGCCTGGGTGCTGGCCACCCACGGCCGCGACGTGCGGTGGATCGTCCGGCACCTCGATCTGCCGGAGGAGGCCGTGCGACTGCTCGTCGAGGCCGCTCGCGAGTACGGAGGTGCCGGCGGCTGACGCCGGTGCGGGTGCCATGGTCAGGCGCCGCCGAGCTGGATCGCCTTGATGAGCAGGAGCAGGGCGCTGAGGATCAGGTATCCGCGCAGGGCGGTCATGCCGAGTCGGGTGCCGGTGGACCAGCGCACCGGCTTGAGCAGCGCCAGCGGTGGCATGCGCCAGGCGAGTTTCTCGGCCTGTGGCAGCACCGGTGCGGGGGGTGCGGGTGTGCGGCGGCGGGTGATCCGTAGCGCGATGGCGGCGCCGGTCAGGGCTGTGACCAGGGCGATCGCGAGCCAGATGAGGAGCCGGGCGACGTCGATGGCGGGGAAGAGCGTGGTGGCCATCAGCGTGCCGGAGAGCATGAGCAGGACGGAGATGATGACGGTGGCGAGCACGTTCAGCCAGCGGCGGTTGACCCAGGGGCCGAGGACTTCGGGGTCGTTGCACAGCAGGAGCAGGAAGACGCTGGCAGAGGGCAGCAGGAGCCCGGCCAGGGCTTGAACGGCCTCGGTGATCAGGCCCAGCGGCGCGCCGGGGAGGAGGACGATGGCGGCGGCCACCAGGACCAGCAGGCTGTACGAGGCGTAGAAGGGTTTGGCTTCGCGGAAGCCGCGGTGCAGTGAGTGGCGGAGGTGGAAGACGTCGCCGAAGGCATAGCTGGTGGCCAGGGTCACGGCTGCGGCGCCGATGATGCTGGCGTCCAGCAGCACGATGGCGAACAGCGTGCCGAGGATGTCGTCATGGCGGGCCAGGGCCTCGGCGACACCGGCGGCGTCGGTGAAGTTGCCGTGCGCGCCGGTTCCCCGGGCGGCGAAGTCGGCGGTCATGATCAGGGCCGCGGCGCCGAGGACGACGACGAGGGAGCCGATGACGGTGTCGGCGCGTTCGTAGCCGATGAAGCGGGGGGTGATGCGTTTGTCGATCACGTTGGACTGTTGGAAGAACAGCTGCCAGGGGGCGACGGTGGTGCCCACGATCGCGATGATCAGCAGGACCGCCTCGCCGCTGATGCCGCCTTGGACGCTCGGCACGACGAAGTCGTGGGCGGCACGGGCCCACCGCGGATGTGACATCAAGGTCAGCGGAATCAGCAGCAGGCTGGCCGCGATGAAGGCGAACATGGCGCGCTCCCAGCGGCGGAAGGAGCCGCTGGCGGCCACGGCGATCAGCACGACGGCGGCGATCGGCACGACGACGTAGTCCGGGACACCGAGATAGCCGGCGGCCAGTGAGATGCCGATGAACTCCGTCACCAGCGTCAGGAAGTTCAGCAGGAACAGGTCGCCGACGCTGAACCAGCCCCAGAAGCGGCCGAACCGTTCGATGATCAGGCGGGCGTGGCCCACGCCGGTGACCGCGCCCAGCCGTACCACCATCTCCTGATTGACGATCAGGACGGGGATGAGGAGGAGCAGGACCCACAACAGGGAGTAGCCGTAGTTCTGCCCGGCCTGGGCGTAGGTGGCGATGCCGCCGGCGTCGTTGTCGCCGACCATCACGAT